>CAYSSK010000067.1:0-21207 GCA_964433645.1 uncultured Desulfofustis sp.
TGGATTTTCCAGAAGCTGAGCAGGATCTCTCTCTGGATCGCTTTCATGGTTTCATTGAGCATGGTGTTGCTCCCTATTACGATAGTCATATACGCTTATCGTAATACAGACAATCGAAACGTCAAGAGATCTGCGGTGGTGCGGTGAACCCTGGCGCTGGTTACCTGCCGCGCTGGCCTTTATCTTCATCATTTATCATTTTTTTTAGCTTCTACCCCCCATGACCAGAGGTCACAACGAACAATGAAAATCGTCATCTCGGTCGGAAATTTTGCAGCGTAAGATATCCCACAGCAGGTTCATTCCTGGATATTCTTGCCGTCTCGTAAGATTCATGTCATAATCGAAACCATTATTGTCAGGATAGAATTTTCCCAAGGAGGAGCGCTGATGAGTAATGGGTACGGGCCCGGTGATTTGCGGAGCCAGCTTCCGAACATCAGACTGGAGGATGTGGACTTTTCCAAATTGACACGATACATCAAGCTGGGGGTGGTCGCCCTGGCCCTGATCCTGCTGTGGTTGTTAATGGGCTGGGGGCAGTCTTTTTATACCGACTGGTTGTGGTTCAGCAGTGTCGGTCATCAGGGGGTGCTCGTAAAGATTGTCGGTACCCGCATTGTCCTGTTCATTGGTGCAGTTCTGCTTTTTCTGGTTCTGGCCGTTCCCAACCTCGTTGCAGCCCTGCGCAATACCGGGCGTATCCGGCCACAGGCAGAGAAGATAACCCCGAGTATTTATAACTCCGCCCGTAAACTCATGGTCATCCTGGGCGGGGCTGCGGTTATTCTGGTGGCCCTGGTCCTGGCCTCTTCTCCGGCCGGACAATGGGAGACCGTGCTGCGCTTTTTTTATCAGGACGCCTTCGGCACCCAAGACCCGATTTTCCAGAGAGATTACTCGTTCTACATATTTACACTTCCGGCCCTTGAGTTCCTGCGTTCCTGGCTGGTGGGCGCGGTGCTCGCCACGATGGCCCTGGTGGCCGCCGTCTATTACCTGAGCAGCATGCTGCGAGAGGAGCTGTTCGAGTTCACGGGCAGTGTCAGGTCCCACCTGGCCGTTCTCGGAGCCCTGCTTTTTGTGCTCATTGCCGCCGGACACTGGCTTGGCCGCTATGAATTGCTCTATTCCCAGATCGGCGCCGTGTACGGTGTCGGTTACACGGACGAGCTGGTTACGCTTCCGGCTCGAACCATTCTGAGCCTGGTGGCCCTGGTCACGGCGGGGGTCTTACTGGCAAGCGCGTATCTGCGGCATAACCGATACGCGATCTGGGCGCTGGCTGGCTGGCTGGTGTTGAGTGTGCTGGCCATCAATGTCCTTCCCGGCCTGGTACAGCGTCTGGTTGTGGAACCGAGCGAGCTGGCCCGGGAGGAACCCTATCTGGCCAACAATATCGCCTCCACCCGAACGGCTTTCGGGCTTGACGGCCTCCAGTCCAAGGACCATCCCGCCCGGGGAGCGGTGACCCACGAGACGATCGACGCCAACCAGGGGACCATCAAGAATATCAGGCTCTGGGACGAGGGCCCCTTGCTCCAGAGCTACAATCAGATCCAGTTTTTCCGGCTCTACTACGATTTTCTGACGGTGCATACCGATCGCTACCAGGTCGACGACGAGCTCCGTCAGGTTATGCTGGCCACCCGCGAACTTTCCTCGGAAAAGCTTCCGAGCGAAGCCCAGCGCTGGGTCAACAGATTCCTGCAGTTCACTCACGGTTATGGCGTGGCGATGAGCCCGGTCACCGAAGTGCAGACCGGCGGCCGACCCGACTTTTTTGTTCGCGACTTGCCCCCGAAGGGGAAGATTCCGCTGGAACGTCCCGATATTTATTACGGGCTGAAGAGCCTGGAATACGCCATCGTCAACAGCAGGATGCAGGAGTTCAACTATCCCGGCCAGGATGGCCCGGTGTACACCCACTATGATGGGAACGGCGGCGTGCGCTTGAGTTCATTTTTCCGCCGTCTGATATACGCCTGGCAATTCAAGGATCTGAATATCCTCATTTCCGGGGAGATCAGCTCGGAGAGCCTGATCCAATACCGGCGTACCATCAACGAGCGCTTCTCCACGGTGAGCCCGTTTCTCCAGCGAGACCGGGAGGCCTACACGGTGGTCGCCGACGGTCGCCTGTTCTGGATCCAGGACGCCTACACCACGACCAATCGCTATCCCTACTCCACTCCGTGGGAAAACAGCTTCAATTATATCAGAAACAGCGTCAAGACTGTGGTGGACGCTTACGATGGCAGTATCGACTATTACATCTACGACGACAAAGACCCGCTAATCCGCACCTATCAGGCCATCTTCCCGGACCTTTTCAAATCCAGAGACCAGATGCCGGACTATCTCCAGGCCCATGTTCGTTTTCCCCAGAATCTGTTCACCGTGCAGACCGAGATGCTGCTCCAGTACCACATGGAAGATCCCGTCGTCTTCTATAACAAGGAGGACCAATGGTCCGTGCCCAGGCAGACCTCCTTTGGCAAGACCGACGTGCAGCTGCGACCCTACTATATTGTCGCTCGGTTGCCCGGCGAAGAAAAGGAGGAGTTTCTGCTCATCCAGCCCTTTACCCCGATCAACCGGCACAATCTGGTAGGATGGATGGCCGCCCGCAGCGACGGCGAGAACTATGGTGACCTCGTCCTGTTCCGGTTCCCCACCGGTCGTCACGTGGACGGCCCCAGCCAGGTCGAGGCCAGGATCGACAATGACGCGGTCATTTCCGAGCAGTTCACCTTGTGGGGCCAGGTGGGCTCCGAGGTGTTGCGCGGTATCCTGCTGGTGATCCCCCTCGGTGATTCCATCCTCTATGCCGAGCCGGTCTTCCTGAAGCCTGAAAGCATTGAATTTCCGGAGTTGCGACGAATCATCCTGGCCGATTCGCGGCAGGTGGTCATGCACCAGACCCTGGACGATTCCATCGATGCCCTGGTCGGAAAGTTGCCGGCCGTGGCCCCTCCCGTGCCGGCGGCCAAGGAGGAACCGATGGATCCGACAGAGCAGGCGCCGCCCGATTTCCAGCAACAGCTGCGCAATGCCATCGACACGCTGCAGGAGGGAGTTGACCAGCTACGAGAACTGACGCGGTAAGGCGAGGTCCAGCCGATGGTTCTGCTGATCGCAAAGATCGGCGTAAAAAGCTCGCGCACCAGTCCCATCGCTGTGTGGAGCGTCGCAATTAGAGATCGACGTAGGGGAATAGATTGGTCTGCTCGAGCATCACCCACTCATGACACCTTTTACCAGTAAGGCACTTGACATCATCCGCGCCATCCCAGCCGGTACGGTCACCACGTATGGCTTGATCAGCACCGCGGCCGGCAACCACCGCGGCGCCCGGCAGATCGCCCGGTTACTCGCCAGCAGTTCGGAAACGTGGCAATTGCCCTGGCACCGTGTCGTCAATAAAGACGGGATCATTCCCCCGCGTTTGTCAATGGAGCACCTTCTGCAGCATCAGCTGCTGGAAGCGGAAGGAGTAACGGTGAGCTCCGATGGCAGGGTCGACCTCTCCCGTTTCCTCTGGCTGCCCAACCACCGATCATCCTTATCGGACCCTTTGCGGAACTGACCATTATGCCAACATGTTACAATATGGTTGCAAACGTTTGACACCAACAACAACCTGAGAGAACGAACGGCCTGTGTGCGGTCCTCCTGGCCGCTTTTTTTCCCTTTTCTGACGGGCCTGCATACCGTACCGGTCGGCGCCTCGATTCAGCTTTCCACCGCCACCAGCATGACCGTTGCGATCAAAGCGTAGATCTACCCCTATCGCGCTGAGGTTACCGTGGTATTCAAGCCGGCACCAAGATCATCGCCGTATCAAAACCCCCAGCGCCGAATCGGCTGACCAGAGTTTACAGACGTTGGAGCCCGCACCGGCAATCCTGCCAACCAACCGACCATTCGACAATACGCCAGTAACGAAAAGAACAGGCGGTCATTCCATTTGTAGGACTTGTCAAACCTGGTCGACGTATGCTATTATCTTTTTTGGTCTGACCATGTTTATGTCAGGCCAAAATTGTCTCCGAGAATCACTATAAGAAATTGTTTTTTTTGCCTCAAAAACAATGAAAACAAGCCACGTAGGCATAACCGTCCCACTCATTTCCTCGTGTTACACGATCTCCTCTTCAGTAATATCCAGCTGGTCTGACCAGTTATATTTTATCTACTCGTCACCCGTCAGGACCTTCCTTGACACCGCTGTTTTCGGGGTCTTACCCCTCCGGATGCAGGTGGTTAATGGGGCTGTCCAGACGCGTGCGGGATCAACACTTATCTCAGAACAGGGGTGCCATGGCTACTACAAGTAAACACAAAAATGCACCTGCCAAGCAGGAGGCGGTGCACTCCGATCCGCGCTACAAACTGGTTGATCGTACCCTGAAACGGTTCCGCTACCAACAGGATGCACTGATTGAAGTGCTGCATACCGCCCAGGAGGCGTTCGGCTTTCTGGGCGACGAATTGATGGTATACATCGCCCGGGAGTTGAAACTACCCCAGAGCTGGGTGTACGGCGTTGCCACGTTCTACCATTTTTTCTCCCTCGAACCGCAGGGCGAACACACCTGCGTCGTATGCATGGGAACTGCCTGCTACGTTAAACGATCGGCCGAAATCGTCGCCAAAATCCAGGACGAATATTCGGTCAAGCCGGGAGAAACCACCGCCGACGGCACGCTGAGCCTGGCAACGGCTCGATGCCTGGGCAGTTGCGGGCTGGCCCCGGTCCTGGTCGTGGATAACGAGGTTCTCGGCAAAGAAACACCGGAGTCGACGCTGCAGAAAATCAGGGAGGTCGTCGCCGCATCCCCAGACAGCAACGGTGAAACAGCGGTCGCCGCCAATCGGCAGGAGCAGGAGGAGCGCGCATCATGAACAGGGAAGAATTACAAGCCATCGGTGAACGCGAACAGGAAAAACAGCAGAGCTATCGCTGCCGGTTATTGTGCTGTGCCAGCACGCCGTGCCTGTCCTCCGGCGCTACCGCCGTGATCGAGACCTTCAAGGAGTTGATCAAGGAACACGATCTGGAAGCCGAGGTCGCCGTCACCTCCACCGGCTGCATGGGACCCTGCAGCCGCGGCCCGCTGGTTACCGTCCAGGTGAATGGCCGGGAAGATGTCATGTACGAACAGGTGACCCCGGAACTGGCACGGGAAATCGCCTTGGCCCACGCCGCACCGGACCCAAAACCACTGGAGCGCAACGTCCTGCCCGCCGCCCTGCCGTTTTTCAGCAAACAGAAAAAAGTGGTGCTGTCCAACAGCGGGTTGATCGACCCCACCCGATTGGAGAGCTATGTGGCCAGGGGCGGCTACAGCGCATTGGCCCATGCCTTGCGGGAAATGACCCCGACCGAGGTCTGTGAGGAAGTGATCAAAAGCGGCCTGCGCGGCCGAGGCGGCGCCGGCTATCCGGCCGGCCTGAAATGGGACTTGGTACGCAAGGCACCGGGCGACAAGAAATACGTCATCGCCAACGGTGATGAAGGCGATCCGGGCGCTTATATGGACCGGACCTTGATGGAGTCGGACCCGCATCGGGTCCTCGAGGGTATGGCCATCGCCGGCTATGCGGTGGGCGCCGAGCAGGGGTTTATCTACGTGCGCGGTGAATATCCGATCGCCGCCAAGCGGTTGGAAAACGCGATCCGCATGGCCGAACGGCGCGGCCTGCTCGGCAGCCGCGTGCTCGACAGTTCGTTCAGCTTTCGCATCGACATCAGGATCGGCGCCGGCGCCTTTGTCTGCGGCGAGGAAACGGCCCTGATGGCCTCCATCATGGGCCGCCGCGGCCAGCCCTGGCCTCGGCCGCCCTATCCGGCTCAAACAGGCCTCTGGGGGTTGCCGACGCTGATCAACAACGTCGAGACCTTCGGTAATATCGCACCGATCATCGAGCACGGCGCCGACTGGTACGGCGCCATCGGCACCGAGAAGAGCAAGGGCACCAAAATCTTCGCGCTGGCCGGCACCGTCGAGACCACCGGCCTGATCGAGGTACCGATGGGTATCCCGTTGCGCGACATCGTTTTCGAGATCGGCGGCGGCATCGCCAATGGCCGGCAATTCAAGGCCGCCCAGACCGGCGGTCCGAGCGGCGGCTGCATCCCCGCGGATCACCTGGACACTCCGGTCGATTACGAGAGCCTCAGCGCGCTCGGCTCGATCATGGGATCCGGCGGTCTGGTGGTCATGGACGACACCAGCTGCATGCCTGACGTCGCCAAATTCTTCATGGAGTTCTGCATGGACGAAAGCTGCGGCAAATGCGTTCCGTGCCGGATCGGCACCGTTCAGCTGCACCGCATCCTGGAGCACATCACCAACGGCAGCGCCACCGCCGACGACCTCGCCCGGCTTGAAGAGCTGTGCGTGATGATGAAGGAAACCAGCCTTTGCGGCCTTGGCCAATCGGCACCGAATCCGCTGCTCAGCACGCTGAAATATTTCCGCGAGGAATACGAGGCCCACATTACCAACCACACCTGCCCTGCCGGCACATGTACGATGACCGAGGTTCCGCCGCTGCAGCTGACCCGGGATCTGCTCCGCCATACCCTGCAGGCCAAAAACGATACGGAGGTTTCATAATGTCCGTTGTCACCCTGCATATCAACGATGAACTGGTCAGCGCCCGCGGCGACCAGAAACTGCTCGAGGTGATCAGGGAGCAGGGAATTGACATCCCGACGCTCTGCCACATGGACGGTATCAGCGACCTTGGCGGCTGCCGGCTCTGCCTGGTCGAGGTCAAGGGCTCCAACCGGCTGCTGGCCGCCTGCGTGACCCCGGTCCAGGAGGGGATGTCGGTCTACACCCATAGCGAGCGGCTCGTCAACTATCGCCGCATCACCATGGAGTTGCTGCTCTCCGAGCGAAATCACACCTGCGCCGTCTGCGTCATGAACGGCCATTGTGAGCTGCAATACGAAGCCGCCGAACTGGGGGTCGACCATGTCCGCTACGAATACCTGGCCCCTGATCTGCCGATCGACGCCAGCCACAGCAATTTTACGATGGACCACAATCGATGTATTCTCTGCATGCGCTGTGTGCGGGTCTGCGACGAAGTGGAGGGCGCCCATACCCTCGACGTGATGGGCCGCGGCACCAACAGCCGGATCATCACCGCCTTGAACCGCCCCTGGGGAGACAGCATCAGCTGCACCAAATGCGGCAAATGCGTCCAGGTCTGCCCGACCGGAGCGCTGTTCGAAAAAGGCTCATCGGTCGGAGAAATGGAAAAACGCCACTCCTTCCTGTCCTGGATCCTCAACGGCCGCGAGCGGAAAGAATGGCACTGGTAACCTCAGGCATCGTCTCGGCATTTTTTCGGGAAAAGGAATAACGTCATGAAAACACAAAAACCAAACAAGAAAATCAACCTGGCAACTGCCTGGCTTGGCGGTTGCTCCGGGTGCCATATGAGCCTGCTCGACCTTGACGAACGTTTGATCGACCTGTTCCAGGCAGTGGATCTGGTTTACAGTCCGATCGCCGACATCAAGACTTTCCCGGAAGCGGTCGATGTGACGCTCGTTGAGGGAGCGGTGGCCAATGTCGACCATCTGGAGTTGGCGGCAATCATCCGGCGCAACTCGTCGATCGTAATCAGCTTCGGTGACTGCGCCGTGACCGGCAACGTCACCAGCCTGCGCAACCGGCTCAAGGTCGACGACCTGCTGACCAAAGTCTACCAGGAAGGCCCGGGCAAGGCGCCGCGCGGGCTGGAAGAGGACGGCATCATGCCGGCCTTGATCCCAAAGGTGCTGCCCCTGCACCAGGTGATCCGCGTCGACGCCTATCTTCCAGGCTGCCCACCCGATCCGGAACATATCTGGCGGGCGGTCAGCGCCCTGCTCGATGGGCAGCCGGTGCGTCTGACGCAGGAAATGAGATACTTTGGTTGAACAACTTGCTCCCAGGAGGAACAGAATCATGGGCCGAACGGTTACCATCGATCCCGTGACCCGTATCGAGGGTCACGCCAAAATAAGCATCCGCGTCGACGATAACGGCGCGGTGGAAGATGTTCGCTTTCATGTCACCGAGTTCAGAGGGTTCGAGAAATTCTGCGAAGGCCGCAGTTTCTGGGAAATGCCGGGTATTACCGCCCGGATCTGCGGCATCTGCCCGGTCTCGCACCTGATGGCCTCGGCCAAGGCCGGCGACGCGATCATGGGCGTGAAAATCCCGCCGACCGCCGAGAAACTGCGCCGGCTGATGAACTGGGCCCAATACGTGCAAAGCCACGCGCTCAGTTTTTTCCACCTGAGCGCCCCCGACCTGCTGCTCGGTATGGACAGCGATCCGGCCACCCGCAACATCGTCGGGCTGGTTTCCACCTATCCGGATGTCGCCAAGAATGGCATCAGGCTCCGCCAGATCGGCCAGGAAATCATCCGCATCCTCGGCGGCAAGAGCGTTCACCCGTCCTGGACGGTGCCCGGCGGCGTCCGCCAACCTCTGCAGGCGGACGATCGTGACCATATCAAACGGCTGCTTCCGGACGGCTTCGATATCATCGAACTGGCGCTCGACCTGCTCAAGGACAGCTTCGAATCTTATGCCGGAGACATCGAGTCCTTCGGCCACTTTCCGAGCCTGTTTGGTGGCCTGGTAACTCCGGACGGCGGCCTGGAACATTACGACGGATTGCTCCGGGTCATGGACGCCGACGGCAAGCTGCTCGAGGAAGGCATCGACCCGGCCCGGTATCGCAGCATTTACGATGAGGCGGTGGAGCCGTGGAGTTATCTGAAATTCCCCTATTACAAACCGCTCGGCTATGACGACGGGGCCGGCATGTACCGGGTCGGGCCGCTGGCCCGGATCAATATCTGCGATTTCGTCGGCACCGCCCGCGCCGACCGGGAATTGCGGCAATTCCGCCGCCTCGGCGAGCGGGGCAAGCCGATTATCAGCAGTTTTCACTATCACTACGCCCGGCTCATCGAGATCCTCTTCGCGCTGGAGAAAATCGAGGAGACGCTGGAGGGCGACGACATCACCAATTCCCGGGTGCGCAGCGAAGCGGGCGTCAACCAACTGGTCGGTGTCGGGGTCTCCGAGGCGCCGCGCGGTACGCTGTTTCACGAGTACCATGTCGATGAAAACGGCATTCTGCAAAAAGCCAACCTGATCGTCGCCACCGGCCAGAATAACCTGGCGATGAACAAGACGGTCCGGCAGATCGCCGAACGCTACATCACCGACGCAACCATCGATGAAGGCATCCTCAACCGGATCGAGCACGGTATCAGGATGTACGATCCCTGCCTGAGCTGCTCGACCCACGCCTTCGGCCAAATGCCGCTGGAGATTCAACTGCTCGACCGAGACGGTACGCTGCTCGACCGGATCAGCAGACGCTGACCCGAATTCCGATCGGGCGACCGCTGCCTGCGTCGCCCGATCGCCTTCTCTTTGTTCAAAACGGTACCGGCATAAGCCTCCATAACCGGTGAGGCTTGCCTTTTAATCGATTGTTTTGTATAAGTTTTCACTGTTTGCCGTGACAGACGGCACATCACAATCAACTTATTTTCCAGAGGGGGCAAAATGACACGTGTTAATCTGAAAACAACGATCAATGCTTCTGCAGACAACGTATGGCAGACAGTAAGCGATTTTAACGGGCTGGGCGCCTTTGTTGCTGCGGTGGCCAACAGTACCGTCGATGGTTCGGGTGTTGGCAGTACCCGCACGCTGACCCTGCAGGATGGGGCCCAACTTCTCGAAAAGCTTGAGCGACTGGATGATGCGGGCAAATCCCTGGATTACTCGATCGTCAGCGGTCCCCTCCCGGTCGAACACTATCGCAGCACCATCACCGTTACTGACATCGGCCCCGACCAGTGCGAGGTCAGCTGGTCTTCAACATTTGCCCCGAAGGGTGTATCAGCCGAGCAAGCCGAGGAAGTCATCAGCGGCATCTATACGATGGGCTTTGACGGTTTGAAAAAACTCTTTCCCTGATTGCATCAGGTGCGGAGCCTTCCGAAACGAAGGCTCCGCCCGAGCACCTTCTCCGGACCAGCCGGGACAGTCTGTTGCCGTTGCTGTAGAGCATTACCGACGTTTTCGTCTTTCTTCTGCCAGATATGTTCGGCGAGACAAACGTAAAAGGCACGGTGCTTCCCGTCTGATTGTTAAAAGCCTTGCGCTGCATCGACATACCAGCTAGTTTTCTGCTCAGAGCCGGCCTGGATGGCCCGCCGGCGCGGTCATGGTGATCGCCCCCGCGTTATTTCGACTCTTCCGCCGGACTGCCATGGTGCATACGGATCACGATCTGTTGACGCGACGCTGCAGACGCACGGGACGTCTTTCCAGCCTCCTGCCCGCTCTGCTGTTCATCATGATCTGCCGGTTCTGGCCCGGTATCATCGAAGGCCAGACATATCTGGTCGATGCTCCCTGGCTGCCCAGCCTCGATCTTTCCCTGCGGTTCCGCCTCGACGGCCTGAGCTTGCTGTTCGCCCTGATCATCACCGGCGCCGGCACCTTCGTCAGTCTGTACTCATCGGCCTACCTGAACGGGCATCGCCAGTGCGGCCGCTATTTCTTTTTCCTGCATGCCTTCATGCTCAGCATGCTCGGCCTGGTCCTGGCCGACAACCTGCTGCTGCTCTTTGTTTTCTGGGAAGCCACGACCATCTTTTCCTTTCTGCTGATCGGCTTTGATCACGAGAGCAAAACGGCACGCGAGAATGCCCGGCAGTCCCTGCTGGTCACCAGCGGTGGCGGTCTGGCCCTGTTGCTCGGCATTTTGCTGCTGAAGATCGCCGGTGGTTCGCTGATCATCAGCGCCTGGCCGGCCACCGGCGAGATGATCCGGCAGCATACCCTCTATCCCTTCATTCTGCTGGCCGTGCTGCTTGGGGCAATGACCAAGTCGGCACAATTTCCGTTTCATTTCTGGCTACCCAACGCGATGAGTGCGCCGACGCCGATCAGCGCCTTTCTCCATGCCGCGACGATGGTCAAAGCCGGCATTTACCTGCTGATGCGCTGCCATCCGCTGCTCGGCGGCACACCGAGCTGGACGACTGCGCTGGTCGTCATCGGCGGCTTCACCGCCGTCTGGGGCGCCGTGCAGGCCCTGGGTCCACTCGACCTCAAGCGCATCCTGGCCTACACGACAATCATGGCGCTCGGCATGCTGACCATGTTTCTCGGCGGCCAAACCACCCCGCCCCTGACCGCCGCCGTCACCTTCCTGCTGGTGCATGCCCTCTACAAGGCCGCGTTGTTCCTCGCCGTCGGCTCAATCGACCATGGCGCCGGCAGCCGAATCCTCGATTCCCTCGGCGGTCTGTGGCGGACCATGCCGCTGACCGCTGCGGCCGTCGGCGCCGCCTGCCTGTCAATGGCCGGTTTTCCGCTTTTTTTCGGCTTTATCGGCAAGGAGATCATGTACGAAGGAGCATTGACCAGGGAGATGTATCCGGTTTTTGCCGTCACCATGGCGCTGCTTGCCAACTCGCTGATGACCGCCGTCGCCGCCATTGTATTCCTCGGTCCGTTTCTGGGACCCACCCGCGCGCCGCGGCCGCAGATCCATGAATCTCCGTGGACGATGTGGCTCGGCCCACTGATACTGGGCGGGCTCGGCATTCTCTTCGGGCTGATCCCCGAATGGGTCTCACACGCACTGATCGAGCCGGCGGTGCGCGCCTTTCATCCCGGCCCGGAAAACATTCGCCTGGTCTTTTTCCACGGCATCAATCTGCCGCTGCTGCTCAGCCTGGTGACGCTCTCCGGCGGTGCCGCTCTCTACCTGCTGCGCCACCACGCCTGCAGACTCGTTGCCACCGTTGTCAAGAACCTGCCGGTGACCAGCGAGGGGATCTACGACCGTGGCCTCACCGGGTTCATGAGCGGTGCCGAGTTGCTCACCGGACGGTTGCAGAACGGTTCCCTGCATTTCTACCTGGCGGTTGTTGTCAGTACGGTAATTCTCGTTGTCGGCTGGCCGTGGGTCGGCGAGCTGACCGGAGTTCCGGGCCTGTGGCCGGAAAGCGTCGACGGCATTGCTCTGGCACTTTTTGTTTTCGTTGCCGGAGCCGTCTTGGTGGTCGTCACGGCCCGCAAGCGACTTGCGGCGATCGGCGGGCTCGGCGGGGTCGGTGCCGGCGTGGCCTTGATCTTTCTGCTCTTCGGGGCACCCGATATCGCGCTCACCCAGCTTCTGGTGGAAACGCTGACCGTGATCTTCGTCTCCCTGGTCATGCTGCGCTTACCGGCCATCGAGCATGCCCGCCGGCGCACCATCCGGCGGCGCTGCCTCGACGGCTCTCTGGCCCTGGCCGGCGGCCTGCTGCTCGCTTCGCTGCTGATCGGCGTTGACTCAGCGCCGCTGAATCGCGGCCTGACTTCCTTTTTTGAAGCAAACAGCTATCCGGCCGCGCATGGCCGCAATATCGTCAATGTCATTCTCGTCGATTTTCGGAGTTTTGATACCCTCGGCGAAATCATCGTCGTCGTGCTTGCCGCCTGGGCCGCCGTCACCTTGATCCGTAAACCGATGGAGCCGTAACATGCACTCGGTCATCCTAAAAACGGCAACACGCCTGATGGTCGGCCTGATCCTGGTCTTTGCCGTCTATTTGCTGTTGCGCGGGCACCATGAACCGGGTGGCGGCTTTTCCGCGGCACTGGTCGCCGGCACCGGTTTCGCCCTGTTCGTGATCGCTGAAGGCCCCGGACAGGTCCGGGCCGCCATCCGCCTCCGCTCCACCACCATTTCTCTGCTCGGTCTGGGCCTGGCCGTTGCCGCCGGCCTGCCGGCCCTCCTGATCGGCCAGCCGTTTCTTACCGGGGTCTGGTGGGGACCGGTCGATAAACCCTGGCTGGGGACGCCGCTGCTCTTCGACGTCGGAGTCTTTTTCGCGGTACTTGGCGCCATTCTCGCGGTACTGCTGGCTCTGGAGGAATTCTGAGATGGAGCCGCTGCTCGCCTGCCTGGTCGGCCTGCTTTTTGGCGCCGCTCTCTACCTGATGCTCTCCGGCGTGTTGATCAAGTTCGTCTTCGGCCTGGCCCTGATCGGCAACGGAATCAACCTGCTCATCTTTACTGCCGGCAGGCTCGAGAACCAGCAGCCGCCGCTGATCCAGGCCGGAGCCGAGATCCTGTCGCGGCCGGCCGCCAACGCACTGCCCCAGGCAATGATCCTGACCGCCATCGTCATCGGCTTTGCGATGGTCACCTTTCTGCTGGTGCTGCTCTATCGGACCTACGCCTATACCGGAACGCTCGACTCTGACGAAACGCCGTTCCAGGAGGAATGGCGGGAAGACGACTCCTGTCCGGAACCGTTGATCCGGACCCAGCAGGATATCAAACAGCTGCGGCGAGAGAGCGAGCTATGAACCAATTGCTCATCCTGCCGATCCTGCTGCCCCTGACGGCCGCCATCCTGGCGGCGCTGGCCCGGGACCGGCCCCGCATCGCCCAGGCCGTCGCGCTGGCCGGCGCCGCACTGCACCTGGCGAGCACCGTGTCGCTGTTTATCCTGATCGCCCGAAACAACGTTGCGGCGCTTTGGCTCGGCAGTTGGCCGGCGCCGTTCGGCATCTGCCTGGTGGCCGACTACCTGAGCGCTCTTATGGTCCTCATCACCGCCACCATCCACACCGCCGTGACCGTCTACGCCTGCCGCGACATCACCGCCGAACAGGTCAGCAGCGGCTTTCATTCGCTGCTCGGCATCCTCACCGGGGCGATCTGCGGGGCCTTTCTCACCGGTGACCTGTTCAACCTCTACGTCTGGTTCGAAGTCATGTTGATGGCCTCGTTCGGCCTGCTGGTCATGGGCCACCGTCCCTGTCAGCTGACCGGCGCGGTCAAATACGTCACCATCAACCTGGTCTCCACCCTGTTGTTCATCACCGCCATCGGGCTGATCTACGGACTGACCGGCACCCTGAATATGGCCGACCTGCATGGCAAGATCACCCTGGTCGGCAACGACGCGCTGTTGACGGCGGCGGCGATGCTGTTGATGGTCGCATTTGCCATCAAGGCGGCGCTCTTTCCCCTCTTTTTCTGGCTGCCCGCTTCCTATCACACCGTGCCGGTATCGGTGTCGGCCTATTTTGCCGGCATGCTCAGCAAGGTCGGCATCTACGCGCTGCTGCGCCTGTTCACCCTGGTGTTCAGCTCCACCGCCGCCGTTACCCATAGCACACTGGCCGTGATCGCCGGCCTGACCATGCTTTTCGGGGTTATCGGGGCGGCCTCGCAGATGGAGGTGCGGCGCATCCTCTCGTTTCATATCATCAGCCAGGTCGGCTACATGGCCCTCGGCATCGCATTGCTGACGCCGCTGGCGCTGGCCGGCGCCATCGTCTATCTGGTGCATCACATCATCGTCAAGGCCAACCTGTTCCTGGTCAGCGGTCTGATCCGCCAGGGAGGCGGCACCCTTCACCTGCCGCGAGTCGGCGGGTTCTATAGCCGTCATGGTCTTGTCGCCGTCGCCTTTTTCATCCCGGCCTTTGCGCTGGCCGGCTTTCCGCCGCTCTCCGGGTTCTGGGCGAAACTGGTCATCATCAAAGCAGCGCTGGAAATCCAGCACTACACCCTGGCTGTCGTGGCTGCACTCGTCGGCCTGCTGACCGTGTTGTCGATGGCCAAGATCTGGACCGAGGTCTTCTGGAAACCGGCCCCGGCCGCGCCGCAAGAGCAGCAGGTCGACGAGCGATTCTCGAGTTGGCAGCTTGCTCCGATACTGGTACTGGCGCTGACTACGGTTTTGCTCGGTCTGCTGATGGAACCGCTGCTGCAGTTCGCCCTGACCGCCGCCGACCAGCTCCTCGACCCCCGCGATTATATCCGGGCGGTGCTTGGGGGGACGCCATGAGCCTGTTCGCCCTCAATATCGGTTTTGCCGTGGTTTTCACCACCCTGCTCGGCCAGGGAACCATCCCCAGCTTTTTATTCGGCTTTTTCGTCGGCTATCTCGCCCTCTGGCTCTCCCAACCCCTCTACCACGACACCCGGTATTTCAAGAAACTTCCCAAGGCCATCAACCTGATCGGCTTTTTCCTGAAGGAACTGGCCATCTCAAATCTCAAGGTGTTGTGGGACATCATCACCCCCGGCCACATCAACCGGCCGGGGATCATCGGCGTGCCGCTGGCGGCACGCTCCGACCTCGAGATCTTCCTGGTTGCCAACCTGGTCTCTTTAACCCCCGGCACGCTGAGCGTCGATGTGTCCACGGACCGGAAAATCCTCTACGTCCACATCATGTTCCTCGACGATGTCGAACAGGCCCGCCGGGACATTAAAAACGGCCTGGAAAGGCGCGTCCTGGAGGTATTGCGCACATGATCAATACCGGAGCTTTTCTCGATTTCAGCGGCCAGGCGGCCCTGCTGGTGCTGCTGGCCGGCATGGCCTTGGTCATGTGGCGTCTGGCGGCCGGGCCGACGGCCGCCGACCGGGTTATCGCACTGGACCTTTTGTCCCTGCTGGTAGTCGCCTTTCTCGTCGCCCTGTCCATCCATACGGGAGAGACCAGTTACCTCGACGTGGCCATCGCCTACGCCTGCATCGCCTTTCTCGGCACAGTCGCCCTGGCCCGTTTCATCCAGCGGGTGGCTCACCGAACCGTCAGAAAAAAATCTCAGGAGAAGTCCGATGATTGATATCCTCACCTCGCTCCTGCTCTTGCTCGGCTCCTTTCTCTGCCTGATGGCCGCGCTCGGCATCGTCCGGCTACCCGACGCACTGACCAGGATGCACGCGGCGACCAAGGCCGGCACCCTCGGCGTCGGCCTGCTGGTCGTTGCCGAAGTCGTTTCCTACCGCGATCTGGGGATCTCTCTGCGCGCCGCCACCATCATCTTCCTGCTGCTGCTGACGACCCCGGTGGCCGCCCACCTGATCGGCCGCGCCTCCTATCTGAGCGGGGTCCAGTTGTCAAACCGCACCTGGATCGACGAACTCGGTGAATCGCTGGAAAAGACGAAACAGACAGGAACGAACGGAAAAAAAGAAAAGCAAAAAGAACTTGATCGATCAACATAACCCGGCAACCTTCGCCTGCAGAAGAAACAATGGCCGTCAACAGTCAACCGTGGAGGAACAACCGATGAATCTCACATCCAACGATGGCGGCTGGAGTCCGTATCTGGCCGGAGCGCTGCTCGGTGTACTGGCCATTGTCTCGGTGCTGGCAACCACCGAGCTGGTGGGAAAAACCACCTATCTCGGCGCCTCGACCACCTTCGTCCGCGCCGCCGGCTTTCTCGAGGAAGAGGTAACGGAACGCGACCTGTCGCACAACGCGTATTTCACCAAGACCAAGATCAAGGTGGACTGGCAGTTTATGCTGGTTGTCGGCATCTTTTTCGGCGCCTTTATCTCATCGATCACCGATCGCAGCTTCCGCTTCGAGATGGTGCCCCCGATCTGGCGAAAACGCTTCGGGCCGTCGATCGGCAAACGGGCCATCGGCGCCTTTCTCGGCGGCATCGTCGCGATGATCGGCGCCCGTCTGGCCGACGGCTGTCCGAGCGGTCACGGCCTCAGCGGCATGATGCAATTGTCGGTCAGCGGCCTGGTGGCCCTGATCATGTTCTTTGCGATCGGCGTGCTCGTCGCGGCCTTTGTCTATAACAGGAGGTCATGATGAATACCGAACAATGGCTTGGCTTGGCAACCGGCGTTATCTTCGGTTTTCTGCTCCAGAAAGGACGGGTTCTCCGTTTTGAAAAACAGATCGGAGCGCTGCTGCTGCAGGATATGACCATCCTCAAATTCATGCTCTCCTCGATTCTGGTCGGCATGGTCGGCATCCTCGCCCTGAGCGATCTGGGAATCATCACGCTCAGCCACAAACCGATGAATATCGGGGCCGTCGTCGGCGGCGGAGCCCTGTTCGGCGCCGGCTGGGCAATCATGGGGTTCTGTCCGGGAACCTCCGTCGGAGCACTCGGTGAGGGACGCTGGCACGCCCTGTTCGCCATCGCCGGTATGGTCGTTGGCGCGGCCATCTATGCCGAGATCTATCCGCTGTTGCAGGCAACGGTAATCTCCTGGCAGGATTATGGTAAGATCGGCCTGCCCCAGGTTCTCAAGCTGTCGACCTGGCTGGTTGTCGCCGGTTTCTGGGGAGTGACTCTGCTGTTGTTTCTCTTGTTCGAGAAAAGAGGGCTCTAACGGCTCACCCCTCCGGAACGGCCGCCTCCGTGATGCCGCGCACGACTCGTAATAAAGGGCCGGGGTAAACTTGGTGAGTTTTACGCTGGCCCCAAAAACCCTTCCTTCGGGCCTGATTCTCCGGCCAGCCGGGCCTTCGCGAGGCAGCCTCCGAGAGAATCAACCAGCCCGGGGAGTTCAGCCTGTGATACTGATTTTCATATAAAACAGCAGCAGGTCGAGCGGATGGGTACGGACATGGGCAACCGCCTCCTCGCCGGAGCCAACAGCGCTGACCGAGCAGCCCAGCTCCTCCGGCATATGAGCAGCAAGATCGCGTGTTATGGGGGTCAGAATAAAATTAGATATTGCAATATCGCATCCAGCAGTTAAGGCTGTTCCGATAAAGCAATAGTACACCCTTTGATAATGGACAGACAATGGCTCGGCCATCGAGAATATTACCAGCCGGCATTCCGGCTCATATCATCCGGCGCGGCAAAAATCGTCAAATCTGCTTTGCTGCTGAAAAAGACTATCAGGCATATGCCGGCTGGCACGCTCACTATGCCAAAAAACATGTAGTTGATGTCCAAGCCTGGGTAATGATGCCCAACCACGTTCGGGTGCTCTGCACCCCTCGGCAGGAAGATTCTCTGAGCCTGATGATGCAGTCGCTCGGGCGCTGAATTCCCGCTGACCCCAAAATTCCCGAATGCATCTATTTTTCAATTATAATCTCAGCCTGATCGCTTTTGGCTTTCTGCTTTCCTTCATTTCCGGTTTCGGGCAAACCTTTTTATTATCTCTGTATGTGCCTTCCATTGAGCAGCTTTTAAGCATAAACAACACCGAATTTGGGGCAATATATGCCATTGCCACCATCGGCAGCGCCGCAACTCTTCCCCTGGCCGGCGGCTTTTTCGATAGAATCGACACCCAACGCTATAGCTTATTGGTTACCGCTGGCCTGATATCGGCGTTGCTCCTGCTCTCGTTTTCGTACAACATTGTCATGGTTTTGGTTGCTTTTTACGGGTTACGGCTGTTTGGGCAAGGACTCATGAGTCATACTTCCATATCGAGCATGGCACGATACTTCAACGCCAACCGGGGGAAAGCCATCGGCGCGGCCAGCACCGGACACCCGGCGGGCGAAGCGATTTTGCCCCTTCTCATAACGTTACTTATTGAGGCCGTTGGTTGGCGGGAAGCACTGCAGGTGTCGGCATTTGCATGTGTTATACTGGTGGCGCCCCTGATCGTTGTCCTGCTCAGCCATTCGGAAGTTCGATTGCGAGCCCACCGCGGGCGGCCTCAAGCAACACGGAAAAACCAACCAAAACTATCGGTCATACATGTCGTCTGGGAAAAAAGGTTTTGGATCATAACACCGGTTTTGTTCATGGTCGGCTTTACCAACACGGCTATCTTCTTTTTCCAGCTTAAGCTGGGCGCGGCGAAAGGCTGGAGTTCCGAATGGGTAGCCGCTTCCATATCGGCCTTCGCAGTGGCTGGAGCCGTGGGTATGATGGGTATCGGCCCGCTGGTGGACCGGTTCACGGCCAAAAGACTTTTTCCGTATCACATGATTTTCTATCTTCTTGGTTTGCTGGCACTCATTTTTTTTGAACACCGCATCGTCTATCCTCTGGCATTGACTCTCATAGGCTTAGGATACGGAGCCGGCAACACCATCAAGGATGCAATGCTGGCTGAAATATACGGAACAGCGAACATAGGGCAAATTCGCAGTATTTTTATTGCCGTGATGGTTATCAGCACCGCTCTTGGGCCTGTAGTTTTCGGTATTTTTCTTGATCTGGACATTTCCTATTCAGCTATTTTTACCGTGGTATCATGTGCCACTGTCATGGCAATGATGAACGGCTGCAGGCGAATAGAATAAGAGCGGCAGAGGATGACTGGCTTGACCAGCAGCCGGATCAACGATCAATGAACAAATCGAGGTGTCAATAGACAGGAAAAGAGCGGGAGAGGTAAGGCGAAAAAGTTGGAAGCTTCCTGTGAGGTGGAGAAAAAGAAGTGTTGATTTCACTCTGGTTCCCAAAACAAAAATAGTGGATTTATTTGAGAAGAGATGTCGATCTGTTATACTACATTTATTGAGGATCAGAAGATAGTGCTGCCTAGCCTGTAATAAAAGGAGGAAGAGATGTCGACCGCAGCATTCTCGAATACCGTATTGCGTCTTCTGTTAATCAGCGCGCTGTTGGCGGTCCCGGCTGGATTGTCGGCCTCCGGGTTAAGTGGAGACAGCGAAGCCTGTATCGATTGCCATGCGATCGTGACCCCTGGAATTGTCGGCGATTGGCGGGGCAGCCGACATGCCCGGGTGATTCCTGCCGAGGCGCTGAAACAGGAACCGCAGCAGCGCCGGATTTCAGCGGCAGAGGTGGCCGACGGACTGGCCGAAACGGTGGTTGGCTGTGCCGAATGCCATACGATGAATGCCGATGAGCATCCGGACAGTTTCGAGCACAATGGTTTCACCGTCCATACGGTGGTCTCCCCGGCCGACTGTGCCGGCTGCCACCCAGTGGAAGTCGAGGAGTTCGCCGACAACCTGATGGGACAGGCCTATGGTAATCTGGTCGATAATCCCCTCTATCAGATGATGGTCGACAGCACCAACGGCATGCATGTTTATGAACAAGGGGCGATGACCTTTCACGGGTCCGACTCGATCAGCGATGCCGACTCGTGCCTCTCCTGCCATGGCACCGATGTCAAAGTGACCGGCTTGGAGACTCGTGACACAGATATGGGCGAGATGGATTTCCCAACTCTTTCCAACTGGCCCAACGCCGGGGTCGGCAGACTCAACCCCGACGGCAGCAGCGGCGCGTGCTCTTCCTGCCATACCCGGCATCAGTTCTCCATCGAAATGGCCCGCAAACCCTATACCTGCGCCCAGTGTCACAAAGGGCCGGATGTCCCCGCCTATAAAGTCTATTCGGTCAGTGTTCACGGCAAGATCCAGAAGGCGATGGACAAGTATTGGGATTTTGAGGCAGTCCCCTGGACGATCGGCAAGGACTTTACCGCACCGACCTGCGCCACCTGCCACGTCAGTGAAGTGATCGATGAAGAAGGCGAGACCCTCGCCAAGCGAAGTCATCGGATGAACGACCGGCTGCCCTGGCGGCTTTTCGGCCTGCCGTACGCCCATCCCCACCCGATATCTGCGGATACCACGTCAATCGTCAACGCCGCGGGGCTCAACCTGCCTACTGAGTTGGACGGCACCCCGGTGCGCGAATTTCTCATTGATGAAGATGAGATGGCCAGTCGTCAGGCGAAGATGACGGCGGTTTGTCTCGGCTGTCACAGCCGACAATGGGTTGACGGCCATTTCCTCCGTTTGGATAAGTCCATTGAAACCTCCAATCACATGACTCTGCAGGCCACCAAAATTCTCAGCCAGGCTTGGGAAGAAGGGCTTGCCACCGGAATCCCGCAGGGGGTAAACCCCTTTGACGAGGCCATCGAGATCAAATGGGTCGAGCAGTGGCTCTTCTATGGTAATTCGGTGCGCTTTGCCACCGCCATGGGCGGTGCTGATTACGGAGTATTTGCCGATGGCCGCTGGACCCAGAACAAAAACCTCCAAGAGATGCACGACTACCTCAAGCTCCTGCGGGCAAGCGGCGTGTCGGAGCGAGGAAGCTGGGAGCGTTAAGAGAAAAAAGGCCAGCACGCTGACCCCTCGTTCCTCGTTGATGATGACATAAGGGGGAAAACCATGTTTCTTCTGGATGCCATTCTGACCCAACAACAGATCAGTCAACTTGCCACAAAGGGCGAATCCAGACCTTAGAAACTGAGGTGAGAGCTTGCAGACACAACATCATCAAACGCAACAACTTCTCAATAGAATCTGAAGATTACCTCCTGGAAAAGTTGCGGTAGTCGATGATTTTGTAGATTTTTTACAGCATCGCGACGAGATGGACAATCTGGTCAAAGCGGCCGGAAAGATTTCTGAAAAATCTTTCC
>CAYSSK010000068.1:0-21024 GCA_964433645.1 uncultured Desulfofustis sp.
GTTCTGCCGGAGGCTGCATCGCGAAGGCCCGGCTGGGCGGAGAACCAGGCCCGAAGGGTGGCTGACAGGACGTCAGCCACCGGCGGCCAGGCCATGGACGGCCTGTCTGCCGGCCTCGGAGGCCAGCCGATCAGGCCGCAGCGCAGCAGCTGGAGGCAGGACCGCCCAGCCCTGCCGACCGAGATGACGATTTTCATTGTTTGTTGTGACTTCCAGTCATGGGAGTTAGTAACGATAGTGTTCCGATTTATACGGTCCATCGACCGGTACGCCGATATAGTCCGCCTGCTCCTGGCTCATCTCGGTCAGGACGGCGCCCAGTTTGTCGAGATGCAGGCGAGCCACCTCTTCGTCGAGTTTCTTGTCCAGGGTTGATACGCCGACCGGTCGGTTTTCCCGGTTCTGCCAGAGATCGATCTGGGCCAGCACTTGATTGGTGAAGCTGTTGGACATGACAAAACTCGGGTGACCGGTGGCGCACCCCAGGTTGACCAGGCGTCCTTCCGCGAGCAGGTAGATGCAATGACCGTCCGGGAAGGTGTATTTATCCACCTGGGGTTTGATCTGGACCTTGGTGACGCCGGGCCACTCATTGAGCCGGCCCACCTCGATTTCGTTGTCGAAGTGGCCGATGTTGCAGACGATGGCCTGATCCTTCATGGCGCTCATGTGTTCGGCGGTGATGATGTCCTTGTTCCCGGTGGTGGTGACATAGATGTCCGCTGTGGCCAGCGCGTCCTCGACCCGGCAGACGGTGTATCCCGCCATGCAGGCCTGCAGGGCACAGATCGGATCGACCTCCGAAACCAGGATGCGGCATTTCTGGCCGGCCAGTGATTCCGCGGACCCTTTGCCGACGTCGCCAAAGCCGCAGACCATTGCGGTCTTGCCGGCCAGCATGACATCCATGGCCCGGCAGATGCCGTCGACCAGTGAGTGGCGGCAGCCGTAGACATTGTCGAATTTTGATTTGGTCACCGAATCGTTGACATTGATGGCGGGAACCAGCAGGGAACCGTCTTTTTGCATGTGATAGAGCCGGTGCACGCCGGTGGTCGTTTCTTCTGAGACACCGCGCCATTGCGCAACGGCCCGGTGCCAGAAGCCGTTGTCGGCCTGATAGACATCTCGCAGGAGGTTTTGGACGACCTGCAGTTCCTTGTTGTCGGTGGCCGCCTCGTGACGGGACGGATCTTTCTCGCCGCCATAGCCCATGTGCATCAGGAGAGTGGCATCACCGCCGTCGTCAACGATGAGCTGCGGGGTTGAACCGTCCGGCCAGGTCATGGCCTTCAGCGTACACCACCAATACTCCTCCAGAGTCTCTCCTTTCCAGGCAAAGACCGGGGTTCCCGTGCGGGCGATGGCCGCCGCGGCATGGTCCTGTGTCGAGAAGATATTGCAGCTCGCCCAGCGGACATCGGCGCCGAGGGCGGTGAGGGTTTCGATCAGCACTGCGGTCTGGATGGTCATGTGCAGACTGCCCATGATGCGGACACCCTGCAGTGGTTTCCGCGGGCCGTATTTTTCCCGGGTTGCCATCAGACCGGGCATTTCCTGTTCGGCGATGTCGATTTCGCGGCGACCCCAGTCGGCCAGCGAGATATCGGCAACCCGGAAGTCATGCTTCGGGGCGGAACCGCCCGGAGCCACGATGGCTGAAATAGGCGTCAGGCTGTCGTTATGGTTTGGAGCGTCTGCTTCACTGGTTGCGTTCATTGGTACTCCTTGTTTGTTTGCGTGATAAACGTGTTGCTTCAGCATTTTTGACGCGAGGTTTGCCTCCCGGGTGCCGGGCTGTGCGCTGGTCCGGCTGGTATCGGGTGTGCTGGCAAGGCGCATCTTACTGCCGTCTTGCCATCAGGCGACCTGCATGATGTTGACGCCGAGTGCCTCCTGCAGTGCTGCCACCCGGTCGGTTCGTTCCCAGGAGAATTTGTCTCTGCCGAAATGGCCGGCAACCGAGGTGTCACGGTAGCTCCAGCCGTCGGGCTCGGTGAGGTTCAGATCGCTGATGATTGCCGCCGGCCTGAAGTTGAACAGCTCTTCTGCCTCGAGGACCTGCTGGATCTGTTCATCGTCGACTTTGCCGGTGCCGAAGGTATCGACATTGATGGATAGCGGGCGAGCGATACCGATCGCGTAGGCGACCTGGATCTCACATTTATCGGCCAGTCCGGCGGCAACGATGTTTTTTGCCGCATAACGGGCGTAATAGGCGGCACAACGATCAACTTTGGAGGGGTCCTTGCCGCTGAAAGCGCCGCCGCCGTGACAACCGACGCCGCCATAGGTATCAACGATGATTTTCCTGCCGGTCAGACCGGCATCACCGTGGGGCCCGCCGATAACGAACTTGCCGGTGGGGTTGATAAAGAACTCGGTGGCGTCATCGAGCAACTTCGACGGGGCGAGCAGTTCACGGCTGATTTCGATCAGGTCGGCCCGGATTTTCGACAGCGGGATTTCGTCTGTCTGTTGGGAGATGACAACGGAGGTGATGCGGACCGGCATCCCGTTCTCGTGGAGAACCGAAACCTGGGTCTTGGCGTCGGGACGAAGATAGTCGAGCTGTCCGCTTTTGCGAACAGCCTGCAGATGTTCCAGCAGTCGATGACTGTAATGGATGGGGGCCGGCATCAGGGACGGGGTGGCGGACGTGGCATAACCGAACATCATCCCCTGGTCGCCTGCGCCCTGTTCCTTGAAAAGTCCTTCACCCTCGGTAACGCCCTGTGCGATATCGTCTGATTGAGAGTGAATGCGGCACAGATAGTCGAAGCTGTCGCTGGAAAACAGCAACTCATCTCTGTCGTAGCCGATTTCCCGGACGACCTGCCGGGCAATTTTTTCCGGGTCGATCCGCTCCCAGCCGCTGCAGCTGATTTCTCCCAGGTTGATCAGAAAGTTCGTGGTTACCGCCGTTTCGCAGGCAACCCTGCTGCCGGGATCAACGGCCAGACAGGCATCGAGAACGGCATCGGAGACCTGATCGCAGACCTTGTCCGGGTGTCCTTCGCTGACCGATTCGCTGGTAAAGACATGTTTGGTGCGCAACTTACTCATACTATGGTTCTCCTGAAGTAGGTGTCGTGATTGCGGCCCGCCACATGCGGCGAGCCGGGGGAGGTCCAATCGTACTCCGGTCATTCTAGCAAAAAGCGTACCATAGGCGGATATCATTGGGAGCACAGCTCAACCGGCGACGGGACGGGGTTTGTCCTGACTCCTGCCAACTATCAACGGACGCCTTTTCCGCCACCCTCCGGGTATTCTGAGTTCCGCCGGGCCTTCGCGATCCAGCCTCGGCGAGAACCAACCAGCCCGGAGAAGATTTTCAAAAAAATAAAGAAACACCAGGCCGAACGGATCAGTTCCGGGGAGGGGCGCTGATCCTGCAGGCGATGGGCAGAAAACAACCAGCGGGTTTGGCAAAGCGGGAAATAGTGTGCAGAAAATACCCAATCTGGTTTGCGCACACGTGCTTCCCGACAGCACCAGGCGAGGGTTCGCTTCAGCCCGGGATGATGGTCATTATTCTCTTTCAGTTCAGTACTTGTATTATTTGCAAACAATGTTAGAATTCCATCACGAGGCGACCGGTCGGCAGACGGATCGATGAATGAATGTGCGCAAAAATTACACAAACGATTGTTTTTCCGGAAGAGAAAGGATAATGAGCGACAAGGAAGCGGAGAAGATAAAAATTATCTGTGTGGACGAAGGGCGGGATCTGGCTCGACAGGTAATTGGTATATTCGGCGCAGAACGTATATCCCTTTCGTTTGCACGCAGCCTCGATGACGTTGGTGATCGCTTCGAGCGGGAGGCTTTCGACCTGATGCTTTTCTCAAGTTCAGTTGCCCATCGGCAACCCGGTGATGCCCTGGAGCTGTTGGAATTGATTTGTGTCAAGTGCCCTGGCACCCCTGTTTTGTTCTTTGCTCCTCCCGGTCGCCTGAAGATGGCCCACCAGGCTCTGCGGGCCGGGGTTTTCCACTACTCTCTGCTGCCGGTAACAGATGAAGAATTGAAACTCCTGGTTGAAACGGCGCTGTCGAGGCGCCCGCAATTGGGCCCCAACTTGCTGCTGCGCTCGGAAATTGAAAAAACCACCTTCGAAAAGATGATCGGGCGATCGACGGCCATGCGTCAGGTCTACCGACAGATTCGTCAGGCCGCCGCCACGGATATCCCGGTCTTACTCTCCGGGGAAACGGGAACCGGCAAGGAGCTTGCCGCGTTGGCCATCCACGAGCTCAGCTCGAGGGCGCATGGCCCCTACGTGCCGGTGCATATCGGTGCGTTACCGACGGATCTGGTTGCCAGTGAACTGTTCGGTCATGAACGCGGCGCCTTTTCCGGTGCGACGTCATTGCGCAAGGGGTGCTTCGAGGCAGCGGAAGGTGGTACGGTGTTCATGGATGAAATTGCCACGATCGACGAAAAGATGCAGATCAGCCTGTTACGGTTGCTCGAGACCAATGAATATTGTCGTATCGGCAGCCAGAGGAGCATCGGCGTGAACGTCAGGATGATCGCTGCCTCCAATGCCGACCTGCCCGAAGAGATCCGGAAAGGCACTTTCAGAGAGGATCTCTACTATCGTCTCGATGTCCTTCAGGTGGCGATGCCCCCGTTGCGGGAGCGCCATGGGGACATCCCCCTGCTGGTCGATCATTTTATCAAGAACGCCTGCGATACCTTCCAGAAATCCATTCGCGGTCTCTCTCCCGGTTTTGTCAGTTGCCTCGAGTCATATCCTTGGCCCGGCAATGTGCGGGAGTTGAAAAACGTAATTCAGCGCTCGGTTATTTCCGCCACCGGCGACATTCTTGAATTAAGGCAGCTGCCGCCGCGTATCAGCCAGTATCGTAATGAAGATACGAAGATGACCATTCGTGTCGGCATGACCATTGCCGAAGTGGAAAAGGAACTGATCATCCTGACCCTTGATCACACCGGTCACAATCGGAGCCGAGCAAGTGACATGCTCGGAATTTCCAGGCGCTCGCTGTACAACAAGATAAAGCGTTATGCGATCGGTGGCTGATCCGGGAGCTCCTGGCCGTGATCAGCCAAACCGACTCGGAGATCGGCGATGGTTGCCGAGATTCGGCGGCCGTCAGGCAGGCCTTCGTCCGAACCGGCGACGGTTGGACCGTGAAGGTTCTCTTTGATTTTACGGCGCGGTGACCGGCCCCGGCGGCCGTTTCAGCCGAGCAGTTCCAGCAGGTCGGGCCCCAGATAGGTGCATTCGTTTTCCCCGAGGATTCCGAGCGACAGGCAGATCAGCGTCCAGAAATGGACCACGTGGTAGTCGCCGTGCCAGGCCTCGGCGAGGTCTTCCATCTGTGAATGGCAATTGTGGCAGGGGGTCAGAACATAGGCCGCCTCGGTGGCCTGGATCTGGTCGAATTTGCGTTTACCGTAGGCGCGCCGCTGCTCCTTCATGCCGGCCTGGAGAAAACCGCCACCGCCGCCGCAGCAATAATTAGCGCTGCGGTTCGGCTGCATGTCGATAAAATTGTCGGCGCCGACCAGCGCCCGAACGACGAAACGCATATCCTCGGCGATCGATTCGCCGTAGGCCTTGCGCACGATCATACAGGGATCCTGAACGGTGAACTTGATGGAGCGGTGATTCCAATCGCTGTTGACCGGCAGTTTTCCTTCCCTGATCCAGCGGGCGTAGTAGGTAATCAGGCTTTCCAGCCGGAAGCCGGCGTCAAGGCCGAAACGGGTGATTCCATTCCACAGGGCGTAGTAGCTGTGGCCGCATTCGGTGTTGAGCCAGACGGAGCAGCCGAGTTCGCTCACCGCATCGATACGTTTTTTGGTGACCTCATACCAGGCGGCCTCGTCGCCGGCGAACATGCAGAAATTCTCGGCCGCCCAGCCCTTTGACGAATAGGTCCAGTCGGCGCCGACCAGATCGAGAATCTTCCACAGCGGCACCATCTCGTCCGGCTCGCTCATCGGTTCCCGCGAGTTCTGGTTGACGAAGAAGTGGGCCCCCCGCTTGTCGATCGGTGCCTGGAGATGGGCAAAGGCCGGCTGGGTTGCCCTCACTTCCTCGAGCACATCGTTGACGACGAAGACGAAATCTTCCGGCGGTAGCCCCATGGCGCTCGTCGAGTCGGTGGACCGGATCAGGGAGCAGGAGCGGACGATGCCCGCCGGCTTCCGATCGTTTGGCCAGTTGCTGCGGGCCAGCAAGACGAGCTGCGAGATATCGATGCTCATCGGGCAGACATGCTGGCAACGTCGGCACATGGTGCAGCACCAGACCCAGGGAGTGACCGACAGTGTCTCGTTCATGCCCAGCATGGCCATGCGGATGAACGTGCGCGGATCCATGTTTTCGATGCCGGCGGCGGGACAGCCGGACGAGCAGAGCCCGCAGGTCAGGCAGGTGTCGAAGCTGGCCCCCTCCGGGAGCAGTTTCAGCGCCTGCTGCTTGAAATTGATGATCGGCATGGGGGGGATCGTTTCTGCGGCCATTGTCGCTCTCTTCAGTTGTTTCTTCAGCCATCCAGCAGGTGCCGGACTTCCAGGACCGAACGGTAGGCGCTGGCGATGGCCACCCCGGCGCCGCAGCGGCTGCGGATCCAGTCCTGGTTGGCAAGGATGATGCCGGCACCAAAGAGCCGCCGGTCAAAGGGCCGGCCGTCTGCGGCCAGCGGCCGGCAGCAATTGTCGACAGTGAGGCCGGCTCGATTGATCGGGTGACCGCGCCGGTCGGTATAGACCTCCCGAAACCAGTCGGCCCGACCGCCGGGCTGGCTGACCGGCAGATCCAGCAAAGTTTCCCTGATGCCGCTTGGATCGGCGACCAGGCCACCGCTGAGAAAGCGGCCGCTGGCCAGGATCACCGACCGGGCCTCGATAACGATCGGGCCGTAGTTGTCCGAGAGCTCGAGGCGGGCATTGTCCCTGTTGAAGGTGAGCGCCCTGACCTTTTGTTGCGGGACCAAAGTCGTGCCGCGCTGCGGCAGGACCTGCTCGAGCAGTTCGCGCAAGCGGATGCCCGGCACCGCCGGTGGCATGGTCGGAATCTCGAAGATACGCAGACCGGATAACTCCTCCAGCTCCGCCCGTACCCGGTCCGGGCGATGGATGCCGAGAATCGCCGGCAGGCCGACGGTCGTTGCGTCGCCGGCCGCTTTGCGCAGCATTTCGGCCAGCTGCGCACGGATGGCTGCCACCTCGAGGGCCCGGGCCATGACCTCGGGATAGAGTCCGCCGTGATTCATGCCCGGGAAATCCAGGCGCGCTGCGCCCAGCCCCGGCCATCTGCCGCCGAGGTTGGCGACCACCTGGCGAGCGGAAAACCCCTTGAGTCCGCGAAAATCAACGATCAGGCAGGGGTGCCCTTCGGCCAACGCGGCCGTTCCCGGAGCCATGGTTGCCGGGGTGCACAGGGTTTTCTTCAGTGTGCCGACCGGGCTCAGCACCGTTTCGTTGCGCTGACCCGGCGGCGAATAGTTCAGACCGGCGCTGCAGAGAAAGGAGGTAAATTCGGCAAAGGCATCGTGAATCGATTCCGGGGCCAGTCGGCAGAGCGGGTGCTCGGGCTGCGTGGCCTGCAGGGTCTTGAGGCCCTGCCACGGATCGTCCAGCGGCACTCCCCCACCGTCCATGACCCCGAGCAGGTCGAGGTGGCCGGTGGTATAGGCCAGCGCTCCGGTATTGCCGGCCAGGGCGGTGCTCAGCCCCCGATTGCCGGCGAAGACGGCGGCGGCAAAACCGGCCAGTCCGGTGCCGACAATCGCCAGCTGACAGGAAACGTGACGGTGCTCTTTAATCATCAATGGCTCCGTTTTCCGCCCGCCACGGCAAGGTGTCGCGGACGGCGTCATCGTCCAGCCAATCAAGGCCGAGTACCCCGCAGTGCAGCGCTTCGGCGAGCTCCATCTGGGCCGCTTGCGGTCCCCGGATGACGGTGCGCATGCCCTTGAAGCGCTCGTTGAAGAAATCGCGCATGTGGTGCAGGCCGGTTTTATCACGGTAATGACCGCGATCGTAGAGATAGGAGGCGATCCGGATACCGCAGAAAGAACCTTGGCAGGGGCCCTTGCCGGCCCGCGAACGCAGCGCGATGGCTTCGAGGGTCATCTCTTCTTCGGCACCGGGCGCGCAACGAATGATCTCGTCGATGGCCGACTGCGGCACCATTTCACATTCGCACAAGACCATGTCGTCGCGGTTGCCGGCCTGGTGCCAGTAGCGCGGTGCGGCGCCCGGTTCGGTCCAGCGGCAGCTGTCGTCTTCCGGCAGCGGGATGCTGTCGGTCCGGCCGGGGGTGGTGTTGCCGAGGCGGGCGGCCACCAGGTCGGCGGCCTGTTCGGCCATCAGCCGGAAGGTGGTCAGTTTGCCGCCGGTGATGGTGCAAAAATTGGTCAGACCGTCGCTCTGGTGATCGTACAGCGCAAAGCCGCGAACGGCGTGCCGGTCGTCGCCGTCGCCTCCTGCCGGCAGCAGCGGCCGCACCCGCGAGAAGGCGCGCAGGTAGCGGGCGGTGGCCAAAACGGGGAGCATCATCGCGCCTTCGGCGATATTGCGGTCGACCTCCGCCACGGTCGGGGCGGCCAAGTCCGGATCGTCGATGCGGATCGAGGTGGTGCCGAGTACCGAAACGGTACCGCCGGGCACCAGGATATCGCCGTCACCGGGCGGCCGCAGGCGGTTGACCACATGACTGGTCAGCCGGTCATTGCTGATCAGCAGTGTTCCCTTGGAGTAGAGCAAGCCCACGTTCGGGCAGCCGGCGAGCAGCGCGATCCGTCCGGCCCAGGCGCCGCCGGCGTTGACGAATTGCCGGGCGCGGATGCGCAGCAGAGTGCCGGTTCGGCTGTCCCGGCAGATGGCCGAGGTGAGCCGGTCGTCCTGCTGTTCGAAGGAGATCAGCTCGGTGTGCGGTCGATAGGTGCTGCCGGTCAGGCTGCCGGCATGGGCAACCTGCTGCAAGGCCAACCGAAATGGATCGACGGTGGCGTCGTCCACCCGGTAGGCGGCGATGATCCGTTCGGAAAGATGGGGCTCCAGTCGGCGCGCCTCGCCCGGGGGCACCGGCTCGCAACTAATCCCGGCAGCGCTGCACCACTGGGGAAAGGCGGCGGCGAAATCGGGGTCGTCACCGTCGACGGCGACGAACAGGCCGCCGGTCGACTCGATGCATCGCCGGGCGAGGTCTCGCAGCAGCTTGTTTTCCCGGCAACACTGGATCGCCGATTCGCGGTCGTTTGATACATAGCGGGCACCGGAATGGAGCAGGCCATGGTTGCCGCCGGAAGCACCGGCGCAGAGATCCCGGCGCTCGATCAGCGTACTGCGGATACCGCGCAGGGCAAGATCGCGCATGATGCCGGCGCCGGTCATGCCGCCGCCGATGATCAGGGCATCGGTTTCGATCGTGTCGTTCACGGCCGCGGTAAAGCGGGGGGGGCTCGTTTTCATATCAGTCAATGAGTGATGCGTTCGAGATACGATTCAGCCGAAAGGCACGAAGGACTCAGAGGCCATTACATCCATGGAAGTTGTAGTCCGTCGGCGAAATAATTTCAAGTGAAATCTGCAAAAGATTCATGCGAAATCTTTAAAAGCAAAATACGAAAGTCACTGGACGCCTTCCGCAGACATCCAATCGACCGTCACGGCCGTCCGTGGCCTTGTCTAGCCTTCTCGTCCCGTTGAGAGCAGCTGACCGAGGGCCGTTATGTTGTTGTCAAGGTCCGGCGGACCGCATCTTGCCAGCCGGCATACTTTCGATTGCGGATTTCTTCGTCCAGTGCCGGCGTGAAGCGTTTGTCGCGTTTCCAGGCATCGATGAACCGTTCGGGCGGCGGTACCAGTTCCTTGAACAGACCGGCCAGGTACGCAGCCCCGAGGGCGGTTGTTTCCAGGATTGCCGGCCGGTCGACCGGGGCGTCGAGGATGTCCGCGAGAAACTGCATGGTGTAGTTGGAGGCGACCATGCCGCCGTCGACTCGCAGCACCGTGTCTCCCATGGCCGGCCAATCGCCGCGCATCGCCTCGAGCAGGTCACGGGTCTGAAAACAGACCGACTCCAAGGCCGCTTTGGACAGCTCGGCCGGGCCGGTTGCCCGGGTAATACCGAAAATGGCCCCGCGGGCCTCGGCGTCCCAATGGGGGGCGCCGAGGCCGGTGAAGGCCGGCACCAGGTAGACGTCCTGGTTGATGTCGGCCCGGCGGGCCAGTTTGCCGGTGTCGGCTGCCGATTCAATGATGCCCATCGCGTCGCGCATCCATTGCACCGCCGCGCCGGCCACAAAAATCGAGCCTTCCAGGGCATAGGTGTTGATGTCGCCGAGACGGTAGCCGATGGTGGTCAATAAACGATTGGTGGACACCACCGGAGTTGCCCCGGTATTGAGGACGATAAAGCAGCCGGTGCCGTAGGTCGATTTGATCATGCCCGGCCGAAAGCAGGCCTGGCCAACCAGGGCCGCCTGCTGGTCGCCGGCGATGCCGCCGATGGCGATCGGGCCGCCGAATAGGGCGGGGTCGGTAGCGCCGAAATCGTCACAGGAATTTTTTACCTCGGGCAGCAGCGCGGCGGGAATGTCGAGCAGCGCGAGCAATTCCTCGTCCCAGTGATTTTCGTAGATGTTGTAGAGCATGGTCCGGCAGGCGTTGGTCGCGTCGGTGGCATGCACCTTGCCTGTGGTCAGCCGCCAGAGCAGAAAGCTGTCGATCGTGCCGCAGGCCAGCCGGCCGGCCGCCGCCTCTTCCCGGGCGCCGGGGACGTGGTCGAGCAGCCATTTGATCTTGGTTGCCGAAAAATATGAATCGAGCAGCAGCCCGGTCTTGGCGGTGATCATCGGGTCGTGGCCGGCACCGCGCAGCTCGTCGCAGAGGCCGGAGGTACGCCGGTCCTGCCAGACGATCGCCTGGTGAATCGCTTTGCCGGTCTGCCGGTCCCAAACGACAACGGTCTCCCGCTGATTGGTGATACCGATCGCGGCAATGTCGGCAGCGGCCAGTCCGGAGCGTTCGAGGGCCTGCCGGCAGGTGGCCAGCGTGGAATTCCAGATCTCTTCGGCGTCGTGCTCCACCCAGCCCGAGTGGGGGAAATATTGCGTAAACTCCTGTTGGGCGGAGGCGATGATTTCCAGACGATCGTTGAAGACGATGGCCCGGCTCGACGTGGTACCCTGATCGATGGCGAGTAGATGCGACGGCATGATGTGCTCCTGCAATCTATTCTATACCAACGGCGGGACAGGTTTTAACCTGTCCTCCGCTAGCTAAAAGTACGGCGGGACGGGTTTCAACCTGTCCCCCGCTAGCTAAAAGTACGGCGGGACAGGTTTCAACCTGTCCTCCGCTAGCTAAAAGTACGGTGGGACAGGCTTCAACCTGTCCCACCGTCAACCAAGCAGCTGCCAGTGATTATTTCTTGGCGGCTGCCGCCCAGCTCTTGACCAACTCGTCGTAATCGACGGTCTCTCCCTGGGGCTTTTCGTTCGCCAGTTTCGCTTTCGGTGCGCCGGGCAGGTTGAGCCAGTAAGTCGGATCCTGCTCCGGGTTCAGTTTCGGGCCGCATTCACCCTGGATGCCGGCTCGCTCGAGCCGCTGCATGACCCGATCCTGCTGTTCGGCGAGCGCGTCCATGGCCTCTTGCGGGGTCTTGTCGCCGGTAACCGCGTCGGCGACGTTTTGCCACCAGAGCTGCGCCAGTTTCGGATAGTCGGGAACGTTGGTGCCGGTCGGCGTCCACTGTACCCGGGCCGGACTGCGGTAGAACTCGACCAGGCCGCCGAGCTTCGGGGCACGCTCGGTAAAGGATTCATGCCAGATATCGCTTTCCCGGATCGGGGTCAGGCCGACGTGGGTCTTTTTCAGGCTGACCGTTTTCGACACGACGAACTGGGCGTAGAGCCAGGCCGCCTTGCGACGATCGACCGGGGTGGACTTCATCAGGGTCCAGGAACCGGCGTCCTGGTAGCCGAGTTTCATCCCCTCCGTCCAGTAGGGGCCGTGCGGGGACGGTGCCATCCGCCATTTCGGGTTGCCGTTCTCGTCGACCACCGGGGTCCCTTCCCGGGCCATGTCGGCGGTAAAGGCGGTATACCAGAAGATCTGCTGGGCAATGGCGCCTTGGGCCGGTACCGGACCGGATTCGGAAAAGGTCATGCCGGCGGCCTCGGGCGGGGCGTATTTCTTCAACCAGTCGATGTACTTGGTCAGCGCGTAGACGGCGGCCGGGCCGTTGGTGGCGCCGCCGCGGCTGACCGATGAGCCGACCGGACTGCAACCGTCGACCCGGATACCCCATTCATCCACCGGCAGGCCGTTGGGAATGCCTTTGTCGCCGGCGCCGGCCATGGACAGCCAGGCGTCGGTGAAACGCCAGCCCAGTGACGGATCCTTCTTGCCGTAGTCCATGTGGCCGTAAATCGGCTTGCCGTCGATCTCCTTGACTTTTTCCGAGAAGAATTCGGCGATGTCCTGATAGGCCGACCAGTTCACCGGAACGCCGAGGTCGTAGCCGTAGAGTTCCTTGAACTGCGCCTGCAACTCGGGTCGTTTGAACAGGTCGTAACGGAACCAGTAGAGGTTGGCGAACTGCTGGTCGGGCAGCTGGTAGATCTTGCCGTCCGGCCCGGTGGTAAAGGAGATACCGAGAAAGTCGTCGATATCGAGACCCGGGTTGGTGACGTCCTGGCCATCGCCGGCCATCCAATCGCTGAGCGGTACCACCTGCTGGTAGCGAAAATGGGTGCCGATCAGGTCGGAGTCGTTGATATAGGCGTCGTAGATGTTCTTGTTGGACTGCATCTGGGTCTGCAGTTTCTCGATGACGTCGCCCTCGCCGATCAGGTCATGGGTGATGTTGATACCGGTAATCTCGGAGAACGCCTTGGCCAGGGTCTTCGATTCATACTCGTGGGTGGTGATGGTCTCGGAGACCACCTTGATGTCCATGCCTTTGAACGGCTCGGCCGCCTTGATGAACCATTCCATTTCCTGCAGCTGCTCCTCTTTGGACAGCGTCGAGGGCTGGAATTCGTCATCGATCCATTTTTTTGCTTCCCCAACGCCTGCCAGGGCACCGGCCGGACCGGCCAGCACGGCAGCCATTGCGGTTGCTGCTACGAATGTTCTGATCATCGGTTAACCTCCTCTTTGATGGTACGGTTTTCCCCGCAGGTAGCCGCAGGGGTGCTCAATGGTGCTGCCACGACGATTAAACCCACCTGAACACCGCCAGGGCGTACAGGAAGGAAAGGGCAAAGGCCCACCACAGGCTGAGACCGGCAAAGAGCGCCAGCCACAGAATGTGGATATAGGCCGAACCGAGCAGGGAAATAAACAACCGGTCGCCGCGGGTCGTCTCGAAGCGCAGCAGACCGACGCGCGGTGCGCCGCCGGGCCGCCGGATCTCCCAGACGGTCATGGCCACCAGCAGGCAGAAGATGGCGATAAAAAAAATGGCGGTCGGCAGAGTCCAGGCCATCCAGTTCAGATTCATGATAACTCCTCCCTCAGACGCGACCCAGGGCAAAGCCCTTGGCGATGTGGTTGCGGACGAACCAGATGACCAGGGCCCCGGGCAGGATGGTCAGCACCCCGGCGGCGGCGAGCACGCCCCAGTCCAGGCCGGAGGCCGAGACGGTGCGGGTCATGATCGCCGAGATCGGTTTGGCGTTGACCGCGGTCAGGGTCCGGGCCAGCAACAGTTCGACCCAGGAGAACATGAAGCAGAAAAAGGCGGTAACGCCGATGCCGGAGGCGATGTTCGGAATGAAGATGCGGACAAAGAAGCGCGGCCAGGAATAACCGTCGACAAAAGCCGTCTCGTCGATCTCCTTGGGCACCCCGGACATGAAGCCTTCCAGGATCCAGACCGCCAGCGGCAGGTTGAACAGGCAATGGGCGATGGCCACGGCGATATGGGTGTCGAACAGGCCGATCGATGAATAGAGCTGGAAAAAAGGCAGCGCAAAGACCGCCGGCGGCGCCATGCGGTTGGTCAGCAGCCAGAAGAACAGGTGCTTGTCGCCGACGAAGCTGTAGCGGGAGAAGGCATAGGCGGCGGGTAGTGCGAAACTGACCGAGATGATCACGTTGATCGTCACGTAGATCATCGAATTGATGTAGCCGGAATACCAGGAGGCGTCGGTAAAGATCACCCGGTAGTTGTCCAAGGTCAGGTCCTGCGGCCACAGCGAGAACACCGAGAGGATCTCGTCGTTGGTCTTCAGGCTCATATTCACCAGCCAGTAGATCGGCAGCAGCAGAAACAGGATGTAGATCGCCGGGATCAGCCATTTAAAGCGCATCTCAAGAACCTCCGTGGTTGGTGCTTTCCATGCCGATATTGCTCATCACCGTATAGAACACATAACTGAGCAGCAGGATGACCAGGAAGTAGATCAGGGACATGGCGGCGGCCGGCCCGAGGTCGAACTGGCCGATGGCCAGCTTGACCAGATCGATGGACAGGAAGGTGGTCGAATTGCCGGGGCCGCCGCCGGTAATGACAAAGGGTTCGGTATAGATCATAAAACTGTCCATGAAGCGCAGCAAAAAGGCAATCAGCAAGACCCGCTGCATCTTCGGCAGCTGAATATAGCGAAAGATCGCCAGCCGCGAGGCCCCGTCAATCCGGGCTGCCTGGTAATAGGCGTCGGGGATTGAACAGAGACCGGCATAGCAGAGCAGGACCACCAGGCTCGTCCAGTGCCAGATGTCCATGATGATCACGGTGAACCAGGCGGCCAGCGGGTCCTGCGTATAGTTGTAATCGATGCCGAGCGCGGACAGGCTGTAGCCGAGCAGGCCGATGTCGACCCGGCCGAAGATCTGCCAGATGGTGCCGACCACGTTCCAGGGGATGAGCAGCGGCAGGGCCATCGTGATCAGGCAGACCGGCACCCCCCAGCCGCGGCGCGGCATGCTGAGCGCGATCACGATGCCGAGCGGGATCTCGATGGCCAGGATAATGGTGGAAAAGAGCAACTGCCGCAGAAAGGCGCTGTGAAATCGTTCCGAATGGACCAGGTTACGGAACCAGTCGAGGCCGGCCCAGAAGAACTGGTTATTGCCGAAGGTGTCCTGCACCGAGTAGTTGACCACGGTCATCAGCGGGATCACGGCGCTGAAGGCGACCAACAGGAAGACCGGCAAGACCATGAACCAGGCCTTCTGGTTCTGCTGTTTGGCAATCATGATGTCGCTCCTTGGTACAGCTGATCGTTGACATAGACGTTGGCCCGGGCCGGCTCGATTACCAGGGTGGCACGATCACCGGTCAGGCCGGACAGATCGGCGGCGACCACGTTGAACAGCTGCTCGCCGAGTGCCACCCGGGCCACCTGGTGCCGGCCGATATCGTCGACCCGGACGATGGCGACCGGTAGCCCGTCCCGGTCGGGCGGCTGCAGGCGCAGGTGCTCGGGCCTGATGCCCAGTTCCACCCGGGCGCCCGGCGGCGGCGCCGGGTAGCGGTGCTCCAGGCGGATCTCGTGGCCGTTGAGTTGCAGCCGGTCGCCGTCGAGGGTGCACGGCGCGATATTCATGCCGGGCGAGCCGATGAAATAGCCGACGAAGGTGTGCTCCGGCCGTTCGAACAGCGCCTCGGGCGTACCGACCTGGACGACCTCGCCCTCGTACATGACCACTACTTGGTCGGCAAAGGTCAGGGCCTCGGTCTGATCGTGGGTCACGTAGATCATCGTGAAGCCGAATTGTTTGTGCAGGGATTTGAGCTGGGCGCGCAATTGCCATTTGAGTTGCGGGTCGATGACCGTCAGCGGTTCGTCGAAGAGAATGGCGTTGACCGATTGGCGGATCAGGCCGCGGCCCAGGGAGATCTTCTGTTTGGCATCGGCGGTCAGGTGCCGGGCCTTGGTGTGCAGGTTGCCCTCCAGGTCGAGCATTTGGGCCAGTTCGATGACGCGGGGCTCGATCTCTATTTTGCTGCGCCCCCTGTTTTTCAGCGGAAAAGCCAGGTTCTCGAAGACGGTCATGGTGTCGTAGATGACCGGGAACTGGAAGATCTGGGCTATGTTGCGCTGCTCGGTGGGCAGGGTGGTCACATCTTGCTCGTTGAACAGCACCCGCCCGTTGGTCGGGATGAGCAGGCCGGAGATGATATTGAGCAGGGTGGTCTTGCCGCAGCCGGACGGGCCGAGCAGCGCGTAAGCGCCGCCGTCGCGCCAGGCCAGGTTGAGCCGTTTCAGGGCATAGTCCGCCGGATTGTCCGACGGGCCGCTGTAGCAATGGGCGATATCGTTCAGGGTGATCGTGGCCATGAGCTCCTCCGGTTACCGGGTGGTTTGGAGTTTCGGGCTGACGACCAGCCGGTCGTGGCGGTCGAAGATATAAAAAGTCGTCGGTTCGAGAAAAACCTCGATGGCGCCGCCGACCTCGTGAGCATGGATCCCCGGCGCCAGCAGAACCCAGCGCACCCCGGCGACATCGACATGGATGTAGCTCTCCGAGCCGGTAATCTCCGATACCACCACCTCGGCCCGAACCTCGATGGCCGATGGCGACGATCGCTGCAGAAAGAGGTGGTGGGGGCGGAAGGCGACGGTGTAGGTCCCGTCGGGCAACTCCGGCATCCGGTCGATGAGCGGCAGCTCGACGTGGCTCTTGTAGAGCATCGAGTTGTTCAGTTTGGTGACCGGCAGGGTGTTGAGCGGCGGGTCGGAAAAGAGTGCGGCGCTGATCAGGTTTTGCGGCCGGTTGTAGACATCGACGGTCGGGCCGAACTGGGTGATCCGCCCCTCGTGCAGTGTCGCGGTGGCGCCGCCGAGCAGCAGGGCCTCGGACGGCTCGGTGGTGGCGTAAACGAAAATCGAGCCGGTGGCGGTGAAAATCCGCGGCAATTCTTCACGTAATTCCTCGCGCAATTTATAGTCGAGATTGGCCAGGGGTTCGTCGAGCAGTACCAGCTCCGCCTCTTTGACCAGGGCCCGGGCCAGAGCGGTTCGCTGCTGCTGGCCGCCGGACAACTCCAACGGCGAGCGGTCCAGCAGCGGGGCCAGTTTGAGCAGCTCGGCGACCTTGTCGACCCTCCGGTCGATCTCGCGTTTCGGCAGGCGGGCCAGGCGCAGGGGCGAGGCGATATTCTCGTAGACCGTCAGGTTCGGGTAGTTGATGAATTGCTGGTAGACCATCGCCACGTTTCGTTTTTGCACCGGCACACCGGTGACATCGCGGCCGTCGACGTGGATCGAGCCGGAGGTGGGCCGGTCGAGCCCGGCCATCAGCCGCATCAGCGAGGTTTTGCCCGACAGGGTCGGCCCGAGCAGGATATTGAGGGTGCCGGCGGTAAAGGTCAGTGAGACGTCGGCGATATGGAACTGGTCGCCGACTTTCTTGCAGACCTGATGAAGGCTGAGCTGCATCTGGTTCTCCTCGGTGGTTAACGGTGCATGATGATATCCGGGTGTTTCTCGACGAAGGCCTGCAGCGCGGCCGTTTCGTCGCTATCGAACAGCAGTCCGAGCTTGGTGCGCCGCCACAGGATATCCTCGGCGCTGCGGGCCCATTCGTGCCGGATCAGGTAGTCGACCTCGAAGCCGTAGAGGCCGTGGCCGAAGTCCGGGCCACGGTCGGCACCGGTTGCCAGTTGAGCGGTCATCTCCCGTGCCCGGGTACCGTAGCAGCGCATCAGCCGGGTTGCCAGCGGCCGGTCCAGCAATGGGCACCGCTGGAGCAGATGATCGACCTCCTGCTCGAATCGGTCCGGAGCGAAATCGCCGCCGGGCAGCGGTGCCGTTTCGGTCCAGTCGCCGCCCATGGCCGGCAGGAACGGGGCCAGCCGGTGCAGTACCGACTGGGCCAGTTGGCGATAGGTGGTGATCTTGCCGCCGTAGATCGACAGTAGTACCGGCTCGTCTCGGCCGGTGTCGAGCTTTAAGACATAGTCCCTGGTTGCCGCCTTGGCCTCGTCGCTGCCGTCGTCAAACAACGGTCTGATGCCGGAAAACGAGGACACCACGTCTGCCGGGATGATCGGTGCACGGAAATACTCGGAGGCCGCCCGGCACAGATAGTCGGTCTCCTCCGGGCTGATCCGCACTTCTTCCGGGGCGCCGGTGAAGTCGACATCGGTGGTGCCGATCAGCGTGAATCGCTCTTCATAGGGGATGGCGAAGATGATCCGGCCGTCGCTGTTCTGGAAAATATAGGCTCGCTGATGGTCGAACAACCGGGGCACGATGATATGGCTGCCCTTGACCATGCGGATGTGCTCCGGTGTCTGATCGTGGTCGATATGGGTGAGAAGTTGGTCGAGCCAGGGGCCGGAGCTGTTGACCAGGGCCATGGCGCGGATCTGCGACTCCGTCCCGGATTGCTGATCGACCAGGGACAGCAGCCAAGTCCCCTGGTCGCGACGGGCGCTGAGCAGCCGGCAGCGGGTGTGGATGTCGGCGCCCCGGGCGGCACCGTCCATCGCGTTGAGAATAACCAGTCGACTGTCGAGAACCCAGCAGTCGCTATATTCGAACGCCAGGCGATAACCGGGTTTGAGGACCGCACCGGCGATATCGCGGCGCAGATCGATCTTTTTCGCTTTTGGGAGCAGCTCGCGTCCGCCGATATGGTCGTAGAGAAAGAGGCCGAGGCGAATCAGCCAGGCGGGTCGAAGTCCCCGGTGGTGCGGCAGGATGAAGCGAAGCGGCCAGATGATATGCGGCGCGGCTCTGAGCAGTACTTCACGCTCCCGCAGGGCTTCCCGGACCAGCCGGAACTCGTAGTATTCGAGGTATCTGAGTCCGCCATGGATCAGCTTGGTGGACGCCGACGAGGTGCCGCTGGCCAGGTCGCTTTGTTCGCAGAGAAAGACCGAAAGACCCCTGCCGGCGGCATCCCGGGCAATCCCGCAGCCGTTGATGCCGCCTCCGATGACGGCCAGATCGTAGGTGGTTGTCCGCATCGCCACTACTCCGTGGCAGAGGAATCTTGGATCGTGCTTGTTTCAGGTCAGGTGATTATTAGTTTCGAATGCAAGTATAAACATGAATTAACCGAAATAAAAAAATGAATCAAGTGAAAATTTTGAAAAACTGGAAAAATCTCCTGACCAGGATTGAATGTCGTGTGAGATCGATATGATAGCGAGCGTTTTCGCGGACATGGTCGGACGGAGACCGGCCACCGGAGGAGCCTCGTTCAAGTTGGGGCACGAACCACGGTAACTCCTGCTTCGGTGCAGATATCGCTCAGTTTTTGCGGGAGTCTTTCGTCGATGACGATGGTGTTGATCAGGGAGATGTGGCCGATCCTGATCGGTGCGGTTCGTTTCAGCTTCATCGCATCGGTGACCAGAATCACGTGACGGGCGTTGCGGATGATTGCCTGGGCGACCCGCACTTCGCGAAAATCGTAATCGAGCAGCACGCCGTCCTCATCAATTGCCGAGACGCCGATCACGGCAAAGTCGACCTTGAACTGGTTGATGAAATCGACGGCCGCGTCACCGACGATGCCGCCGTCCGAACGGCGCACATGCCCGCCGGCGATGATCAGCTCAACACCGGGAAAGTGCTTCATGATTTCTATCGCATTGATATTGTTTGAAATCACCAGCAGTCCACGGTGACCGGCCAGGGCGTGGGCAACCTGCTCGGTGGTCGTACCGATGTTGATCAACAGGGAGCTATTGTTTGGAATCAGCTCGGCGGCGCGTTTGCCGATGGTCTTCTTGGCGGCGGGGGCGAGCAGCCGCCTGGCCTCGTAACTGACGTTCTCGATGCTCGAACCGACGATGGCGCCGCCGTGAATGCGCTGCAGCAGCTGGCGGTCGCATAATTCGTTGAGGTCCTTACGGATGGTCTGGGGGGAAACCTTGAAGGCCGCGGCCAGCGCTTCCACCTCGACCCGACCGCTTTCGCGGGCCAGGGAGAGAATGGAATTCTGCCGCTCGGATATCGGTTCCATGGCGAATCCTGCGTACTGGTGAACAAGCGCGAAGATAAACTCTTTCGAAGAGTATTTCAGTTATTTTCGTTATTGTCAATTTCAAATTTCACCCGAAAGATGCCGCGGGAGATTTGCTTGGATAACGTTTTTCTCTCTTGTCGCACCGGGTGGACTGGGACTGAGGCGGTGGCGGTCGGTTGCGTTGGGCGCGAAGAAGGGGTGGTGAGTTGCAGCAAAGGCTTCGGCGAGGGAACAACAGTGCGGTCCCCCGCCGAAGCGGTGTCAGGGCGGCGAGAAGAACGTGATGCGCTGCCGATTTATTTGAATTTCAACTCCAGGGTCTCCAGATGAAAGAGATGGTTGATCTGTGAGTTGTCGAAGACGGCGATACCGAACGGGTAGTTTTTGCCCGGGTCGGTGAATTGCACGTCCTGGGTGTCGGCATTGTCGCCTTCCGTTTTCAGCGCGCGGACGACTTCCAGAGTCCAGGTCCCGTTGTCGTAATGATTACGAGCAAGGATGTCGGCGCGACCGCCCATCATCGGCATGATGTCGATGCCGGGCACGATGTCGCCTTCCTTGAAGGTGTCGACGAAGGGGACCTTTTTACTCGGAATGACATAGTATTGGTCATCTTCGTTGGGATTCAGGTTCATGAAGGCCGGTGCGGTCTTGTCGCCATTGTCGTTGTTCTTGTAGCCGCCTTTGCCGGTATCGCCCTTGCGGCCCCAGCCGGCATTTTGTTTCGGATCGGTGTTGTGATCGACATACTGGTCGTCGAACATACCCATCGGCAGGGTCCGCACGTATTTGGCATGCCACATGTCGATGGTCTGGCCCTCGGCGGCGGTATATTTGCGGCCGGCCGAGGTGTCGCCGGGTTCGTCGAGATGGCAGGAGATCATGCAGCCTTCCTCGGCAAAGCCCGGGGTGTTGATGTCCCAGAACAGTGCCAGTTTGTCTTCGTAATAGGTGTTGTCGTGGCCGGTGCTGTCCTTGTTGGCCAGTTTCTGCCAGCTGCCGTCGGCCTGCTTGACCCACGGAAAACGCTCCAGACTCTTGGTCGGGTCCTGGTAGGTGATCAGGAAGTAGATATTGGTGTCGTCATAGAGTGATTTG
>CAYSSK010000069.1:0-10184 GCA_964433645.1 uncultured Desulfofustis sp.
CCTGTCCCGCCGGTGAGCAAAATAGTTCCTTGAACAGCAGCACCTGTCTGCCGCATCAACGGTGAGAAGATGGTTGCCTGTTGGCCGCTCTGGTGATAAACTATCGATATAGCAGCAGACGGGAGACGCTCCACGATGAACCTTTGCGGTAGATAAGACATGGGGTCAACGCTCGCTGAACATGCCGGGCCGGACAATCGTCCGGACGACGAACAAATCAAAGCCCGCAGCCTGGACGAATTGGTCCAGCGGTTTCTTCAGCTCGACACCGAACTCAATTCCAATATCCCGACGACCTTGTGGATCAGCGATCTGCACGGCGAAGGGGACCGATTCAAATCTATCCTGCGCGGCCGCTTCGGAGTCCTCTATCAGACCTGCCGGGAAGCGCTGCCCAACACCTTTACCACCGACAAGATCCAGCACCTGGTGCGGATCATCCGCAGGCAGTTCTACCTCGAAGACCCGAACATCTCGATGGACAAGCAGGACGTCATCCTCTGCCTGATCGAGGTCCTCAAGTACAAGATGACCAACGTTCGCTACCGGGTCGAAGACATCGCCATGCCGGAGTTCCAGGAGACCATCGGCAGGCTGCTCTCCGGGCTGCCGGTCCCGGATCCGATCTTCGAAGAGGAAATCATCTCGGTCCGCCTGATCCATCATCTCTGCCATGCCATCCGCAACGTGCTGCTCGATCGGATCCAGGTTCTCGGCGACGTCTTCGACCGGGGGCCGCAGCCGGACAAGATCATCCGTTTCCTCTCGTCCGCGCCCTATCGCCGCATCGTCGATTACGTGTTGGGCAACCACGATATTCTCTGGATGGGCGCGGCGTCGGGCAACAGATCGCTGATCGCCGAAGCGATTCGCATTACCAGCCGTTACGATCACTTCGAGTTTATGGAACGGCTCTCCTTCGACGCTTCACGGCTTGCCGACTTTGCCGAGAAGACCTATCCCGCCGACCGGGTGACCGGCAATTTCAAGGCCAAGACCGAGCGCGGCCGGGCCATGGAAAAGGCCCTGGCGATCATTCAGTTCAAACTGGAAGAGCAGACCATTCGCGATTTTCCGGAATATGACATGTCCTCACGGCTGTGGCTCGACAAACTGGCCGCACTGCTGAAACAGGGGGACACGGACGGGCTCAACGACACTTTTTTCCCGACCGTCGACCTCGACGACCCGGGCCGACTGACCCCGGAGGAACAGGCGGTCGTCGACGACCTGACTGAACAGTTCCGGACCAACAGAAAACTCAAGCGGTTGCTCAGCTACCTGTTCACCGTCGGCAAGACCTATTCGACGTACAGCAATATCCTCAACATCCACGCCCTGGTGCCATCGACTCCCGACGGTGATTTCCAGGAATTTCTCGGACGCAAGGGACGGGCGCTGCTCGATTTCATCCAGGCGACCATCACCAGGGTCGGTAAAAACTATATCGCCGGCGCTCCCCAGGACCCGAAAGACCAGGCCCTGTTCTTCTATCTCTGGTGCGGGCCGCGCTCACCTTTCTTCGGCAAACATGCGATGAAGACCTTCGAGCGCTATTTCCTGATCGACCAAGAAACCCATACCGAAAAGACGCTCTATTGGCAGCAGAATCTGACCACTGACAGCTTCAAGCGCAAACTGCTCGCCGAATTCGGCGTCAAACGGATCGTCTACGGACATACGCCGGTCAACTATCTGAAAGGCAAACACATGGCCAGCGAGGACGGCGTGGCGATCAATGTCGACGGCGGTTTCGCCGCCGCTTACTACAACCGCGGCCACTCCCTAGTGCACACACCGCACCAGTTCTACGGCATCATCCTGCCGACACCGGATGAAATCAAGGAGGCCGAACAGAAATTCGAGTCGGCCCCGCTCGATATCGAATTGATCGATGAATTTCAACACCCGATGAAAGTGAAGGAAACCGCCGAGGGGAAAAAACTGAAAGACGAGAGAGAAGCACTGTTGCGCCGGATCAAAGCGCTTGCATCGGCCAACGGTCAGGACTTTCTTCACCCTCCGCTCCACACCGACGAATAAATGGATACCAACTACGGCATGGAGATCGTCAGGGCGACGGAAATCGCCGCCCTGACCGCGGCACGAGAGCAAGGCCTCGGTGATTACCGGGAAATCCTCAACCACGCCCGGGCCGCCATCGCCAAGACCCTGAACCGATTGCGGATCGACGGTTACGTCGTCAATGATCGCTTTCAGAACCGCGACGACATCTATCCGATGCCGGCCACCCTCGGCCAGGGCGGCCCGACCATGGACCTGATGGCCATTGCCCTCGAGGCCCACCACTCCGCGGCCAACGGCGGCAACAACGCCACCAGCTATGCGGTCATCGCGCCGCGCGGCGTCATCCAATCGGTGCCGAACCTGAGCATGTACAAGATCGTGGTCGGGCCGCAGGCCGGCAATGTCATCGACATCAATCAACCACCGATCATCAACGTCAAGCGGGTAGCCCGGGCCCTGCGCAAGTACACCGAAAACGTCACGGTCTGCATTCTCAACCAGGCCCGGCACAAGCAGTTGATCAAGGAAATTCGTCAATGCGGCGCCCGCATCAAGCTGATCGAGGAAGGTGAGTTGTCCGGTTGCCTGTCGGCGATCACCGGAGAAAAGACAGATCTCTACCTCGGGTACGGCTATGCCCCGGAAGGTGCCCTGGTGGCCGCCGCCATCAGCTGTCTCGGCGGCTATTTCGAAGGCAAGATCTTCTACGAAAACGACCGCGACCGAGAACAGGCGGAGGAACACGGCATCACTGATTTCGAAAAAATTTTCCGCCCCCAGGATCTGATCCGGTCTAAAGAGGTGGCGATTGCGGCGACCGGTGTCACCGACGGAGAGTTTCTCGAGGGCGTGCGCTTCACGTCAAACGGCGCGGTAACAAGCTCCTTTATCGCCCGTGCCGAAACCAAGACCCATCGAAAGCTGGAAACCCGCCATTTCTTCGATTACAAACCGATTTTCTGATTGATGGGTCTCGGTGACCAGGGATTTTCCCGCAGGTCGGCCCGGTTACCGTATCCCGGCCCGAGAACGCGATGGTAGGCCGGCGGCCGTATGCCCAAGCCGGGAACCATCCGTTCGTTGACCAATTGAAAATACCATGAAAACCAACCTGTTCTGGCTGCAATGCGGCGGGTGTGGCGGAGACACCATGTCGCTGCTCAACGCCTCCGCGCCCAATTTCATCGAAGCGATCCAGGGGCTTGGCCTCACTATCCTCTGGCACCCGAGCTTTTCGGTGCTGACCACCCAGGCCTATCACCGGCAGCTCGATCGATTGCTGGCCGGCAGCGAACCGCTTTCCATTCTCTGCGTTGAAGGCGCCCCGATTACCGGGCCGGACGCGACCGGTCGGTTCGATATGAGCTTCGATCGGCCGAAAACTCAGGTGCTGATCGAACTGGCCGGACTGGCCGACCATGTCATCGCCGTCGGTACCTGTGCCGCCTACGGCGGTGTCAGCGGTGCCGGTGATGCCGGGGCGACCGGCATGCAGTTTCACGGCCGGAGCCGAGGCGGCCTGCTTGGCGGCTCGTTTCGTGCCAAGGCCGGAGGGCCGGTGATCAATATTCCGGGGTGCCCCTGTCATCCGGTGGCGCTGATCGGCACCCTGAGCATGCTGCTCAGAGACGGGACCTGCGATTTGACCGACTATCAGGCCCCGACCGACTATTACAGCATGCTCGTCCATCAGGGCTGCACGCGCAACGAGTATCACGAATACCAGATCGAGGAGACCGATTTCGGTGAGAAAGGCTGCCTTTTTTTCCATATGGGCTGCCACGGCCCGCTGGCCCATGGCCCGTGCAACAAATATCTGTGGAACGGCCGCAATTGTAAAACCCGCAGCGGCGTCCCCTGTTTCGGCTGCACCGAGCCGGATTTCCCGCAGGCTACACCGTTTTTCGAAACACCCAATATCGTCGGCTTGCCGATCAACCTGCCGGACGGTGTCGATCGTCCCCACTACCTTGCCTACAAAGGCATGGCCGCCGCCGCTGCTCCTGAACGGTTAAAACACCGCAAAACAAAAATCTGATATGGCCCGTCGAAAAACGATAACCCTGACTCTGCCGGTCAACCGCGTCGAAGGTGATCTGGAATTGATGATCGATGTCAGGGATGGAATCGTGGTCGATGCCTGGAGCCGCGGCACCATGTATCGCGGCTTTGAAAATATGCTCAAAGGCCGGGCTCCACGGGACAGCCTGGTATTGACGCCACGTGTCTGCGGCATTTGCGGCACCGCCCACCTGACCGCCGCGGCCAAGGCCCTCGACATGGTCTGCGGCGTCACCATTCCTGACAACGCCCTGCTGGTCAGGAACCTCGCCTCGATGGCCGAACACCTGCAAAGCGATATGCGTCACGGTTTGTTGATGTTCATGCCCGATTTCACCGACCCGTGGTACGCCCAAGCTGCTTTTTATGAGGAAGCGGTCGCACGCTATCGGCCGCTCAGCGGCAGTTCGGCCATCGGCGCAATTAAGCAGACCAAGCGCATTATAGAAATCGTCGCCATTATCGGCGGCCAATGGCCGAACTCCTCCTATATGGTGCCGGGCGGCGTCGCCGGAGCCATGACCAGAGACGACCTGATCAGCTGCCGTTATCTCCTCAACCGTTTTCGCGACTGGTATGAAACCTGCGTGCTCGGCTGTTCAATCGAGAGATGGCAGGCCGTTGCCGACGGTGACGAGCTGGCACGCTGGTATGAGGAGGCGGCGCAGCACCGCGCCGGTGAAGTCGGTTTCCTGATGCGCTGCTGCCGGGAAAGCGGCCTTGATCGGCTCGGTCGGGGACATCACCGTTATATCAGCTACGGTCAATTCGACTACCCCGCCGCCAGCGACCAGCCCCCCGGCACCCTGCTCTTTTCCTCCGGGTTCTGTGACGGCGAACGCTTCGAGTCGTTCAATCAGGAAAACATCACCGAGCACGTCGCCCACTCCCGCTTCAGAGATTATCTCGGCGGCCTGCACCCGTTCAACGGTGAAACCGTGCCGCTGGCCGAGGCAGCCACCGAGAGCAAATACTCGCTGACAAAAGCCCCGCGCTATCGGGATAAACCCGCTGAAACCGGGCCGCTGGCTGAAATGCTGTGCAGCGGCGCGCCGCTGTTTCGTAGCCTGATCAAAACCGATGGCGCCAGCGTAATGTCCAGGCAGCTCGCTCGTCTAACCCGGGGAGCCGTACTCATACCGGCCATGGAGCAGTGGCTGGCGGTCATCGATCCCGACGAGCCGTTCTACACGCCGGTCAAAGCCATCCCCGACGGTCGCGGCTTCGGGCTGACCGGCGGCTGTCGCGGAGCACTCGGTCACTGGGTGACCATCGAAAACAAAGCGATCAGCCGCTATCAGATTATCACGCCGACCGCCTGGAACGGTTCGCCGCGGGACACCAATCATGTCCGAGGACCGTGGGAAGAAGCGGTTATCGGCACGCCGGTCGACGATCCCGAAAATCCGGTGCAGGTCGCCCAGGTCATTCGCTCGTTCGACGCCTGCCAGGTCTGTTCGGTACACCATATCCGCAAAACATGAGCGACCCTGCCGTACATCATGATCTTCTCGGCCTGATCGCCGAAAACGAAGCCCTGATCAACGAATTGCGGGTCGCCCGCCAGGCAGCGGCCATCACCGCCGAACTGGTGGCCAAACAATTCGCCAATCTCGATATTATCCTCAGAGAACTGGATCAACGGGCCCGCAACGAAAAAGTACTCCGGCAGGATATGGCCCAGGCTCGACAGGCCGCCGAAGCGGCCAACATCGCCAAAAGCGAATTTCTCGCCAACATGAGTCACGAAATCCGGACGCCGATGAACGGCATCATCGGCATGACCGACCTGGTTCTGGCCACCGACTTGGCCGATAACCAGCGTCATTATCTTGAGATCGTCAAACATTCCGCCAACCGTTTGCTCCGGGTAATCAACGATATCCTCGATTTTTCCCGGGTGGAATCAGGCAAACTGGAACTCGATCCGACCGTCTTCAATCTCTCAGAGACGTTGAACAGCGCCTTGACCATGTTCATCCCGGCTGCCCGGCACAAAGGACTGCGGCTAAACATCACCATCGATTCGACCGTACCCCGACAGGTCTATGCCGATGCCAACCGGTTACTGCAAATCATCGTCAACCTGGTCAACAATGCGATCAAGTTCACCGATCGCGGCACCGTTTCCGTGACCATCGCCCCCTACCGGAAGTCCCGGCGAAAAACCCACTTCATCCGTTTCAGCATCGGTGACACCGGTATCGGTATCGCCCGTGAGAAGCAGCAACAGATCTTCGAATCGTTCCGCCAGGCAGACAGCTCTATCACCAGACAATACGGGGGAACCGGCCTGGGACTGGCGATCTCCTGTCAGCTCGCGGAATTGATGGGCAGCCGGGTCCGGATGAGGAGCGAAAAAGGACGCGGCTCCACCTTCTGGCTGGACTGTGCCCTGCCCGCCGAGCCGCCTCCTGAGCAGCATGCACCTGCGGTTGCCCCGGTCGACTCGGCTTCAAGGAGCGCGCCCCGTGACCTGAAACACTATCGCGTCCTGCTTGCCGAAGACGACCCGATCAACCAGACCGTGGTTACCGCTCTGCTCGATCAGCTCGGCCTGTCGGTAACCGTCGTCGGCAACGGCCGGGAAGCGGTGGACGAAATGCTCGCCAATAACTACCATCTCGTTCTGATGGATCTGCAGATGCCCGACGTCGACGGGTTTGAGGCAACCCGGCAGATCAGGTTGCTGGAAGGAAAAAAAGGAAAGACCCCAATCGTTGCCTTGACCGCCCACGCCATGGATAAAGACCGGGACAAATGCCGGCAGGCCGGCATGAATGATTTCCTCAGCAAACCGATCGACGGCGATCGCCTCAATTTCGTGCTCGGCACCTATCTCAGGGCGCCCGATCACCGCTGAAAAACAAAGCCGTTAACCGATCAAGGCTGGAGCCAGATGGTGTCATCTCCTGGCGCGAAAAAGACCACCAGGAACAATGAACATAGCCGTCGCGATCGACAGGACCGGTCGGTACTCCCGGAGGCCGCATCTTGTAGACCCGAAGAAGCGACCAGGCCGCAGCGCAGCAGCAGGAGGGAGGGCCAACCAGCCCATCCGACGCGATGACGATTTTCATGCTTTGTTGTGACCATTAGTCATGAAGGTTATATACAACAACCCTATCCTGAAGAGATTGACCCATGCCCACCCCCATCACACCCCCCGGCGCGATTCTGCAACGCGACCGGCAATCCTATGCCATCGTTCCCCGCCTGCCCGGCGGCCTGCTCGACGTGAACACCCTGAAACGATTGGCTCAGGTCGTCGAGACCTATCAGATTCCGATCGTCAAGATCACCTCCGGCCAGCGCATCGCCCTGGTCGGCATGAAGGCGGAACAACTCGATTCGATCTGGCGTGATCTCGGCCTGGACCCGGGAAAAGCGACCGAACTCTGCCTGCATTACGTCCAGGTCTGTCCCGGCAACACCGTCTGCTCTTTCGGTCTGCGGGACTCTCTGACGTTTGGCACCATGCTGGAAGAGTATTTTTCCGACCGCGACTTTCCGGCCAAGGTCAAGATCGGTGTATCCGGCTGTCCGTTCACCTGCGCCGAAAGCGTGGTCCGTGACGTCGGCGTGGTCGGCAAGAAGAAAGGCTGGACCGTCAGTTTCGGCGGCAGTTCGACCAGGACTCCGCGAGCCGGCGATATTCTCGGCGAGGGTCTGGCCGACGACCAGGCCAGAGACCTCATCGACCGATGCCTGCGCTTTTACGCCGAAAACGCCAATAAAAAAGAACGTACCGCTCGCTTCGTGGCCCGCGTCGGCATCGATCCGATCCGCCGGGCGGTCGGTATCGATTAGCCCGCCGGTATCCTGTCGGCCCGTGATTTGAAGATTTTCCGCACCGCGCGGGCCGACATTTTCCCTTTTCTTTTGTCGCGCTCCTGCCGATACGATCGTTAGACAACGTAGCGAAACGCTGCCCTGCCCTGCGCAGCTCTGCCCTGTAGACGCGATGAACGATCACGACACCGTACTTGAACGCCACCAGCCCCCCGTCCCGCCGTCCTGGCGGGGCCTGTCCGGCGGCTTCTCCTCTGCCGCCGATACTGGTTTCGCCCCCGGCATGCGGGCGCTTGCCGGCGACGACGACACCCACGGATCGTCCCAGCCAGGGATCAGTCACTGGTCGATTGCCTGGTCCGACTTGATGATGACCATGTTTGTGCTGTTTCTCTCCCTGTTCGTCTACCAGGCCGCTCACCGTGAATTCCTGGTCAGTGACGAAATCGAGGTAATCGGCGGCGAGACCGCGGACGCCCTGGAGATCACCGGCGATACCGCGGCAACCCTCCCATTCATACCGATCAAGCCGTCGGCACCGTTGATAACCGCCGGGACCGTCAGGAAAGTCGAACCGATTCGGCTCACCGAACTCGGCGACGATCTGGCCTTTTTCGACGATCAGGCCCGAGGCGGCAGGGCCCGGATCGAGGCGCACCTGGCGGCGCCTGAGCCGGAGCAGATGCCCCGAGCGATCGCCAAAGACACGATAAAACCGGCACCCGCGTCTCCGCCGGTCCTGGCCGATGTCCTACCACACCAGCCGGCCCCACCGGACGGTGAACTACCGGGAACATCCGCCAGCCAGGCGGAGCACCATGATTTTGTCAGAGATTTCACCGTCGACAAGGCTCTGCTCGAACAACTCGATCTCGATCGATTCGCCTCCATCAACCTGGTGCCGGATCACGCCATGCGAATCATCCTCACCGGCGATCTGCTCTTTGCCACCGGCCGTGCCGAATTGTCAACGGCAGCCATCGAGTCGCTGCAAAAAATTGCCACCGTGATCAAAGATTCCCCGTATATGATCAATGTCGTCGGCCACACCGACAACGTGCCGATGCACTCGCCACGCTATGAGACGAATTGGGAGCTCTCCGTCGCTCGGGCCTCCCGGGTGGCCCGGTTCCTGATCGAGGATATGGACATGAGTCCTCAGCAATTCGTGGTCAGCGGGTATGGCGCTCAGCGGCCACTGCAGCCCAATGCGGACAGCGACCGGCGCGCCGCCAACCGCCGGGTTGAAATCATCGTCAGCAAGAGGCTCCCGGCTCCGCTGCCGGTCTCTGTTGCCAACCATCTCCAGCGCACACGAGAATCTGATGAGATATAAGAACGTTATCGGTTTATTCCTGTTTAGCTCGCTCTTTGTCGCCGGCTTTTTGATCAACGGCAATCTTGGCCTGTACTTCAACTTCTCCGGCCTGCTCATCGTCATCGGCGGGACCGCTGCAGCGGCGCTGCTCAGCTTCAAGACCGAACAACTGAAAATCGTCTACACGGTAATGAAGGCCTCCTATCGGAAGCCGGTCAAACAGGAAACGGAGATTATCAATATCCTGATCGACCTGTCGATCAAGTCTCGCATCGACGGCATCCTCTCCTTGCAGAAAGAAGAAAACGAGACCACCATCCTCTTTTTGCGCCGCGCCCTGAGCTGCCTGGTCGATGGCTACGGCACTGAACAGATCAGGGACATTCTCAACACGGAAACCTATTTTTTCAAACTCCGCCGGGACGACCTGCAGCGGGTCCTGCGCTCGATTGCCGATTTTTTCCCGGCCTTCGGCATCATCGGCTCGGTGGTCGGTCTGATCGCGATGCTCGGCGGTATCGGCGATACCTCGGTCATTCTCAAAGCGGTACCGATCGCCCTGACCTCGACGCTGTACGGGCTGATCTTCGCCAATTTCTTCTTCCTGCCGTTTGCCGCCAATCTTCGGGAAAAAACCAATCACGAGCTGCTGCTGCAGAAAATCATCACCGAAGGGGTCATCGCCATCAATTCGGAAATGAACCCGGTCATCCTGAAGACCCGGCTCGAATCCTTCCTCACCCCGTCGGCCCGCGATCATGACCTCGTTTCCTATCGCAAGATCCGCGAACGGTTCAATATCCAGATCCAGGAGAAAAACACCATCCAGGAAGCATAACACGGCAACCGGCAGGTTTCCGGCCCAGCTTCGCCACATCGCCCCAAAAAGTTCATGTAACGCTTTGTTTATACATATCTAAATTCAATTCCTCAGCCGTCTGCTTTTTCTGTGCAAGCCAGGCGTGTTCATGGTATTTTTCGAGCG
>CAYSSK010000069.1:10284-20839 GCA_964433645.1 uncultured Desulfofustis sp.
TCCGACCTGCTCGCCAAATGCCGGGAGTACGAGATGGGTGCCGTGGCCCTGACCGACCACGGCGCCATGTACGGGGCCCTGGAATTCTATACCACGGCGAAGAAGGCGGGCGTCAAGCCGATCGTCGGCTGCGAGTTCTATGTCGCACCCGGACACCGCAGCGAGAAAAAGACCTCGGAGGCGGGCCCGGCCTTTCATCTCATCCTGCTGGCCATGAATTACGAAGGCTACCGGAACCTGATGAAACTCTCGAGTATCGCCCAATTCGAAGGGTTCTACTACAAACCGCGCATCGACATGGAGGTGCTTGAACGATACAACGACAACCTGATCGCCCTCAGCGCCTGCCTGCACGGCCAGGTGCCCTGGCTCCTCAGCCATAACCGGCCGATCGAAGCCCGCGCCAAGGCGCTGCAGATGCAGCAGTTGTTCGGCGACCGCTACTATTTCGAACTTCAGGAAAACGGCATCCCCGAACAGAAAATCGTCAATGAAGGCTTGATCGGATTGAGCCGCGAACTCGGCATCAAGCTGCTGGCCACCAACGATTGTCACTACCTGAACAAGGAGGAAGCCCACGCCCACGAGGTCCTGCTCTGCATCCAGACCGGCAAGACCATCAACGACAGCGACCGCTTCAAGTTTCCCTCCGACGATTTCTATTTCAAGTCGCCCGACGAAATGCTGCAGCTCTTTTCCTATTGTCCCGAGGCCGTGGCCAATACCGTTGAAGTTGCCGAACGCTGCAACCTGGAGATCGAACTCGGCCAGCACCATTTCCCCCGCTTTCCGATCCCCGAAGGCGAAACGCTCGAATCGATGTTCACCAAAGCGTGCTGGCAGGGACTGCAGGAACGCTTCGCGGTGATGCGGCAGAACAAGACGTTGTCACCCGATGTCGAGAAAACCTATAGCGACCGGCTCAAGAAAGAAATCGACGTGATCAATAAGATGGGTTTTCCCGGCTACTTCCTGATCGTCGCCGATTTCATCAATTGGGCCAAGGACCGAGACATCCCGGTCGGGCCCGGCCGGGGCTCCGGGGCCGGCAGCCTGGCCGCCTACTGCCTGCGCATCACCGATATCGATCCGCTGCCCTACGGCTTGATTTTCGAGCGATTCCTCAATATCGAGCGCAAGTCGATGCCCGACTTCGATGTCGACTTCTGCCAGGATCGACGCGGTGAAGTGATCGACTACGTGCGCAGCAAATACGGCGGCAATGCCCATGTCGCCCAGATCATCACCTACGGGTCGATGAAGGCCCGCGGCGTTATCCGCGACGTCGGCCGGGCGCTGGATATCCCGTTCGGCGACGTCGACAAGATCGCCAAGCTCGTCCCCGAGCAGTTGAAGATGACCATCGCCAAAGCCATCGAGCAAGAACCGAAATTGAAGGAAGCCGCGGCCCGCGATCCACAGATCGCCGAGTTGCTCAACGTCTCTCAGACCCTGGAAGGACTCGCCCGTCACACCTCGACGCACGCCGCCGGGGTGGTTGTTTCCCCGGAGCCGATGGTCGAATACCTGCCGACCTGCAAAGGCAAAGAGGACGAGACCATCACCCAGTACGACATGAAGCACACCGAAATGACCGGGCTGATCAAGTTCGACTTTCTCGGGCTCAAGACGCTGACCGTGATCCAGAAGGCCCTGCATCATATCAAATCGGACTGCGGCACCGATCTTGATATCTCGACCATCCCGATGGATGACCTGAAGACCTACAAGCTGCTCTGCGCCGGCGATGCACTCGGGGTCTTTCAACTGGAGAGCAGCGGCATGCGCGAGCTGCTGGTGAAACTGGCGCCGGAGCAATTTTCCGACCTGATCGCGCTGATCGCGCTCTATCGTCCCGGCCCGCTCGACTCAGGCATGGTCGACGACTTCGTCAGTACCAAGCACGGCCGGCAGGAAGCCCATTATCCGCTGCCGCAACTCAAGCCGATTCTCGAGGAAACTTACGGGGTCATCGTCTACCAGGAACAGGTGATGAAAATCGCCAACGTGCTGGCCAACTACAGCCTCGGCGATGCCGATACGCTGCGTCGGGCGATGGGCAAAAAGATCGCCGAGGTGATGGACCAGGAAAAAGAAAAGTTCATGGCCGGCGCCCGGCAAAACGATATTCCCGAAGACAAGGCCGAACACATCTTCGACCTGATGGCCAAGTTCGCCGGCTACGGCTTCAACAAGTCGCATTCCGCGGCCTATGCCCTGATCGCCTACCAGACGGCCTATCTCAAGGCCCACTACCCGGCTCAATTCATAGCGGCGCTGCTGTCCTGCGATATGGCCAATACCGACAAAGTCGTGCTCTATATCAACGAGTGCCGGGAACACCAGATCGACGTGCTGCCGCCGGACATCAACGAGAGCGTCCAGGACTTCAGCGTCCGCCAGGACCGTATCCGCTTCGGGCTGGCAGCGGTGAAAAATGTCGGGGAGTCGGCGTTGACCTCGATCATCGAGGAGCGGGAAAAAAACGGCTTCTACACGTCACTGGTCGACTTCTGCAACCGTGTCGACTCGCGACGGGTGAACAACCGCGTCATCGAGAGTCTGATCAAGTCCGGCTCCTTCGATTCGCTGGGCGCCAAGCGCTCCCAACTGATGGCCATCCTGCCCAAGGCCATGGACCAGGCCAAGGCCCATCAGCGGGACCGCCTCAGCGGGCAGCTCTCGCTTTTCTCCGTCGGTCCGCAGGCAACGGCCGGCGAGAGGACCGACATCCTGCTGCCGGACGTGGCGGAATGGGATGAGCGACAGAAATTGATTTTCGAGAAGGACACGGTCGGCTTTTATATCACCGGCCATCCACTGGACGATGCCCTGCAGGAAATCAGGACGGTCACCGACAGCGATATCGCCAACCTCGACAACTTCAACGAAGGGCAGCCGGTCAGGGTCGGCGGTTTGATCCGGAGCTGCAAGCAGCTCAAGAGCAAACGCGGCGACCCGATGGCCTTCGTGACGCTGGAAGACATCCTCGAGGCGGTCGAAGTCATGGTCTTTCCGGAAACCTACGCCTCCTGTCAGCATCTGTTGAGCACGCCCGATCCGGTGATCATCCGCGGCACCGTCCAGAAAAACGAACGGGGCGTCAAGATCATCGCCGAGGAAATCGACCTGCTCGCCGAGGCCCGCATCAAGTATACCGAGGCCGTCCATGCCCGGCTGAGGGCCGACAGCGTGACGCGGATCAGACTCGACGAACTCAAGCAGATCCTGTTCAGCTATCACGGCACCTGCCCGTTCTCAATCACCCTCTCTTTCCCCGGAGAGGGGGAAGTGGACGTCGAAGTCAACCGGGACTTCACGGTCAAACCCTGCCGTGAACTGAGTGAGCGGGTCAGCACGCTGTTCGGCTACGATCCGTTGGCTTTTCACAAAAAAGCACTGGAGGCGCCGGCCAAACGGCGCGGTCGAATCCCCGCCTGATGGCGGGTCAGGAGCAATCGGCGGCTATTCTTCCGGCGGGATGCAGCACAGCCCGCAATCCGGGCATTCCTGCTGCCCCGCCGGCAAAGGATATCCGCAGGCGGCACAGCGCACCATGTCGGCTTGTTCGGCTTCACCGGACTCAGGGTCGTGCGCCGTCTGCGACTCGGCCAATCCGGTCAGGCGCCGGTAATCTTCCTGCAGCACCCGTTGGGCTGCGGCGGCATCCCGGGGCCTGATCTGCAGCTGAAGCGACGCCGACGGGCAGCACCCGCCACCGGTTGGCGGTCCGTCCCCGACCAGCAGTGCGGCGATACAGTGCCGACCCAGCAGCCGGCGCAACCGCTTGCCTTCCGCCAGGGTTGCCTGGTGAATGGTAATGACCTCTTCATCGGCGGTGATCTCGACCAGCTCGGCGCCGCCGCCCTCTTCTGAACGCATCCCGCCGTCGCCCTCGCCGGAAGCGGCAACGAGTCCGCACCCGCAGGCGGCACAGCTGTGAAAACCGGCCCGATACTCGTCGCCGCACGACGGGCAGACGAGCAGTTGTTCCCGCTGTTCCGGCCGACTACCGGCACGGCCTTCAGTAGCTCCGCTTCGACCGAAGATCTTCATCAACAGACTCGCCATAATCCTCTCCCTTACCGTCTCCGCCGTGGGCTACAGGATGAACCGGCTCAGATCCCGGTCCTCGATGATGCTCTGCAGCTGCCCCCTGACATAGTCGGCGGTGACGACAAAGCTGCCCTGCGGCCGGTCCGAAGCATCATACGACAATTCGTCGAGAACCCGCTCCATCACCGTATGCAGCCGGCGGGCCCCGATCTCTTCCGTATTCTCGTTGACATCAACGGCAATCCGGGCCATTTCCGTGATCGCCTCATCGTCGAAGGAAAGCTCGATCCCTTCAGTGGCCAGCAAGGCGATATATTGTTTGGTCAGCGCATTTTCCGGTTCGGTGAGGATCCTGACAAATTCCTGTTCGCCGAGCGGCTGCAATTCGACCCGGATCGGAAACCGCCCCTGCATCTCCGGAATCAGGTCGGACGGTTTGCTGACGTGGAAGGCTCCGGACGCGATAAACAGGATATGGTCGGTCTTCACCGGGCCGTGCTTGGTGGTTACCGTGGTGCCTTCGACGATCGGCAGCAGGTCGCGTTGCACGCCTTCACGGGACACGTCCGGACCTTGGCTCATACCGCCGCTGCGGGAGGCGATCTTGTCGATCTCGTCGAGAAAGATGATGCCGGATTGTTCGCTGCGCCGCAGGGCCTCCTTCATCACTTTGTCCATGTCGATCAGCCGCTCCATTTCCTGCTGCTTCAGGGCCGCCATTGCTTCGGGGACCTTGAGTCGCCGTTTTTTCTTCTTGCGCGGAAATATCTTGCTGAAGGCATCCTGCAGGTTCGACTGCATCTCCTCCATCCCCGAGGTGGTCATGATCTCCACCATCGGCATCGACTTTGCTTCATCGAGCGCCAACTCCACTTCCCGATCGGCGAATTTACCGGCCCGCAGCATCTGCCGGAGACGCTCCCGGGTCGAATCGTCATGCTCGCCGGAAGCTGCCGGAGGATGCTGATCCTGCGAGACCAGGGTAAACGAGGTGGTGCCCTCCGGCCCGGTATCCGATAGCGGTCCACGCCGGTTCGGTGTCGGCGGCAACAGCAGGTCGAGCATCTTGTCCTCGGCCGCGGCCTCGGCCAGCCCCTCGAGCCGTGCCTGTTCCTCCTTCTTGACCATGGTGATGGCGATTTCCACCAGATCGCGGACCATCGATTCGACGTCACGGCCGACATAGCCGACCTCGGTAAACTTCGATGCCTCGACCTTGACAAACGGCGACTGGGCGAGCGTTGCCAGACGACGGGCGATTTCCGTTTTGCCGACCCCGGTCGGGCCGATCATGATGATGTTTTTCGGGGCAATTTCCTCCTGCAGCGGTTCCGGAACCTGCCGACGGCGCCAGCGGTTGCGCAGGGCAATGGCCACCGAGCGTTTCGCGTCGGCCTGGCCGACGATATATTTATCCAGTTCCGCTACCGTTTCCCGGGGCGCCAGGGAGTGTTTATCTATCATATTTTTTCCAGTACAATTGAATCGTTGGTGTAGATGCAGATGGAGGCGGCGATGTCCATCGCCGTCCGGCAGATTTCTTCCGCTTCCAGTTCGCTCTTGCGAACCAGGGCCAGGGCGGCGGCATGGGCGTAGGGACCGCCCGAACCGATAGCCAGCACGCCGGTATCGGGTTCTATCACATCCCCGGTACCGGAGATGAGCAGTGAGTGGTCCTGGTCGACGGCCACCAGCATCGCCTCGAGGCGGCGCAGCATGCGATCGGTGCGCCAATCCTTGGCCAGTTCGACCGCGGAGCGCATCAAATTGCCGTGATATTGCTCGAGCTTCTGCTCGAGTCGGTCAAACAGCGTAAAGGCATCGGCGGTCGCACCGGCAAAGCCGGTGATGACCTGATCGTGGTAAAGACGCCGGACCTTGCGGGCATGGTGTTTGACGACGGTGTTGCCCATCGACACCTGCCCGTCGCCGGCGACGACGACCTGACCGTTATGGCGAACGGACAGAATGGTGGTTGCTCTGAATGTCATGTGATACGCTCTGGTTGAATGGATCGTTTTCGGGGCGACCCGCCGTCACTTGTAGGTGTCGCCGAGAGGGTGGGCCTTGTCGTACACCTCGGTCAGGCGGTCGATGGTCAAATGGGTGTAACGCTGGGTGGTCGAGAGACTGGCATGTCCGAGTAATTCCTGAACGCAGCGCAGGTCGGCACCCATCTCGAGCAGATGGGTGGCAAACGAGTGCCGCAGCGCATGCGGCGTCACCGCCTGCCTGATACCGACCCGCAGCGCGTAGTTACTGACCAATCGTTCAACACTCCTGCTCGTCAAGCGGCCTCCCCGCCCGTTCAGAAACAGCGCCTCGGGGTCCACCGATCGCTGCTTTGCCAGCCGCAGGCGAACCAGCCGTTGCCGGTCCACCAACCATCGGCGCACCGCCTCAATGGCCGGACCGCCGACCGGGACGAGCCGCTCCTTGTTGCCTTTGCCCCTCACGCTAAGCATTTCAGTATCGAAATCAAGGTCGTCGACCGAGCCGGACACCAGTTCCGCAACCCTGATCCCGGTCGAATAGAGCATCTCGAGAATGGCTCGGTCCCGGGACATGAAGCGATCACTTCGATCCGGTGCGGCCAACAATGAAAAGACCTCGTCCACGGTCAAAAACGTCGGGATCGAACGTCCGGTTTTCGGGCCGGCAATGCCGCAGATCGGGTCACTGTCGATAATCTTCTCGCGCCGCAGAAAACGGAAAAAACTGCGCAGCGCCGACAGTTTTCGAGCCACGCTGAGCGGGTTGTTGCGGCGGTGCAGGCCGGCAACGAAGCGGCTGATATCGGCGGCCCCGATAGCCTGCACCGCCGCATCATCCGCGACACCGGCGGAGAATTCGGCCAGGTCGCGCCGGTAACCGACAACGGTGTGGGGCGAGTACCCCCTCTCCGACTCCAGCCAGTTGCCAAACACGGTTATCGCTTCTGCCAGGGGCATCTCGGAGGTGTTTGGTGTCACGGTCATCCATTGCCGCGTACTGGCCGCGGTCCCATTGTTTGCTTGCGTTTCGATCGGCGATTAGACTATAGTTCGAGCAGTATAACCGGCCAAAAGCCATTTTCAATCAGCAAAACGATTGTGTCGAACCAGTCATCGGGCAGCCCCGTTATGTCGAAAAAATCCTTTGAAGCAGCTTTGGCGCGACTTGAAGAGATCACCGAAGAGCTGGAAGGCGGTGATCTCAGTCTCGATGTCAGTCTGAAAAAATTCGATGAAGGCATCAAGCTGGCCGAGTTCTGCAATGCCCGGCTCGCCGAGGCACGCACCAAGGTGGAAATCCTGCTCGATAAAAACGGTCGTCTGGCCGCCGAACCGTTCGATGAACGACAAGCAGACAGCGATTAAGGACTACCTCGCCGCCGGCAAAGCGACCGTCGAGGAGGCGCTCGACCGGCTGATGCCCGCCTCGCGTGGCCCGTTTGGTGATCATATCGAGGCCATGCGCTACAGCCTGTTCGTCGGCGGCAAGCGAATTCGGCCGATCGTGTGCCTGGCAGCGGCGGAAACAATCTCCGATGACGACGCGATTCTGAAGGCCATGCTCCCCGTCGCCTGCGCGCTGGAATGCATCCACACCTACTCACTGATCCATGACGACCTGCCGGCCATGGACAACGATGATCTGCGCCGGGGCCGGCCGACCAACCACGCAGTCTACGGCGAGGCCGCCGCCATCCTGGCCGGAGACGGACTGCTCACCTTTGCTTTCGAGCTCCTCGCCCGCCCTGACGGGAAGCTCGCGGACAACCGGCGACTGCGGATCATCGAGTTGATCGCCCGCGCGGCCGGACCGGAGGGCATGGTCGGCGGCCAGGCGCTTGATATCGCGAACGAAAACCGAGACTACCCGTTCTCCCTGTTGCAGACCATCCATCGCAGCAAGACCGGCGCGCTGCTGACCTGTGCCGTCCAGACCGGAGCGATCGGCGCCGGGGCGACCCCGGCCCAGGAAACAGCCCTGGTCGACTACGGCGCGGCGCTCGGGCTCGCGTTCCAGATCGTCGACGACCTGCTCGACGCCACGGCAACCACCGAACAACTGGGAAAAACCGCCGGTTCCGACGAGGCCCGCGGCAAGGCGACCTACCCCCGCTATTTCGGTATCAGCGGCACCCGTAACCAGGCCCGCCAGGCCGTGGAGCGGGCCAAGACAGCGCTCGGCCCGCTCGGAGATCGGGCCGGACGGCTGCACGATCTGGCCGACTTCATCCTCGCCCGGACGTTTTAAGGCGTCGGCCTCGGCCGCTCTGCGTCCAGGATACCGGCTGTCTTCCTTGATTTTTCAGGAGGTTGTTGCGAGCAGGCCGCCAATGGATTATTGTTAAGGTTGGTGAACGGGCCGGTCAGGACGCCTCCCTGTTCCAGAAATCCATCATCCCCGTTGACCTGTTCCATGGCGACCTCGTCGTTGCCGATCTCAAAGCCGGGGAGATGCAGACAACCGCGACCAGCGTCCCCTCGTGAGACACCAGGACCCGACTATCGATCATGCTGCTTCAATCATCATCGGCAAAAAGCGGCGCCAGCCTGCTTGACACCATCAACTCACCGGCCGATCTCAGGCATCTGCTCATTCCCGAACTGGAGACCCTGGCGGCCGAGATCCGCGCCGTCATCATCGAAACGGTCGCCGCGACCGGCGGCCATCTCGGTCCCAGTCTCGGCGTTGTCGAACTGACCCTGGCGCTCCACTACGTCTTCAACACCCCGGACGACCGACTCATCTGGGATGTCGGCCATCAGGCCTATGCCCACAAACTGATCACCGGCCGCCGGGACCGTTTTCACACCCTGCGCCAGTATCAGGGCATCAGCGGTTTCCCGAAGATCAGCGAGAGCGAATACGATGCGTTTGAAACCGGCCACTCGTCAACCTCGATCTCCGCCGCCCTCGGCATGGCCATGGCCAAGGATCTCAAAGGAGACACCGGCAGTGCCATCGCCGTCATCGGCGACGGTTCGATGACCGCCGGCATGGCCTTCGAGGCCCTGAACCAGGCGGGTCATCATGACAAACGCCTCATCGTCGTGCTCAACGACAACGAGATGTCGATTTCTCCCAACGTCGGGGCACTGAGCAGTTTTCTCAGCCGCAAACTCTCCGGCCGAACGATGCGTCGCCTCAAGGACCACCTTGTCGAACGTCTCGGACAATTGTCCAACGTCGGCGAGAATATCCTGACCGTGCTGAAAAAGAGCGAGGAAAGCTTCAAGAGTTTCTTCACCCCCGGCATGCTGTTCGAGGCCCTCAAATTCGATTACATCGGCCCCCTGCCCGGTCACAACCTGGTCGATCTGATCGACACCTTCGAGACGGTCAGGGACACCATCCAGGGACCGGTGCTGATCCACACCCTGACGACCAAGGGAAAAGGTTATTCGGCGGCGGAAAAAGATCCCGGCACCTTTCACGGCATCGGTCCGTTTGATATCACGAGCGGCAAAAAGAAAGCAAGCGCGACCAAACAACCGAGCTATACCGAGGTGTTCGGCAACGCCATCACCCGAATCGGCGCGACCAACGACAAGGTGGTGGCGATTTCCGCGGCGATGGTCACCGGCACCGGCTTGACCCGTTTCGCCGAGACCTTCCCCGACCGGTTTTTCGATGTCGGCATCGCCGAACAGCACGCCGTGACGTTCGCCGCCGGTCTTGCGATCGAGGGATTTCACCCGGTGGTGGCGATCTATTCGACGTTTTTCCAACGCTCCTACGACCAGATCATTCACGACGTCTGCATTCCCAATCTGCCGGTCACGTTGGCGATCGATCGGGCCGGCGTGGTCGGGGCCGACGGTCCGACCCATCACGGCGTCTTCGATCTGTCGTTTCTGCGCATCATTCCGAATCTGATCATGATGGCCCCGAAGGACGAAGGAGAGCTGCAGCATATGCTCTATACCGCCATCAATCATCATGGTCCGACGGCCCTGCGCTACCCGCGGGGCAGCGGTGAAAACGTAGCATTGTCGGAAGAACTCGAACTGCTGGAGATCGGCAAGGGCGAAGTGCTCAGAGAGGGCGGCGACATCACCCTGCTGCCGATCGGCAACCGCGTCCACCCGGCCCTTCGGGCCGCCGCGGGTCTCGAGAAACTCGGCGTCCAGGCAACGGTCATCAACCCGCGCTTTATCAAACCTCTGGATCGGGAGTTGATCTGCGACTGGGCCGCGCAGACCGGACGGCTGGTCACCATCGAGGACAATGTCCGCCAGGGCGGTTTCGGCGGCTCCGTGCTGGAACTGCTCAGCCGCTGCGGCCTGAGCGGTGTCAAAACAAGCCTGCTCGCCCATCCCGACCGCTTTCTCGAGCACGGCCCGCAGAAAACCCTGTGGCGCAACAGTTCGATCAACTCCGTGGCCATCACCGAAGCAGCACTGCGCTTGATGAACTAGAAAAGCGTGGTCAGGCTTGACTTGAAGCCAAAAAGGGACTGTTTGAATGCATAAGTAGGGCAAGGTTGCAGGAAACCTCCAAGTGGTTC
>CAYSSK010000070.1:0-13016 GCA_964433645.1 uncultured Desulfofustis sp.
GACCGATCCGGGAGCCTTTCCGCCTGAGCGAAGCACGGCGCCGGCAATGCCGATAGATCCGGTTCAGGAATCGATTTTCTTCTTGATATCGACGATGGGCGTACCATCCAGGACGTCAAGGCCGACCACCTGCAGTAAACACCCGTCCCTGGCGGTCACGGTAAGTTCCGACAGCGCGATCGGATTCGGGCGCACCGGGCTGCGGGTGGCAAAGACCCCGCGCAAACCGCGGGATCGATCACCGCGCGGATACACCTTGAGCCGGTCGCGATCAGCCAGATGCAGCCAGAACAGGACAACGATCGTCTGACCGGCGGCGATGCCGTCCAGCCCGTCCCGGTAGCGCGTATAAATCTCAAGCGTACCGCTGCGATCCGATTCGCTGTAGTTTTTCGGCGCCTCGTCGCGAGTGACGATATCTCCATGCACCACGCCGATCGGAGTAATACGAACGTCTTCCATGGTCCTCTCCATCCCGCCTTTTCTCGAAAGACTCGCGCCGGCAGCAATCACCGACTGTCTTTCCTGCTCATTCGTCTTCGAAGTCAAGCATGCCCATCAGTTCCTCCTGGAACTGTTCATCGTTCATCAATTTGTAGACGATCGCCTGGCACAGGGCGCCGCTCAGCCCCTGATGATCGGCGGAGGCAACTTCAACTGAAATCTCGCCGTCTTCACCGGCGCCGAGGATGATTGCCGACTGATGCTGCTGCAAGGTAATCGCTTGATTATCCACATTATTCTCCTAAAAAAATTACTCAGACCACGGGCCGCTGGCGCGAGGTGCCGGTGCCGCCCGATGCTTCTCATGCTATCGTTCAGCCGCCGTCTCGGCGGACGGTCAACTGAAACACATCCGGCCGATCGTAATGGCCGGCCGGGTCGAAGTCAAGCGCCGTGCGAGTCAGTGCTCCACGATCGTGGTCGGCCGTCGTCGCAGAGCCGAATAGAGACCGATCACGGCAATCAGGATGTCCGGCCCGACCCCCAATCTCAACGTAGTTTATTTTACTATATCGTGTCGATCAGTGATCAACGAGCAAAACCGTGCCCCATTAACGGAAAACATTGCCCGGTATGATTCTTGAATAATAAAAGCAGGAGCCGACGATACGCTCCGGCAAAACAGTGGGAAAAATCGTATCAAAACAATAATTCCGAGACGTTAACTCCCCTGACATGAGCCAAGATCCGATTCATCAAACCGATGTCAGACCAATGGCAGCAGAACAGTCCGGAAAACCTGGACACACCATACCTGCTTCACACTATTCGTCCATTCAAAAACAAGGAAGAAGGAAATGTTAAGACGACTCTTTCCTTGGAGATTTCTGCTCAGACTGGCGGTCAAACGTTTCCAGGTTATCGATCCGCTCCTGGTGGCCGCCCGCATCAGAAGTTTTGCCCAGCCATCCGAGGTCCAGGAACCCATCGAACTCCTGCGCGCCGGCATCGTCTTTCACGCCCGGGGCCTGCTCAACACCAAGGCTATCCAGCACAATCTCGACTGGGTCTGGCCGTATTGGGTGGAAAGGCAATTCAACCCCGAAGACCGCTCATTCATCCCCCGCGCTTTCTCGTTTTCCCATATCAACCTCACCCATCGCAACTGGACGGCCGTGGGCCTGCCCGATCTGCCGCTTTATCCGATCGTCGACCCGCGCGGTCTGGTAACCCCGCTGCACGACGGCTGGTCGCTCGACTGCTGGTTCATCGAGGACCAGGGGGCCGCGCTCTGCCCATCCCGGATGGACGCCGTCGAACAACACCTGGTAGACGACACCAGCCGCTCCGTTGTCACCCGGTCCCGCGCAGGAAACACCACGCTGACGACGAAGGTGTCTCTGGCTCTCCGCGACGACGAGCCGCTTCTGCACTTGTCGGCGGATGTTGAATCAACAGCCGGCGGCTGGTTGATCTTCTCACTGCGGCCGTATAATGCCGAGGGCGTTCAGTTCATAGAACGGGCGGCAATCCTTGACCAACAAGACGGCTGGCTGGTCAATGATGAAGTCGTCATCAGGCTGCACGGACCCCCCGACAAATACCTTTTCTCCGATTACCAGTCCGGCGACGTCTTTTTCCACCTCGACCAACAGCAGGACGGCAGCGACAAGACCTGCCGCATCGGCATGGTGACCGCGGCGGCCTGCTACCGGTTCGAACCAGTCGAAAAGAAGCGTGACTACCGGCTCGATCTGGCCTTACCGCCGCCCCCCGGCCGGAAGGTCCCTGACATATCAACCAGCTGGTCTGAAGCGCTGCAAAACACGGCCCGCCTGCGGATTCCCGACCGGCATCTGCAATTTCTCCACGATACCGCGGTCCGCACACTGATCCATCTTTCCGCGGGGGATGTCGTTCCCGGTCCTTATACCTACAATCGCTTCTGGTTCCGAGATGCCTGCTTCATGCTCAACGCCATGCTGACCATCGGCCTCAAAGAGCGGTGTCGGCGCCACCTCGACACCTTTGCCGATCACCAGAAACCGACCGGTTTTTTCCACTCCCAGGATGGCGAATGGGATTCCAACGGGCAGGTGCTCTGGCTCCTCAACCGCTTCCGCCTGCTGGCCGGCGAATTGTTCAACCCCGACTGGCTGGATCCGCTGCGCCGCGGCGCTGACTGGATTGGCGTAAAACGGCGGCAGGAAAACGGCGATGAGCGGACCAAAGGCCTTCTGCCGCCCGGTTTCAGTGCCGAACATTTCGGTCCCAACGATTACTATTATTGGGACGACTTCTGGGCGCTGGCCGGCTTGCAGGGTGCGGCCGATACGCTGGCCGCCTACGATCGTGGTTCAGAGGCCGCCGCCACCCGAGAAGAAGCAGTTGCCATGGAAAACGATGTGTTGCGCAGTATCGAGCTGGTCACCGCGGAAAAACCGACCCCGGCAATACCGATTTCGCCGAATCGACGTCTGGATTCCGGCGCCATCGGTTGCCTGGTCGCCGATTATCCGCTGCAGTTGCTGCCCGCCGCCGACCGGAGAATGATGGCAACTGCTGATTATCTCTACGCAAATTGTCTCCAGAACGGCTGTTTTTTTCAGGACATGATCCATTCCGGTAACAATATCTACATGACTCTGGAGCTTGCCCAGGTCTATCTCCGGGCGGGCGACGGTCGGTTCCGACCGCTTCTCGAAGCGGCTGCATCGCTGGCGTCGCCAACCGGCCAGTGGCCGGAGGCCATACATCCGCTCACCGGCGGGGGCTGCATGGGCGACGGTCAGCACGGCTGGGCCGCGGCTGAATGGCTGCTGCTGCTGCGCACCATGTTCATCATGGAAGAAGGCGAATCGCTGGTCATCGGCCGGGGTCTGCTGCCTCACTGGCTGGAGGCGGGGCAGACCATTTCCTACGGCCCGACCCTGACCCGGTTCGGCGCCGTCTCCGTTACCCTGACCGGGGGTGGTGATACTACCGATGTCACCGTGACGGCCGACTGGCGGCCGGTTCGACCGCGCCGCGTCAGCATCGAGCTGCCGGGGCACTCCCCCCAACTATTGCAACATCCCGATCATAGCTGTATCGTAGCGAGGCAGAAATGAATATCAGCATGTTCACCAACACCTACCTGCCCCATGTCGGCGGCGTTGCCCGTTCGGTATCGACCTTTGCCGCCGAACTTCGGGAGCAGGGGCACCTGGTGCAGATTATCGCGCCGACCTTTGCCGAGACACCGGAAGAAACCGATGTCACCGTTGTCCGGGTACCGGCAATCCAGCACTTCAACGGCAGTGACTTCTCGGTGCGCATTCCGCTGCCGGGTATTATCGGCGAGGCGATCTCTGATTTTGCGCCGGACATCATCCACAGCCATCACCCCTTTCTGCTCGGGGATGCCGCGCTGCGCCTGGCCCGCACCATGCAACTGCCCCTGGTCTTTACCCACCATACGCTCTATGAGCAGTATACCCACTACGTACCGCTCGACTCCCCGGCCTTGAAACGCTTTGTCATCGAACTGGCAACGGGCTATGCCAATCTCTGCAACCGGGTGATCGCCCCCAGTTCTTCCGTAAAAAACCTGCTCCTGGAGCGCGGCGTCAAATCAGACGTCACCGTGCTGGCCACCGGTATCGACATCGATTTCTTCTCCGGGGGCAATGGCCGACGATTCCGCGAACAACACGGTATCACCGACCGGACGAAAGTGATCGGTCATGTCGGCCGGCTGGCCGTGGAAAAAAACCTGCCCTACCTGGCAGAAGCCGTAGCCAATGGTGTCAAGGAGCGCCACCGGAGCTGCTTTCTGGTGGTCGGGGCGGGCGATGCCGAACAGGAAATCAGAGACATCTTTCATGGCCAAGGATGCGCAGAACAACTCGTCATGCCGGGTCCGCTGACCGGCGAGCAGTTGGCGGATGCCTACGCGGCCATGGACATCTTCGCCTTTGCCTCCCGCTCCGAAACCCAGGGGCTCGTCCTGGCCGAAGCGATGGCCGCCTCGACCCCGGTCATTGCCCTGGAGGCGTCGGGGGTCGGGGATGTGGTTCGGCACGATGTCAACGGTCTGGTGCTCGCCGCCGAAACCTCCACCAATGAATTCGCCCGGGCGCTCCTCGCCATGCTCGACAACAGCGATCGGCTCGCAACCTTGCGCCGTGCCGCCCGGACGACCGCACGCGAATTTTCCAAGGAAAACTGTACCGGCCGTTTGACTGAGCTGTACCGGGAAACCATTGCCGACGACCACCGCCCCCACGATACCGACCGGGATATTATCGAGTCGGTACTGCTGGCAATCAAAGCGGAATGGGAACTCTTCCAGAAAAAAACGAAAGCCGCCCTCACGTCGTTGGCCGAGAGCGTGGATCAAGCGTAACCGTGTTTACAGAACTCGGCAGAAAATGGCGTTCCCTGCGCCGTACATTGAGCCCCGGCGAGTGGGCGGCCCGGCATGTCCGACCGGAACATCCCGAGGACCGCGAACTGAGCGTCAACGCCCCCGGCATCCTGATGATTCAGATTGACGGCCTGAGCTATCGGCAGCTGCAGCGGGCGCTCGAGAAAAAACGGCTGCCCTTTCTCAGCCGTCTGCTCCGGCGGGATCATTTCGTGCTCAAGGAGTTTTATTCGGGAGTGCCGTCAGCAACACCCGCCGTACAGGCCGAACTCTTTTTCGGCGAGAAAGGCGTGGTCCCCGCTTTCATGTATTACGACCGTGCCGCACAGCAGGAAAAGACCATGTTCGACGCCCAGGCGGTCGATGATCTGGCCCACGCTCTGGAAAGTCGTGCCGACTGTCTGTTGCGCGGCGGCAGCTCCTATGCAAATATCTATTCCGGTGGGGCGGATGAAGCGCCGTTCTGTATCCAGTCGATGAAATTGCAGTCCATCTTCCGCGGCTTCAAGCTCCGCACGATCGTCTGGTTCATAGCGGCCAACCTGGGCAAGATCGCCCGGATCATCGGCCTGGGCGCGCTGGAAACCGGCCTGGCTATCAGGGATTTCTTCGTCGGTATCTACCGCCGCAGAAATCCGTTTAAGGAGTTGAAGTTCATCTTCTCCCGAATCGGTGTCTGCATCGTGCTTCGAGAGCTGGTCCGCCTCCATGTAAAACTCGATCTTGCTCGCGGCCTTCCCATTATCCACGCTAATTTCGTCGGTTACGACGAACACGCCCATCGTCGCGGACCCGGTTCGGCCTTCGCGATGTGGACCCTCAAAGGCATTGACGGCACCATCAAAGATCTGGTGCGCTCGGCCAGGTGGTCGGAAAAAAGAGATTATCGAATTTTCATCTACTCCGACCATGGTCAGGAAGCCTGTCTGGCCTATGAACGGGAAACCGGCAGGACCATTCACCAGGCCGTGGCCGCCGTTTTCAGCCGGGGACTTCTGCAGCGATTTAGCGTCGCCGAGCCGGAGCCGGCGATCATCCAACATACCAGCCTGCAGCAACGAAGCAGCTCTCTCTTCCACCGGCTTGCCGATCAGGCAAACTCCGCCGGACAACGGCCGAACCCGGCTACGGCTAAGATCCACGTGACCGCAATGGGGCCCCTCGGCCATATCTACCTTCCCGAACGCCCCGACGCCCAGGCAATGCACCACTATGCCGAGAAGCTGGTGGACACGGCCGCCGTACCACTGGTTCTCTACCGGCACGACGACCGGATTATCTGCGTCTCACCTGCCGGCTCCGGAGAATTGTCGACGATGGCGCCCCGCGTATTCGGAGAGAAGCACCCCTTCCTGGCAGAGGTTGCCCGCGATATGGAAACGATCTGCCGCCACGAAAACGGTGGCGACTTCGTTATTTCCGGCTGGCGGCCAGAGCAGCGCTCACTGAGTTTCGCCATTGAAAACGGTTCGCACGGCGGCCCCGGCAGCACGGAAACCAAGGGGTTTCTTATTCTGCCCGACACCCTCACCAGCGACGATCAACGCTCGCTTCGGCCGCTCGATCTCCGGCGACTGGTCGCCGCCGTCCGCGACCAGCGGTTGCCGGTACCGTTGACCGCTGCCCGCGGACTAAGCGACGCGCCGGAGATTTTGACCGTGGTGTCCTACAATATCCACCATTGCCGCGGCCTTGACGGCAAACTCTTTCCCGCTCGCATCGCTCGGATTATCGACCGCCTCGCCCCCGACTTGGTGGCTTTGCAGGAAGTGGATAAAAACAGGACACGTACCGATCATCTGGATCAGGCCGCCGAACTGGGCCGGCTTCTGGGCATGGAATATCGCTTCCTGCCGCTGCTTCAAGATCAAAGTGGCCAATACGGCCTGGCAGTACTCAGCCGCTTTCCGCTGACGGCCACTCATTACGCATTGTTGCCGCAGGTTCCGGACAACGGCCGGTCGGAGCCCCGCGGCATCATCCGGGTAACGATCGCAACCAGACACGGCCCCGTACATCTGTGCAATACCCACTTGAGCATCACCAGAAAAGAACGGCTCGCCCAGATGCGCTTTCTCGTGGATGAATATCTCGCCGGCGAAATTCCGGCAACGGACCCCGTTATCTTCTGCGGCGATCTCAACGCCTCTCTCCTGTCTCCGGCTTACCGGCTGCTGTCGACCAGGCTCCTCGACGCTCACCGGATATCCGCCGCCGATTCGCCGGGACCGACGTTTCTTGCCTCATATCCGGTGATTCGACTCGATCATATCTTCGCCTCCCGCCACCTCGCTCCCGTCACGGGGAGGGTGGTCCGTGACGGGGAGAGCAGATCCGCCTCCGATCATCTGCCGGTGGTCAGCGTCTTTCTGCACGACCCGACCCGCTTGAACGACGCCCAGGGGGACAACCATGCCTGATCGATCGCGACACCGGACGATCGTCGCCCGGGTCAGGGGAGCGGTCCTTGCCGTCCTTGTTCTCACCGTGCTGGCCGTTGCCGCCTATGCCTTCATCAATCATGAACCACTCACCGTCCTGAAAAACTATCTGGAGAGCCGGGTCCACCCGCTGCTCTTTATCCTGTTGATGGCCGTTCTGCCGATATGCGGCGTACCCATCTCCCTCTTTCTGGTGCTGGTCGGCATGAGATTCGGTATCGCTACCGGCATCGCGCTGTCGGCGGTGACCATGCTCTTTCACCTGAGCGCCACCTACTACCTCGTCCACTCGTTTCTGCGCCTCTGGATCACCGGGCTGCTGCAACGATTCAGCATTCCGGTACCGGAACTGCAGATAATGTCAAACAAACGCTCCGCCGTCGTTTTCATGCTCGTTCCCGGCCTCCCCTATGTGGTAAAGAACAACCTTCTCGCGCTGACCGGGTTACCCCTTGTTCCGTACCTGCTTATCGGCTGGCTCAGCCAATTCCTCACCGCTATCTCGTTTGTCATTTTCGGCGGCGCCGTCATAGAGATGAATTATTCCATCCTGGCCCTGGCACTTGTCCTGATCCTGGCCGGTTTTCTGCTTCAGCGCTTCATTCGCAACAACCTGCCGCCGTCAGTAAAACAACTGCTATCCGACGACAAAGACAGCGATCGGACCGATACCGACGATTGACCAGGCAACCATTTCCTTTCAGCCCCCGGCAAAACCATTTTTTGTTATCTCACTATGATAACAATGACAATAGCCCCCGAGCAGCACCGATAATCCGGCGACGGCGTCGCGGAAACCGGGCGGCACTCCCTTCCGCAACGGCTCAACTGGTGCGCCAGGCACGTCTTTTTACGCCTTTTGCTTGCGATTGCATCCTTTTTGCATAAACAAAGGTAAAGGCCAAAGACATCCGCTGGCGGAGCGTGGGGCCGGCGCTCTCCGCTATATCCCCGATCCTGCCATAGCGAATTAAAGCCCAGAACGTGCTGTCATGGAAAACCTGGCAATTCTGATCGTTGAAAGCAGTACCGAGAACAGCCACCTGATCAAGGACCTGCTCTTCCGTGCGCCGATGACGACAGGGATAATGGAGGTAGCGGGATCGTTGAAATCAGCTTTGGAGCGTCTTGCACATACCGCCTACGATGTGGCGCTGGTCAATCTGATGCTCGTCGACAGCAGCGGTCTGGGGACCATTCGCAGTATCGTCAACGCTGCGCCGGAGGTGGCGATCGTCGTTATCTCGGAAGGCGACAGCCATGCCCTGGCAGACACGAGTGTCCACTTCGGCGCCCAGGATCATCTGGAGAAGCAGCACCTCTCCCCGATCATGCTGCACAAATCCCTTCGTTACGCCATTGAACGACGAACCATAGAGCAGGAAAAGGAAGATGTCCTTAACGACCTCAGCATGGCCCTGGAAAGACTCGTTTTACAGGAAAGCATCCTGCCGCTCTGCGCACAATGCCGGAAAATCCGGAGCGCTGCAGGTCAATGGCTCGATCTGGAAGAGTATGTCAACGAGGACGGCCGTCATGAAACAACTCGGCTGATCTGCCCGACCTGTCGACAGCATCTCTGACTCTATCCGTTCCTGCCGATTCCCGCGCCTGCGCATCTTGGCCTCGATCCAGCGTGGAGGCTGTCAACTGAGCCCGGACAGATACCGTCCAGTGATGGTGGACGCAGTCCTTTCCGACAGGACAGCTAGCGGCAACCGCGCCTGTTATCATTGGTCGTTTCGATCTGAGGATGGAACCACAAGGGTCGGTACCGGTGCTTGCCGGATCACCGATTCGGCAACGGACCCGAGCATCAGGTGGGATAACCCCTGGCGGCCATGGGTCGCCATGACGATCAGATCGACATCGTTGTCGCGGGCGAAATCAACAATCACCATTTTTGCCGTTCCTGTCTTCACATGAATTTCGGCCGCCAACTCATCGGGAACGTTGCCGGCAACCGTCTTCACCAATGCCTCCCGGGCAGCCTCGACCAGCTGGTGCTCGTAGAGGGGCAGATCGAAAGCTGGCACGGTCGCGCCGGCCAGGCCGATCTCCGCCATCGTCGGCACCCGCTGAACAACCTGGAGGGCATGGATCTTCGCACCGAACTGCCGGGCCAGCAGAACAGCCTTTTCCAAAGCCTTCAGGGCTGATTTACTGGCATCGGTTGGCCAGAGAATTGTCTTGATTGAAGCCATGATAACCTCCTTGACCGGATGGTACAAATACTCACGTAAAACACCCATGGGGCGGTTGTCGCCGAACCGGACCGATCAAGTAATGGCCTGCCGATCACGCTCGACGATAACATCCGCCGCCGGCGGTTAGGGTCGAAATGGCCGCTCGGCTTCTCGGTGCCGGGCGTCTTCTTGCCCGGGCTTCGGCCAAGAAGGCTGTCGTCCGGTGCGCTCGGAACGGGAATCGTTTCTTTCTTTGACTACTTTTTCAAGATGCTGAAAGGTCCTTTCCAGCACACCCTCGACTGTTGTATCTCTCATCATGGTAACCCTCCCTCACCAATAGACTCCAGGCGACGGCAGCGGCTCACCCACTGCCTGCTTGCTTATCTTGCTACAATTCTCATGCCAGACATGCTTTTCCGACAATACAGCTGCTTTCCCTTCGACGTTCAGGGGAAAACACTTATCATAGTCAGGCTGGCTTCACCGATAGATGCCAATGAGAACTATTCGTCTATTGCCCTTGTGAGGAACTGAATAACACGGTAAACTTTCATAAGGATGGTCACAATCGTGACCGGATCAGGCGAGGTCTTCACACTTGATGCCTCGCACACCTTTTTTCAAGGGAGGGTATATGAAAAAAGAGATGAAAAAACTGCTGGCCGGCCTCGGCGTCGCTGGTCTTCTCAGCACCGGTGGAGTAGGCCTGCCCGGCGCCATGGCTGCCGGCAGCGGTTGAGGAGCAAAGCCCAGTGCCGGCGGCACTGAAGAGACCAAACCGGCAGCAGGAAGCGGTTGAGGCGGCCAATCCGGTGCCGGGAGCACCAAGGCCGAAACACCACCTACAGAAGATGATGCTCAAAAAACCCCGCCCGCAGCGGGCAGCGGCTGAAGCGGCAGCAAAGACAGCGCCGGGAGCGCTGACGAGCAGCCGGACGAAGAGCAGCACCAAGAAAAACCCAAAAAAAGCGGCTGAAGCGGTTGATCGATCGTGCGGTCGCGCGATTCCATACCGAGGTTCGATCCCCACCCCCGGGATCGGATCTCGGTCCTTTTGCAGCCATGCAGTTCTTCAAAAGATAACCGCTTCGCTTAACCTCTTCACCGACATCGGCTATGGATCCTGAGCTGTCTTCCATCTATCCGGTCAGCAGCCCCCTCCTGCCACCGCAGTTTGCAGACTGTCCGGCGGCGGCACTGCCGGAACTGCTCCGAGTTCACCCCGAAGCACTTGATCACGCGCCCTTTCTCGCCGACCTGGCGACTATCGAACGGGCGATCCATCGACTGATGCAGCCCCCCATCGAACCACCGCCTCCGGTGACTGAATTGACGGTTCGCCCGGGGGTCGAGCTGTTCGAGGTTGACTGGTCAGCCCTTCCCGAACTGCTTGCCCACCGCAACGCCCACCCCCGACAGGGCCGCTCCCTGGTACTGCTCATGCCGCCGGTTGCCGGACGACCGGCACGGGCATTGACCCCTACCGACCACCAGCTGCTGTCTTTGAAAATCGCCGCCGAACACCTCGATAACCGGACGGTGGCACGCCAAGGCGGCGTTTCCGTCCGGCTGGTCGACCGGGTGGTAACCGAAGCGGTGCACCACGGCCTGCTGCTTGCCCCACCCTCACGCATCACCAGACCGCGATCCTTTTATGCCGAACCGCCTCGTTTTCCGGATCGACTGCGCGCCGAGGTATTTACCCTGCAATGGCACATCACCCAGGCCTGCGACCTGCATTGCCGCCATTGCTACGATCGCAGCAGCAGAACGGCGGTGACCGAGGCGCAGGGAACGCGTGTCCTCGATCAATTCTTCGCGTTTTGCCGAGACCACCACGTCGATGGCCAGGTATCGTTCAGCGGCGGCAATCCACTGCTGCACCCCCGGTTCTTTGAATTGTACACTGCTGCCGCCGAGCGTGGCCTGATGACTGCGATCCTCGGCAATCCCTCAGATCGATCTACCCTGCTGGCTCTGAAAAAGATCCAGGTACCCGAGTTCTACCAGGTCAGCCTGGAAGGCTTGCCTGAGCATAACGACTACATTCGGGGCACCGGACATTTCGACCGTACGCTCGCTTTTCTCGAGCTGGCGCGGGAGTTGAAAATCTATACGATGGTCATGCTGACCCTGACCCGGGATAATATTGATCAGGTACTGCCGCTGGCCGAACAGTTGCGGGACCGGATTGACCTGTTCACCTTCAACCGGTTGGCGATGATGGGCGAAGGCGCCGCACTGGCCGCACCGCCCGTCGATCGCTACGAATCGTTTCTCGAAAGCTACCTCGAGGCGGCGGCAGCCAATCCGATCATGAGTACCAAGGACAGCCTGTTCAATATCATCCTGGAGCGGCAAGGGCGACCGGTCCGGGGGGGCTGCGCCGGCTTCGGTTGCGGGGCCGCCTTCAACTTCGTCGCGCTGCTGCCCGACGGCGAGGTCCATGCCTGCCGCAAGCTCCCGTCCCTTCTCGGCAATCTCTACCGGCAATCCTTGGCCGAAATCTACCACCGTCCACTGGCCGAGCGTTACCGTGAAGGAAGCAGCGCCTGCCGATCGTGCCGGCTGCGCCCGGTCTGCCGCGGCTGCCCGGCGGTGGTCTCCGGTCTACAGCACAACATATTCAGCGAGTGCGACCCCTATTGCTTTATCACCTAATCGCCGCAGGCGACGCCGGTAAAATCCAATCTTGACGCCATCCGGCACTCCTTCGGTTGGAAGGTGACACCGGCGTTCATCAGTGCTCCACAAGATAGGCGACCTGCACGGCAACCGCCTTACCCAGGTCCCCGCCCCCCTGCGGTCCGGCTTTTTTAACTGCTTGTCCGTCTCGTCGACATTTTCCTCAAGACCGCCCGGTTGTCAGTGATACGTTATTGTTTTTCTGGTCATCTCCGGCTGAAAACCGTGGAACACCGGCTTTTTCCTGAAACAGGACTTCTTCTTGATCACGGCTCATTTCTGTGGCACGGTTACAGGAGCAGTACCCGACAACCAGGGCAGGTGGGTTCATGCTCTGCAACCGGTGATATCCCGATGCCACAGACTCCTGAAACACGGTGCGGCGGTCTCGTCGATCGACGCCGTACACGGCAATGGCGGTTTAGTGCAGCCAGCGACGTACTGCGGGCGGCGCTCTGGCCCTTCCTGCTGCTGGTCGCCTGTCTTGCCGTCTCATGCGGCGGTTCCGATGATCGCACGTTTATCGATGATCAAGCGGAACTGCTCGACGAAGCGGCGCGGCAGCGCATCATCGCCTACCACCGCTCCCTGCTGGCCGACCTTGACATTCACTGGAAACTCGTCACCCTCGCCCGCCCAAGCGAGGATATCAACGCTACGGCGGTCGAGCTTTTTGCCGACCTCGGTGTTTCTACCGGCCAGGCCCGCGGCCTGCTCGTTCTCGTCGACCCACTCGGTGAGCAGGTGCGCATTGAAGTCGGCTACGACCTCGAGCACATTTTTCCCGATGCTTTCGTCGGTTATATCGAGCGCCGGCAAATGGTTCCTTTTTTCCGGCAAGGCCTTGTC
>CAYSSK010000070.1:13116-17450 GCA_964433645.1 uncultured Desulfofustis sp.
TCAAGGTCTTTTCTGGTTTATTGGGGTTCTTAACACATGGTTACGCAGCTGCGTGACAGCACCGGTTATCTTCGATCCGTCCTTTCTGCAACCCAGGCCGAAATTCTATGCTGATTATCCCGGTATTCACCAAAAGCGATCAGAAAAAGCTGGCGCTTGTCTGTATCTCACTGATCTTGATCAATTGTCTCATCTACTTCCTGGTGCAGGCACGGGACCACGATATTGAGAACGCCGCCTTTTCGTATTACGAAGAGTCCGGCCTGCTGATCATCGAGGCAACCGCTTACCAATCATATTTGGCCGAAAAAGCAGACCCCGCCGCCGACCTCGACCTGCAGCGTAAAGACGAGCGCTATCGCCTGGTCCGCCTGATGTTTTCCGATCATCACTTCCTGGAACTTCTCGAGGCCAACAGGGTTATTTCTCCAACGGACGCCCCCTTCTCCCAATGGCGGGCCAAGCGGGACAGGTTCACCGCCATGTTGTCTCAAGCCAGCACCCACAAGTACGGCTATTCCCCTCGTGACCACAATACGACCGGCCTGCTGACCGGTATCTTCCTGCACGGCGGACTGATGCACCTGGTGGGCAACATGGTATTTCTCTACCTGGTTGGCGCGATTCTCGAGATTGCTATCGGCCCCGCGGCCTTCCTGGCGCTCTATCTTGTTACCGGGATCTGCGCCAGTGCCTTGTTCGGCGTGATCTATCCGGCCAACCCGGGGCCGCTGATCGGTGCTTCCGGCGCCATCTCAGGACTGATGGGCGCCTACGGTGTGATTTTCGGCCTGCGCAGGATCCGGGTCTTTTATTCACTCGGCTTTTACTTCAACTATGCCAGAGTTCCCGCACTTGCCCTGTTCCCGATCTGGCTGCTCAATGAGCTTTTTCAACTCCATACCAATGAACAGAGTAATGTCGCTTATGTCGCCCATATCGGCGGCCTGCTCTCCGGCGTAATCATCGGCTGTGGCTACAAGGCGCTCCTGCGAGAGCGCATCGATTCACTTTTTGTCCGAACGGAGCAAAAAGAGACGGTGGAAAGCTATCTCGAGAGCGGCCAGAAAAATCTCGTGGATCTTGATTTCAAGAACGCGCGGAACGATTTTTTGCACGTCCTGAGCATTGATCCCGACAATCTTCAGGCCATACGAAAGCTGTACGTCATTGACAAGAGTTCACCGGAGTCCGAAGAATTTCACGAAAGCGCCAGGCGTTTGCTGGATAAACTCAAAACCGTTGCTGCCGATGACTACGTGGAACTCTTTGAGGATTACGCCGCCACCTCCAGGCACCCCCGACTCACGCTCGACATGATGGACCGACTCAGTTTCCTTTATCTGTCGAAAAAACAATACCAGAAGGCGGCTCCCGTGATCTCGGTGCTCTTGAAGAAAAACCCGGCAAGCAGCAACCTGCCAGGTTATCTTCTGCAGCTTGCGGATGGATTTGGGCAGCGCAGCCAACTCAAACCGGCACGTTCCTGCTACCAGGCGCTGGTGAAACACTTCCCGGCCAGCCGTGAAGGCGTGGCCGCTCAAGGAAAATTAAGCCGCCTTGAGCAAGCCCGCCCAACACCTGGATGATAGCCGGTACCGGGCGTCGTTGCCGCGGTTACGAAACAATCTGCAGATAGTGGGTTACCTGAGGAACCAGGACATGATCCGGGAACGTTTTGATGATGCCCTGCAGAATTTGCCGCGCCTTGGGACTGTTGCCGGCGTGTTCGTGAAGGAGTTTCGCCGACTCGAAATAGACCTCGGGAGCCAACGCATGGATTTTGTGATGCTTTGTAAAATAAGCGTACGCGGACAGCGCATGTTTGTATTCATGGCGCTCCTGATACCAGGAGGCAACCTTGAAAACACTCTCCGCTGAAGCAGGCCCGGCGGCCGTTTGCCTGATCTCGGCAAACAGAGACGCTGCCCCCTGTTTTTTGTCGTTCTTGACCAGGATTTCAAAATGCCGCACCGCGTAATTTTCCGCTTTCGTTTGCTCGCCCGCCAGTTTCAGGAGGTGCAAAAATTTTTCCGACACCTCCGGATCTGGCGAATCCTCCAGAACTGCTGGACGTACCCGGCCAATAGCCTCCCGGTATTTTCCCGCATTCACCAATAAGGCAATTGCCGTTTTCAGTTCTTCTTCCGGAGTTTTTTCCCGTCTCTTCCGTTTTGTTCCCTGATTCTTCAAAAAGAATTCATAATCGACCGCATAGCCGATCTCCTCGTGATATTGAAGAAGCACATAGCCCATCAGGTGATAACTGATCAGGACATAGATCTGGGAGAAAAAAAGATACAAAAAACCAGCGACCATCGGATGCATGAGGCTAACGGGCAGGACGGAGAAGAGCGCGAACGGTGCGAACAGGAGAAAGACAAGGAAAAGATACATCAGCAGATACGACCAGCCGATTCTTTTTATGATCGGCAGGAACAAGAACGGATTGATCGCCTGGAAAACCGAATCCGTTGCCACGAGAATCATGATAATGGCAGGAAGACAGGCGATAATCAACGCGGTAAAGGCGAAGCCTCCGATCACTGATACTCCGAAGACAAACCCGCCCGAAATACCCAGGATGCCAAAAACGACATACTGCTTGAAAACCTGGAAAACATTTTCGTTCACCAGGGACCAAGTAAGAGCGGGCGCCCGAAGGCTGCCCTGGGCAGTGTGGAGCAAGGCCGCATAAGCGTATTTCATCATCACGATCCAGACCGCCAGGCTGACCAGGAAACTGCCGGAAAAGACGATCCCCAGCGTCGCCAAGGACAGCGTCAGCAGAACGGGGGTGCGTTGGAACGGGTAAAGAAAAATCGCGCCGAGCCTGTTCCAGAACGGTTCCATGATATTACCGAGCCCTTCCAGGCGAACCGGCAGTTCACAGGCGGGACAGAAATAATCGGTGCTGGTCCCGCTGTAGCCGGTGGTCTTTCTGACACTTACGCAGTCTTCACATAACGATGAACCGCATTCGTTGCAGAAAAAATGCGCGACCCGTGAGCGATGAAGCGTGCATTTTGTGGACATCCCAAACCTCCTGGCTGAATGATCAGGTCAAAGTTGCAGCGATAATCGCCATCGACAGGAGCAGCAATACAAACTGGAGACTAACCACAATTCTCTGGCGAGAGCAAACGTTAGGGCCTCAAATCAGTAACTGGCCGGATCAACCGACGGGTGCCCCGGCCATTGGCCGGAGGAAAACCGTTGGGGTGGCGTAGCCTGCCGGCACGGTTCGTCGTGTTGGATCATCAGGATTCCCAGCCAGCCAGGTGGGCCTGCCGGGCCGAGACAAGCCCATCGGGAGGAAAAAGAGCTTGCGAGATTGACTGCAATTCTTTTTTTTGCTATACTGGTCATACCATGAAATATCTCTTCAATGGTCGTTAATTAAGAATATATCTCTGGTATGTCCAATTTCATATTAAGATACGCCTTCAACAACCCCCTGCAGACGAGCACCCTTGTCGTCATGGGGGATGGAATGATACGCTATCATGATGCTTCCACCCGCTGGCGAGCCCGGACACATCTCGGAAGCGATGAGCGGCACAGAGGGCCTGTATCGTGGATCACGCGCAGGCGGCAGAACACCAAGAGCATGGAGGAACGGCAATGGCACGAATGAGCGCAATTGAGGCAGCAGTCCATATTCTCAAAAGAGAGGGGTTCACCGCCGCCTTCGGCGTGCCTGGCGCCGCCATCAATCCCCTCTATGCGGCAATGAGGAAACTGGGCGGCATCCAGCATTATCTCGCCCGCCATGTCGAGGGGGCATCTCATATGGCGGAGGGTTACAGCAGGGCGGCGCCCGGCAATATCGGCCTGTGCCTCGGCACCTCGGGACCGGCAGGCACCGATATGATCACCGGATTGTATTCCGCCTCCGCCGATTCCATTCCGATTCTCTGCCTGACCGGCCAAGCGCCTCGCGACAAATTGGACAAGGAAGATTTTCAAGCGGTGGATATCGCCGCCATCGCCAAACCGCTGACCAAGATGGCGATCACCGTCATGGAGCCGGCCCGGCTGCCGAGTATCTTCCAGAAAGCGATGTATCTGATGCGTTCGGATCGGCCCGGCCCGGTACTGATCGACCTGCCCATCGACGTGCAGATAGCGCAGATCGACTTCGACCCCGACAATTATCAGCCGCTGCCGCCGAGCAAACCAGCGGCAACCCGGGCTCAGGCGGAAAAGGCGCTGGACATGTTGGGCGCGGCAGAGCGGCCGGTCATCGTCGCCGGCGGCGGCATCATCAACGCCGATGCCTCGGATCTGCTGGTCAGCTTCGCCGAGTTGACCAATGTTCCGGTTATTCCGAC
>CAYSSK010000070.1:17550-20589 GCA_964433645.1 uncultured Desulfofustis sp.
CTCGGGTTCGACAACATCAATATCACCGAGGAGGACGACGCCCCGGCCCACTATGGAGTCGACCACGTCGCCCTGGCCGAGGCCCTCGGCTGCAAGGCGATCCGCGTCCACAAACCGGAGGATTTCAAGGCGGCTTTCGCCTGGGCGGAAGCAATGATGGAGCAGTATCACGTGCCGGTCGTCATCGAGTGCATCCTCGAACCGGTCACCGATATCTCCATGGGACTCGACCTGAACTGCATCAACGAATTTGAAGACATCCTCTGCCTCGACGAGACCCTCAAGGCTGAAAGCGATTGGATCCACATCCCGAAGTCGGACTGACAGGGAAACGGTTGGTTTGGATTTAAATTCTAGCCCGAGCACTCACGGTGGCTTTCTTGGGGGGAATGTTATAAAATAGCACGATCTTTTGAACGCCATGTGCATAGACTCACCGCTGCCGGAGGATGGCCAATCCGAGAAGAAATGAGTTCTGATCCGCCGCCATCCGGTGGCCGCGGCCACAACCTGCTGCTGGTGCTGATTCTGGTAACCGGCGTACAGGTATTGGCCACCCTCTCGGTGCTGTCGCTTGCAACTCTTGCTCCGGCGGTTTCGGCGCACTTCGGAGTCGGGGCCCATTTCGTCGGCTACCAGGTCAGTATTATCTACACCAGCGCCGCCGCCATTTCCCTGGTCGCCGGCACGCTGGTACGGCGCTGGGGAGCGGTGGCCACCAGCCAGTACGCGTTGCTGCTGTGCATTGGCGGGGTGCTCGGCCTCTCGTCCGGCAACCTGCTGGTCGTCGTTGTCGGCTCCCTGCTGATCGGAGCCGGCTACGGGCTGACCAACCCGGCGGCCTCCCACCTGCTGTTTCGCTTTGCCCCGGCGGCCCACCGAAACCTGCTGTTTTCAATCAAGCAAACGGCGGTGCCGCTCGGCGGCGTGCTCGCCGGTCTGATGCTGCCGGCCCTGACCACCTTCGCCGGCTGGCGGGCCGCCCTGCTGGCCGGTGCCGGTCTTTCCGCTGTCTTGTTTCTCATCCTGCACCTCCACCGCCGACACTTCGACAGTGATCGGGAACCGGGAAGGCCGCTGCGCAAGAATCTGCACTACGCGATGCGCCTGCTCGCTCAACGCAAGGACCTGATCCGGCTCTCGATCATGGCGTTCTGCTTTTCCGCCACGCAGCTCTCGCTGATGTCCTTCGCCGTCTCGATGCTCGTCCAGGATCTGGCCACCTCACTGGTGGTGGCCGGCACCGTGGTTTCTCTGATGCAGGGGGTCGGCGCTTTCGGCAGGATATTCTGGGGAATGATCGCCGACCGGTTCTCCTCGGGGATACCGGTTCTGATCATCATCGGCATCCTCTCCATCGCCTCATCACTGGTCATGGTGTTTATCGACCGAGCCTGGCCATTTGCTGCGGTGATCTCCCTGTTATGTGTCTTCGGTGCCTGTGCCATCGGCTGGAACGGTGTCTTTCTCGCCGAGGTTGCCCGGGTCAGCCGGCCGGAAGAAGTCGGCTCGATGACCGGCATGGTACTGTTCTTCACCTTTTTCGGGGTGGTTGTCGGCCCGACTTTTTTTGCCACCGTCTACGGCGTATCGGACTCATACCCGCTGACCTATGGCATCATGGCGCTTTTCCCGTTCATCGGCACCCTGTCGCTGCGTGGTTTAGGAAGCGCATCTCCTCCACGTTGATCGCCGGCGACAGTCTGAACCGCCGGAAAAAAAATCCATGAGCAGCTCAGCCGATCCTGCCTGTAATCATCTCTTTCTCACGATTTCCACGCCATCTCGGACTGTTGCCTGATCAGGAAAAAAACGACGTGCTTCACTCTGAAAGGGTCGCTTCCTGGCCCAGAATCTGTTAACTGGTGACACAAAACACCCTTAAAGACCGTTGCCGGAAACGGATCGATCGCCCGTCATGGCGACGGCCGAAATGGCAGCCCTGATATTTTCAGCACACGAGGCAGGACTATGCGTATTTCAAAAAGGATCCTGGACAAGCTCACGCTCACCACCCGGGAAAAAATTATCCGCATCGGTATCCAGCAGAGCATGATGGTTATCGGCGGCATCCTCTCGGCGCTGGGCTATGTAGTCTTTCAAGTCCCCTATAAAATCGCCGCCGGCGGTGTCGGCGGATTGGGGATCATCGTCAACGAATTCACCGGAGTCCCCGTCGGCACGTTTTTTCTGCTGGCCAATATTCCGCTCTTCGTCCTCGGTTACTACTTTCTCGGACGCTGGTCGTTCGTCTGGTCAAGCATTGTCGCCGTCATTGTCTTTTCCGTGGCCACCGAGCTGTTCACTTACTACATCCCCATCTGGGACCCATCCTTTCCCCTGACCGACGATGTGCTGCTTGCCGCCATCTACGCCGGGGTGCTCTACGGTATCGGCTCCGGGCTGGTCTATCGCTTCGGCGGCACGGTCGGCGGCACCTCGATCACCGCGCGGATCATCTACAACAAGACCGGCTTTCCGATGAGTCAGTCGTATCTCGCGACCGATTTGATCATCATCTTGCTCGCCGGTTTCACCTTTTCCATGGAAGTTGCTCTGCTCGCCCTGATCACCCTGGTGCTGGTGGGCATCTTCTCCGACTTTGTCCTGGAGGGAATCAGCCAGACCCGGACGGTGACAATCATTACCGAGAACCCCGGACCGATCCGCGATGCGATCATGCACGAGTTGCGGCGAGGCGTTTCGCATTGGGAAATAACCGGCGGCTATTCCGGAAAGTCCCGGACCATGCTCTACCTGACGGTACTCCGCTCCCGCATCTACGATGTGAAGTTCATCATTTCCCGTGTCGACCCTCAGGCCTTCGTTGTCGTCGGCGTCTCGCAGCAGACCTGGGGAGGATTCAACGCCCGACGGGTTAAATAAAGTTGGTTCATCCGACTCTTGCGTACTTTTGCTGAAAATCGCCGGTTTATCACCGCGATTATTGTCAAGCCGATGTTGGTTTAAAACGATTGTGCGCTCTGTCTTGCAACCCTCTTTTCTGAGGAGGGGGCTGCAAGACGTGAAAGAAGGGAC
>CAYSSK010000071.1:0-20498 GCA_964433645.1 uncultured Desulfofustis sp.
GGCGAATGCGAGATCTTCATGCCCGAAGAATTTGCCGCCGAGGTCATGAAGTATATCGGCAAATGGAAATCGACGAAACGCTATGTCAATGCGATCAACCGGGCGCATCAGAACGGCTATACCGAGCCGATTGCCGGTACCCTGCTCTCCCATGACCTGCCGCCGCAGTTTTATTACCTGGCCCTGCAGGAGAGCAATTTCGATGTCAATGCCTGCGGCCCGAAAACCAGATGGGGCATCGCCAAGGGGATGTGGCAGTTCATTCCGTCCACCGCCACCTATTACGGGCTTGCCACCGGGCCGCTGGCCGCGCATCGCCAGCCGGATCCACAGGATGAGAGGCATCATTTCGTCAAATCTACCCGGGCGGCGGCGCGTTATCTTCGTCACATCTATGATACCGACGCCCAGGCCTCGGGCCTGCTGGTGATCGCTTCCTACAATTGGGGGGAAACGCGGGTGAACCGCTTGATCAACGAGATGCCGCTCAATCCCAAGGATCGGAATTTCTGGCAGTTTCTCAAGACCTATCGGGATAAGATTCCGCAGGAGACCTACGATTATGTCTTTTATATCTTTTCGGCGGCGGTTATCGGGGAGAACCCCCGATTGTTCGGTTTTGATCTGGATAACCCGCTTGGGTTCGTCGAATCCTGAAGGTTACCGGTTTATCACGGTGCTGACATGAAGAAAAAATTCTGGCTCACATCACTGGCAGGGTCATCGGAAGCGGTGCAGCGGATCATGGCTTCACTGAAGGGATACGGCCTTGAGGGGGACGGCCACTTCTGGGAAGACGATCTCGATAAAATGGCCTGGTCCGCCCCGCGCAAGGAATTACTGGAGCCGGAAGTGAGCCTCTGGCTGATCCATGGTTCTGCCGAGATGTTCAGCCGGCCGTCCGTGCGTTATGGGTTGTCGCTGCTTGCCTTGTGCATCCAGGCGGTCAAGGGAGTCGATTTCCCGATCATCATCCTGCAGGAGGGGCAAGAAGGCCTTGCCGCGGCCTCGTTGCCCACAGCGCTGAAGGGCTGTGCGGTGTTGCCGGCGGCCGGCGGGGCCTACGGCGCCAAGGTGGTGGCCGGTGTGCACCGAGCATCGGGAAAGCTCTTTCCACCGTATCGCCTTGATGTCTATGGTGTGCCGCAGGTTGGCCAGTGGTTCGAGGTCGGCCCGCGCGAGGGCGTCTGGCAGGGGGCTATTTTCGGTACGACGGGCAAGGGAGTGGTGCTGCATGCGGTTGGCCCGGCCGGCCGGCTGCCGGAGAAAACGGTTCTCAACTTTGCCCAGCAGGGGCTTGCGATAACGCTTGGCGAACGCGAGTTCGACGCCTGGGCGGTACAGAACCCCATCGATCGGAATACGTCGTACTTCGTCAAGGTCGATGGCGCTCCTGAAACCGTGATGTTTTGCCCGTATAGCCAGGAAGACGAAACCCAAGCCTATATCGTGCAGTTGAGTTGATAACCCCATTACCCGTGAGTCACCTTACAGAACCCAGAGGAACCAACATGGTACAACCGAGCATCCCCCGCAAGGATCTTGATAATCAGGAGTTTTTAAAATTGCGCCAGGCGACGGCCAAAATAGCCGCGGAACTGGAAAACCGGCTGAGTCGGCATCTGACCACGTTGCGTCCGCTGTTCGTGCCGCGCAAAATGCTCGGAACCTATGTAAAAAGTTCGTCGGTTGAAGAGATCAACGGTTCGGATCGAGCCTTTGCCGAATTGCAGGAACGCTACGGCGCCATCTGTGAGAATCCGTTTCAGCTCCCGAAAAAATTGATGACGCCGCTGCCGGCCATGGGCAACATTATCGACTGTACACCGCTCGAATATACGCTTGAAATCGGGGATGAGCCGGATCAGAGGGTGACCATCACCTCGCCGACCAGGTTCCTGCTCTGTTACCAGAGCGAATGTCCGCTCAAGCGACTGCAGAACATGGTCGAAGGGCGGGAGGCCAGGCAGCCCGAGGAGATGCGGCAAGCGCTGCTCTGTCATCTTACCCTGGTTCTTTTCTTCAATAATTTTCCGACACTGATGACGCTGCTGGAAGATCTCCGCTACCGCATCGAGGTTATAACCGTGCCGCGGTTCGGCAACCTTCCCGCGGTGCAGGTGACCACGCCGCTGGACACCTTTCTGCCCAATGATCGCTTTATCCAGGAGGTAACGCAATTATCCGGCATACCGGCGTTCCAGGAGATCATCGATCTTGACGGGCTGGACAACTTGTCCGATCCATTGGAGGATGCCCTCAAGGCGCTGGTCCCGAGCTGAGCAAACCCGCCGTTGTCGGAGCCTGTGATCACCAGAGAATCTGCAGTTCAATAACGTCTTTCGGGCCGACGATTGACCCTGCCGGCCGCCAGCTGACATGGAGTGGCGTTCCCTTTCCGGATGGGCCGTTTTCGGTGTTGACGGCAACGGTGCCGGGATCGGACCGGCACCGCTCGGCCAGCAGCAGGTGGAGGTCGTCGCTTATCGCTGCAGCCAGTTGCTCCCCGTCTGCATGGTAATCGCGTTGATCTTGCAGGGTGAGCAGGCAGTGCACCAGCAGGCTGAGCATGAACTGGAAGCTGGCGCTTGCACCACGGGCCAGCATCCGGTCGTCGGCCATGAACGCGCTGCCTTGCCGCACCAGGGGAACGAGCGGGACGATGCCGCAGCTCAGCAGCTGTTCGACACGATGTTCCGGGAAAACGGTTTCACAGCCGGCGGGCGGTTCTGAACCGGGGGCAATTCGGGCCAGGTTTGTCAGTTGATTGTGACGCTGCTGCGCCATGCCGGTGGGCATGCCGCTGGCGGCGATGCGCTGGGCAATCAATGCGGCGACGCCCCACACCGGGGCGATCCAGGGGAGCGCGGTGGCAGATGAACCGTTGACTTCGTCGAAGCCGCTGACCAGTGTTCTGCCGAGGAGTCGATTGCAGCAGAGGCACAGCCAGGCAGCGGTCGGGGATTTGCGCAACGTGCGGAAGACCGCATAGGCCGGGTCATCGAGATAATGGGGCAGAAAGGGTCGACGGTCCAGCTGTTGCCAGTCGGCACACTGGAAAAATGTTGGAGTGATCCAGGCAACGGCCGGGGTCATCAGGGTGTCGGCGCAGCGGGCGAGTTCGCCGAGCAACTCCATGGATCGGGAGGAGTTGTCAAACGGGAGGTCGAAGAGCAGCAGGGAAGGCGGTCGGTCCACAAGGTTATCTCGCTGCCGGGCCAGGGATTGCTGCAGGTTGCTCTCGTTTACCGGGATGAGCGAGAGCCGGACAGCGTCGCCGGCGCCGATATGCTCTTCGAGAAAGTGCAGGCCGAGCCAAGCAGCTTCAAGCGATCGAAAGCGGCGGTCGCGGGCGATTCGTTTGGCGATGGTGAGCGCCAGGTTTTCGTAGAAGGCCCCGGCGTCGGGGTCTCCAGGCGTATCGGGCTGCCGTTCAGGGATATCGACCATGCCCAGCAGGTTGTCGAGCGGTCCCGGACCGGGAGTGGCCGGCGGCGGGCGATGAACGGACGCGGCCTGCTCCGCGAGCGGTGTGCGGGGGAGATGAGGTCGGCGGTCAAAATAGTGCTGGCGATCACTGTCTGGCAGGTGTTGCGCTGCTGCCTCACGAAGATAGGCGGCCGCAGCCAGCAGGTCCTGCAGATACGGCTGCGAGTTGAGCAATCCGGGTGGAGTGAAATCGGCAAGGCGTTCGAATCCGAGCGACAGGCCGCCTTCCGGGCAGAGATGCTCAGGCATGTCGACAAACAGCGTCGGCCTGATTGTCGCCAGGGCGTGGTCGAGCTCACCGATTATCGCCTGGACCGGTGCGCCCTGCCAGGGGGAGGCAGCCTCTCCGGCGAAACCGGCGCAGGCGGTGATGGTAAAGGGCGGCGCATGCAGCGTCATGTTCGATTCCTCCAGGCTGCGGGTAGTGGTGGGCGGACTGCCGGTTATCTTCGCCGAATTGTCTCGATTCTGCAGCTGCGGTGGTTCGTGCGCCTGCTTCACTGCGATTGCGGGGATGCAGGAGAAGCCAGGGCGGGTGTGCTATTTTTTTCCAAAGGACCAGAAGCCCTTCTTTTTCACATTGCCCCCGTCGGCCGGCGATGCGCCGGCGGAGTCGTGTCCCGGACTGTCGGCAACGCAGTTCTCAATCTCTGCCAGACGTCCGGCACCGATGAACTGGAACATCGGTCCCTGGCCGGACAAGGAAATGCAGGTATCGGGAGGCATGGCCGCGCCATCGTTAACCGGGGTGCCGTTGATGGCGACCAGGCCGCGGCCGGTCAGGTCCTTGATATAATACTGCTGCCCGGCATAATAGATCTGAGCATGGTGGCTCAGGACCGCCCGGTGAGCGATAACGAAATCGCAATCGGCACCGCTGCCCAGGGTAATCGGCAGCGTGTTGTAACTCTTGATCATGGCCCCGAACTGAATGACGAAAGGCTGGCGTGCTGACGTTACACTCCGGTCTTCCGCCGGCTCGTGGGGGTGCTTTTCGGTCGGTGGCCGGTGCGGCGGGCTGATATGATCCCGAACCGGTGGCGCCGGAGTGGCGTCATCCGTGGGGGCGGCGGTGAGGCCCCGCTCCGGTTTCGGCTGCCGCCGGGGCGGGGCTGGCGGATCTTCCAAAGCCCGGGAGGGCGGCTCTGGCACCACTTCGTCGGCCGAGATGATCGAGGTGAGGACACTGAGTTTGGGGCCGTTTTCGCCAAGGGTAAGGATGTCGCCGTTTTTGAGGAAGCTCTGCTCGATCGGCTTGCCGTTGAGCAGGGTGCCATTGGTGCTTTGATCCACGGCCTGAAAGCGGTTTCCGTCTCGGCGGAGTTCAAGATGATGCCGGGATATGCTGGTCAGCTCGCGGGGGAAGACGACCTGGCAGCCGGGATGTCTGCCGAGGGTGATGACCGGTTCGTAGAACTCCTGGATGGTGCCTTTCAGCGGTCCATCAATATGGACGATTTCAACCTTGATCGGCGGCGGTTTCATCGGCTCTCAATTGCTGTGGGGTTGATTGCAGCAGGATGCGTCTTCTTTCCTATCATATCAAAATCTCGTTGATGCAACAGTTTTTTTTCGCTACTGTCAAGGTAACATACGATGTTTGTGAACATTCCGCGGAGGCCACGTGCTGAGCAAACCCCACGTATCTGCTTACGGTAGAAGCGATACCGGTTTGAAGCGTTCAGTCAACGAAGATGCCTATTTCATCGATACTGCTTCCGGCTGTTTTGCCGTGGCCGATGGGGTCGGCGGGGCGGCCGCCGGCGAGGTGGCCAGCGCGCTGTTCGTCTCGAGCGTTGCCACCGCTCTTAGCGGGGGGAAGCTTGCCACTGAGGATGACGCGGCAGCAGCCGTCAAAAAAAGTTTCCTGCACGCCAACGCCGCCATCTTTACCCATGCCGCACGTCATTCCGACAGTGCCGGGATGGCCTGCACCGCTGAAATTCTCGTGCTGCTGCCGCAGCGTTTTGTCCTCGGTCATGTAGGAGACAGCAGGACCTATCGTTTTCGAGACGGTGGCCTCGTCCGGTTGACCAAGGATCACTCGTTCGTTCAACAACAGCTGGATCTTGGTCGGATCAGCGAGGCCGAGGCGAAAACTCATCGCTATCGCAATGTGATCGTGCGGGCCGTTGGCTCGGAGGAGGCTCTTGACGTCGATATTATTCGAGGCGCTGCGCAATCCGGCGACATTTTTCTGCTCTGTTCGGACGGTTTGACCGATATGGTGGCGGAGCACGACATCGCGGCGTGCCTGGCGCACGGTCAGGAGTTGCAGGATGCCGCGTCGTATCTGGTTGAACGGGCCAATGCGGCCGGCGGCAAGGACAATATCACCGTTGTTTTAGCGTCACTGCCATGACCACCGTGCCGCGTTTCATGGTCCCGCCGCTGATTGCTTTCTGGCTCTTTTCGTTCTCGATCACGGCAGCGGCGGTGGAAGACCCGACGGAGCGTTTTCAGCTGCCTGTTTCGGAGACCTCGTCTCTTATCCGCCAATGGCTCGAGCAGGCCGGCCTGGTCGTCGAGCAGACGGCCTTGTCGCAAGGCCGCCTGCTCATCAGTGGCACAGCGGCCGATGGTCAGCGGCCGAGCTGGCGGATCGATCTTGCTCCTGACTCGACGCTCGGGTCGGTGGCCACCGTCGTTGTGGACGGCGACGACATCGACGAGGAACGTGTCGCCGACCTGGTTCTCTATCTTCGGGAACGGGAGGGTGACGGTCGTTCGTCGGGGGCGCCCGCCTCGCAGGTTATTCCGGAGCCGGTGCTCAACCAGATAGCCAATGTGGCCTGCATTCATGTGCGGGCAAACGAGTTGTCGACGCAATTCACCGGCTTCTTCATTGATCAGGAGGGATTGGTCCTGTGCACGGCCCACGATCTGCTCGAGCACGATCAGGTCAAGATCATGACCAACACCGGGTTGTTTTACGAGGGTGACGTCGTCAAGGCTGATTTTGAGCGTGATCTGGCCCTGATCAAAGTGGCGGCGGCTAAGGAGGAAATCGTCAGTCTGTTGGAGGGAAGGAATTTGCTCGGTATGGGGGAGACGGTGTATTCAATCGGTTGCCCGATCAATCTGCGCGGCACGATAGAGAAAGGCTTCGTCAACGGTCCACCGCGCAAGATCAATCGGATACCGCTCTGGCAGGTGCATATGAAAATTCAACCGGGCAGCAGCGGCAGTCCTGTTTTCGACAGCTCCGGGGCATTTGTCGCAGTGGTTAAGGGACGACATCGTGAGGCGCAGGAGATCGGCTTCCTTATTCCCCTCGAGGTGGTCGTCGACTTTTTGAAGGACTATTTCGCGCAATGAAATACGGCAGATACCAGGTTGTCTCGGAAATCGGGCGCGGTTCGATGGGGGTGGTGTACCAGGCTCACGACCCGCAGATCGATCGACTTGTCGCACTGAAAGTCCTGCGCGAAGACCGGGTGTCATCGACCGATTATGTACGGCGATTTCTCAAGGAAGCGACCGCCGTCGGCCGTCTTTCGCATCGCGGGATCGTCACGGTATATGATGTCGGTGAGGATCTTGGTACGGTCTATATAGCCATGGAACTTCTCGAGGGTGTGCCGTTGAACGAATTGCTGAAACAACGGCGGTTTGACCTTGAGGAGATTGTTGACATCGGCATAGCGGTTGCGGATGCATTGCACTATGCGCACCAGAAAGGCATCGTGCATCGTGATATCAAGCCGGCCAATATCATCTGTTCCGAGAGCCGGGAGATCAAGGTCACCGATTTCGGGATCGCCCATATCGACGATCCGGACGGCCAGCAGATGACGCAGGCCGGTGAAATACTGGGCACGCCCGTCTACATGAGTCCGGAACAGGTGCTCGGCCAACCGGTCGATGGTCGCTCGGATATCTATTCGCTCGGTGTTATTCTCTACGAACTGGCCACCGGCCAGCGCCCCTTTACAGGAGCCAATCTCGGGGCCTTGTTCAAGGCGATTACCAGCGACCCGGTCACCCCGCCGATATCGTTGAACCCGGCGCTGCCCGCCTGGATCTCCGCCGTGATCATGAAGGCTATCGCCCGGGATCCGGCAGAGCGTCACGCCAGTGGTGAACAATTGGCCGGTGAACTGCGGGCGGGTCAACGGCAACCGTTGGCCCGCCCGCAGTCGCGACCACGCCGCAAAAAGCTGCCGCTGGTTCTCGGTGCCTGTTTGCTGCTCTTGGGCAGTCTGACCGGGATCTCTCATTACCTCGGGCTTGTCGACAGGCCCTTGACGAACCTGCCGGATATATTAACCACCCTCAAGCTTCCCTGGCAGGAGACGGAAACCACGGAGCCTCCTGCCAGGGTCGAGGTCGAGACGGATACGACGGAGGATGAAGGGAGACAAACCGTAACCCAGGAGCAGGAAAGCGCACCAGAAGAACCGGCGAAAGAGCCGGTGAAAGAAAGAGCGAACGTACCAGCAGAAGAACCGGCGGAAAGGGAAGCGACGCAGCCGGCGGTTTCCCGATCCGCTGCCGAGCAACGGCCAATGCGCCCGCCGTCACCACCTGCTCAGCCGGTTGATACAGCCGAAGAACGCCCCGAGTTGCCGTCGGTTCCGAAGGCAACACAGGTCCCCGACCCGGCGGACGATTTGTCTATTTTCTCCAATACCGCTTTCGATGAGCCGGCCGCGATGGAGCAGGCACCTGGCCCGGAGGCTCGTGAGCAGCCGGCGGCCCCCAGCGGCACTGAAGCGGTGGAGGTGTATCAGCCTCCCCCTTCGGCTGCCGAGCCGGACGACACTTTTGCCCCTCCGATCAGCGGAACGCCGGCCGACACGGCGTCGCAACGGCCGGAGCCGGCGGATAACGTGGTGGCTTCCGTGCCGACGTCGGCACCGTCGACCATGGTGACCACGTTGTTGAAGGTGACCAGTCGACCACCGGGTGCGCGAATTTATATCGATGGTGATTATGCCGGGGAAACACCGGATGAATTGACCGTCAGCGCGGACAAGCACGAGGTTGAATTGCAGCTGACGGGGCACGGCGACTGGAAAGCCCAACTTGATCTGAGCAAGGGCGGGGAGATGCCGCTATCGATACGGTTATTGCCACAATAACAACAATCTGCAGGGAGCAAGCCATGCATACCATGTTCAAAATCGTTTTCTGCCTTGCACTGCTCGTCAGCGGGCTTCATTACGGGAGCGGCGTGTTGCACGCCCAGTTCAATCCGGGGGATGAGGCGCCGCTTTTCACCCTGAAGGATGTGTACGGCCGCTCGCACAAGTTGTCGGCGGTGAAAGAGAGTTCTCTGGTCATTCTCTATTTTTTCGATACGGAGTCCTCCGCCAGTCAGGAAGGACTGCTCAGTCTCAACAAGGTGGTGAAAGAATTTCCCGCTGCGGATCTGTTGATCTGGGGCATCACCACCTCCTCCAGCAGCAGCGTCTCCGATTTCATCGTTGCCCATGACGCCGGCTTCCCGGTCATGATCGACACGAAAGGGATCAGTGCTCAGTATGATGCGCAAGTCATTCTTCCCACCATCTACATCCTCGGGCCGGGTCTGAAGATTATCGACTATTTCCAGGGTGTCGGTGAAACCACGGAGAAAATGCTGCTGGCGCTGGCGGAACGAGAACTACAGCGTGACGAGGCTCCGGTTGCGCTGGCTCTGGCCGGCACGGTCAGTGAAAAAGACCCGGCCAATTTCGAGGCCAAAACCCTCTACGGATACGCCGCCCTGAAAGCCGACCGGGCCGAAGAGGCAAAGGATGTGTTCCTGGACCTCGCCGACGAAGAAGGGGAAGCGAAAATTGCCGGCCTGGAAGGACTGGCGAAAGTACACTTCGATGAGGGGCAGCCCACCCAGGCTCTCGACTTCGCGGAGCTGGTTGAAGAACAGGCCCCGGATCGGGGCTACGTCAATGTCCTCAAGGGGGATTATCTCTACAGTCAGAACCGGCAGGAAGACGCCACGGCGGAATACGGAAAAGCCGTTGCCAAACAGGATGGCATGTCCTTCCAGAAAGCGTATGCGCATAATCAATATGGCAGGCTGCAGGCGAATATTGGCAATTACGACCAGGCGCGCATCCACTACGACCAGGCGATCGATTTCGACCCCCACAACCTGGTGGCCATGTCCAATAAAGGTGTGGCTTACCAGAAAGAAGGTGATCTGACCAACGCGCTGGCCGCTTTTCAGCAGGCCTTGCAGGTCAACAAGAACGATCGCTATGCCGAGGTCCTGGCAAGAAAGACCCAGGAATTGATCAACCTGCAGAAGGATATCGCCGAAAAAGAGCGCATCGACCGATTGGTAAAGGAACTTGCCGACCGCTTCAACAGCCAGTCGGGCATCCTTTCTTTTTTTAAGTCGGAGGATGGTTGGACATCAAGACCGATGATCGTCAGTTTTGTTGATATACAGGAGAAAGGCGCACTGTCGGCGCGGGACGGGATTTCCGCCGTGCTGACCGCTCAACTGACCGAGCAGTTGAATCAGTCCGGCCGGGTCACGGTGGTGGAACGGGTGATCATGGATCGATTGCTCGAGGAATTGAACCTGGGTAGTTCAGAACTCGCCGATCCCGAGACGGCGCTGAAGCTCGGCCGGGTTTTGGCTTCGAAAATCATCGCCACCGGGACCTTGCTTCATCTGACCGATTCATCGATGTTAAGTCTGCGCCTGATCGATTCGGAAACGACGGCGATCCCGAAAGTTCTGACCCGCACCTTGGCTCCGAACGGGGCTGATTTTGCGGAAGAGGCGCAATGGCTGAACCGTCAGGTGCTGCAGACCGTGATCGAGAATTACCCGTTGCAGGGTTTCATCGTCGAGGTCTCCGGCGATCAGGCCATTATCAACCTCGGTTCCAATCAGGGCGCGGTGCCGGGGACGGTGTTCGAGGTGCTGGAAGAGGGCCGATCGATCACCTATAAAGGAAAGGAGATGAAGGGGCTGGCGAGCGTTATCGGCAGGGTCGAGATCGTCGGGGTCGAACCGGATTTCTGCGCGGTCAAGATCATCGAACAGAGCCGGCCGTTGCAGACCGACGATAAAATCCGGGAGATTGGCCCGGTTTCCACCTGAGTTTGAGGTATTCATGAAAAGATATGTCAGCCTGCCGCTCATGCTTGTCGTCGCCTGCCTGCTGGCGGCCTGTGCTTCCGAACAGGAGGCGTATACTCCGGCGCACTATGGCAGTGGCAGCCGCGTGGCGGTGTGGGATCTGGAAGATATGAGCGTGACGGATAATCCGATGCTGGGCGACATGCAGGATTTTTTGACCGCTCGAGTCATCGAGACCCTCGCAGAAAAAGGGGGATTTGCGGTCATCGAACGGCAGCAGCTGCTGCTGGCCCTTGAAGAATTGAGTCTGGGGAGTTCCGCATTGGCCAGTGAAGACAGCCGGCTGGCGCTTGGCCGGATTCTCGGTGCGCAGCTAATGGTGTTCGGCGGCTATCAGTTGCTCGGTGAACAGATCCGCATCGACGTGCGGATGGTGGAAGTCGAGAGCGGAGCTATTATCAAAGCAGCCGAGCATACCGCCTCGGCCGCCGATCTGGAAGGCTGGCTGAAGGCGGCGGAAGAGGCGGCACTGCAGCTGTTCTAGCGGTGGGAAGCCTCAGGTGGCAAGGCTTCCCACGAAGCAGGTTGCCAAACGGCACAGCACCTTTTTTTAAGGCGTGAAGGTAATGTCAAAACTGGTGGTGCCGCCGAGCGACGCCCCGGTTTCGGCGGACTCGAAATCATCCAGTTCAATAGCGATTGAACTGAGCGCGGAACACATCGAGGAGCCGTTCTCCCATTCGACGATATACGTTTGCGATCCGTTCCACGCTTGATACTCAATATTAAAATCTGCGGGGCTGATCACCGCATCTCCGAGCGTTGTGTTCATTGGCTCCGAAAAAGAAAAGAGTACCGTGTCGTTGTAACAACTGCCGCTTGTTTTATTGATGCTTGCCGTAGGTTGTTCCGGCGGAGTAGGATCTGGATCCGGCGGAGAAGGCCGTTGGCCGTTGTCATCATCGGAATCCGATGAGGATGAGGCAAGCGCCGCGATGCCGCCGCCGATAGCGGCAACTCCGAGTCCGACGGCGACAAACGTTCCCCACCCCGCGCCTTCCTCCCCGGCCGGCGGAACTTCAGATTTCGCCTCAACCCTGGAAACATCCTCACTTGATTGCAGGCCCATGTCGTTCAGTTCCTGCAGCGCGTCCCGGGCGACATCCAGGCCGGGGTCCTCGGCAATGGCGCGATTGTACATCTCGGCTGCCTCGGGATAGCGACCCTGGTCTGAGAGATGGATCCCCTGAAACAGGGCGAGCAGCGCGGCGGTGCTCATTGACAGAGGCATTTCGAGCTGGCGCTTTTTCTCCGGGGAGAGATAGATGTTGAGTTCTTCGACAATCGCAAACAAAACCTCCTTTTCCATGCGGAAAAGTTCATTGAGACTGCCGGCTGCCGGGGTCAGGTCATTGACGTTTTCAAAGGGGACATCAAGGATTGACGAATCGATTTCGAGTTCATCGATGGAGCCTTCCCGAATCTCTCCGTTCACCACGTAGTAGGCCCGGAGCAGTTTGCCGACCTTGGGGGCGGTGGCGCTGTCGACCAGCCCTGATTCACCGAGAGCGAGTTCGTCGACCAGTGCCTGCATCTTGACGCGTTCGACGACAACGATGGTCTCAACCTTGGCGAGGTCGGTGATAAGCATCAGGGCGAGCCCTTTCTGCAGGGCGTTGAGCCGTTCCTGTCCGGTTCGATTGTGAAAATTCAGCACGGCTACGCTCTTGGAACTGTCGATGGCTCCTACGTGCGCTTCCTGACTGATGGCCTGCTGTGCCCAGTCCCGGTCCTCCCTGGTAATGACCTGCCCCGCCTGGGCCGTGGCCAGCGTAAAAAGGGAGAGGACGATGGTGCAGATGGTTTTGAAAAAAGGATGGTGTCTCATTGTCTTTCCTCCCTTGTAAAAGAAAGATGGCTGGGCATACGATCGTCTGTACGGAGGCAAAAAACGGACAAGAAAGTCATGGTTACAAATGACACTGCAATACTAACATGAAGATGATTCAGGTAAAAGAACATTTTTACCGAAAATGAATGAGTTATAGTTGGAAGTAGGATGTCGTATCGACAGCACTTTATGCAGACACCATGTTTTTTTATATGAAAATCAGTTCCCCGGGTTGGCCCGTTCAGTCGGAGGCGGCATCGCAGAGGCCCAGGGGGTCGGAGAATCAGGCCCGAAGGGGTGCGGACAGGGCGTCCGCACCCGACGGCCAGGCCATGGATGGGATGGCGTGTCTGCCCTACTTTCGAGCCAGTCGGGCACTTGTGGAGATTTTTTCGGGACTGTCAACCATCCCTACCGGTTGTGGCGATGACACTCCTTCAGTGGTGCGGCCTCCGTTATCGGGCATATCGTTATAATCAAAGTCGTTATAGCCTGCCTAGTTGAATGATTCGAAAATTTTTCATTCATGATGCGGGGCACCGTGCTGTTTTGCCGGTAGGGTCATCGCGCCCTTGCATTTTTGCGCGAATCGTCGCATTATGTTTTGTGCAATTGTCCGTAAATACTTTTTCAGGAGGTTGACAAAGGTCATGAAATTCGCGGTTGTTGTCACGATGTCACCGAGCGGTACGACCCATCATGTCGGGAAGGTTATTGCTGCTGCTCTTAAAAACAGGGGCGTTGACGTGGTATCGTTGGATCTGGCGAAACAGAGCAGTCTGGATGGCGATCTGGCCGAGCGGTTGAGTGATGACCGGTCGTGCCTGTTTATCGGTTCGCCGGTCTATTTCAGCCGGGCGATCCCACCGGTGCTCGAGTTTCTCGCCAGCCTGCCGCAGGCGTCCGGCGGGCATGCAGTGCCGTTTGTCACCTGGGGCGGGGCGAGCAGCGGCATCGCCTTGCATGACCTGGGTGTTGCGCTTCAGGAGCGGGGTTACCAGGTGATCGGCGCCGGCAAGGTGCTGGCAGAGCATTCGATGATGTGGCGTTTCAGCAATCCACTTGGCGAAAATCATCCGGACGAGACGGATGACCGGTTGGTCACCGATCTGGTGGATCGGGTCGTCGACAAATTTTCGGCTGTGCCGCCAGTGCCGGCCCTGCCTTTGGAAATGCTGGCCTACCAGCCGCAGCAGATGTTTGAGGAAATGTCCAAAATCGTGTTTGCCACAGCGAAAACGAACATGCCGGCCAAGCAGATCGACGAGCAGCAGTGTTCCCAATGTGGTCTGTGTGCCGAGGAGTGCCCGGTACAGGCCATCACGCTGGCGCCGTATCCCGAGTTTGCCGACAATTGTATCTGCTGCTTCAAATGCGTCCGTATCTGTCCGGAAGAAGCCTTCACCAACGATCTCGGCATGCTTGATTCCCGCATTCGCGAACGGGCCCGGACCATTGACGAACACCCGAAAACGGAGATGTTTATGTAGTCATGCAGAGTCCTTTTCCGGTCCATGGCCTGCAGCACGAAAATGGGGACAGTCCCCATTTTCTTTCTGCCGGATGAAAACGTCTGTTGAGTAAAAAACGGGACAGTCCCCTTTTAAAAAGGGACTGTTTAAAAAGGGACTGTCCCGTTTTCGTTGTTCAGCAGCACTTCCTCTGCGCCCGGGCCCTCGATGCCGCGGCGGAGCAGCAGCGTGCCGTCGAGCAGGTAGAGGTTGATCAGGGCCTGGCGGTAGTTGACGATGGCTTCCACTTCGCTGATGCGGCTCTCCAGCAGATCGCGCTGGACACGGGCCACGTCCAGTGCCGTGGCGGTGCCGACACGGAAGCGCACGGTCTCGGTCCGCAGAACCTCTTCCTGCAGGACGCGGCGGGCGGCGCTCGCCTCGATCTGCTGCAGGCTGCGCTCCACTTCCAGCAGGGCGGTGCGCACTTCCAGCGATATTAATTGCCGCAGGTTGTCGATACTGTGCAGCGCCTGCCGATAGCCGGCTCGGGCGCGCCGGTCGAGGGCTTTGGCGGTGCGGTTGCCGACCGGCAGCTCGAAGGCAAGACCGGCCGCCAGATCGTAACCGGGGCCGTCTAGTGCCGTGAAACTGTCGCCAAAACTTCGGGCGTAGCCGGTCTTGCCCAGGGTGACGAACAGGTCCAGGCGCGGCAGCAGGCCGTTGGCGGTCTGCACGGTCTCCAACTCCCCGCGGCGGGCCTGCAGCCGTGCTTCGTTGAGGTCCGGCCGCAGGCGGATGGCCAGGGTTTCGTGGTCTTCGGCGCTGCCCAGACTCACCTCCGGAATGACGGCCTTGTCGCTGAGCGAGATGTGCCAATCCCATCCTCGGGCCGACGGCGGATTGAGCAGGCGCAGCAGGGTTAGTCGCGCCTGTTCGCGGTCGTTGCGCGCATCGATCAATTGCTGCCGGCGCAGGGCCAGTTCGGCGTTGGCGACGATTTCTTCCGTCTCCGCAATCTGGCCGACCTCGATCCGGGTGTGAATGTCGTCGCGCTGTCGCTGGGCCAGGGCAAACGACTCTTCGAAAATCTCGACTTGGCGTGCCGCCAGCGCGTAATTCCAATATGCGTTTTCGACACTGGCCACCAGGTTCTCGGCAAACCCTCGAAGCTGGTACGACGAGGCCAGTGCGGCGACTTGGGCCCGGTGGACGCCGGCCAGATTGGCGGAACTGCTGCCGCCGCGGAGCAGGGCCTGCGTCAGGTTCAGCCCGGCTCGCGCCTCATCATTGGTCCGGCTGTCGTCGCGGCTGCTGCTTCGCTGGGAAATCTCCAGCGAGACCTCCGTGCCGGTCGGCAGCTGCCGGCTGATGCCGCCGATGATAGCCCGCGCGTCGCCGTCGAGGGAAAACAGGCGGTCGGTGGCTACGTCGAATGAACGCTGCCGATCCGCTTCAAGCGAGGCTTCGGCAAACAGAGTCGGATCGAAGACGGCACGCTCGGTATCGACGAAGCTGCCGGCGATCACCGGGTTGAACTGTTCGACGACCAGGGCGCGGTTATTGGCCAGCGCCGAGACAACCGCCTGCTCGACGCTCAACTCCAGAACGGCGTCTGCCGTCGATTTCAGGGGGGGCGGTTTTTCCCTCGTCAGGTAGGAGTGCTCGGCAATCTCGGTCGGTTCGGCGGTTGGCAGCGGGGCGGGAGCGGCGCCGTTTTTTTGCGGCCGGCTGTGGTCTGGCGTCGACAGGTCGACGGGCCGGGTTGGTGGGGGCTGCAGGGTAACACCAAAACACCCGCTGATGACCAGCGCCAGGAGCGAAGATAGTATCGTGCCGGTGACTCGTCTCATCATGAACCTGCTGCGGCAAGGATGGTGCGGCGCCGTTCTTTATGCCGGTTGAAGAGCAGGAAGACCACCGGGATGAAGACCAGGGTGATCAGGGAAGCGCTGAGCAGGCCGCCGAGCACGGTGCGCGCCAGCGGCGCCTGCATGTCGCTGCCTTCGCCGATGCCCAGAGCGAGAGGCAGCAGGGAGAGCACGGTGGTCAGCGAGGTCATCAACACCGGGCGCAACCGGTCCCGGCCGGCCGTGCGTACGGCCGACAGCAGGTCCAGCCCTTCGTCGCGAAACAAGGTGTTGGCCCGATCGACAATCAAAATGGCGTTGTTGACGACGATGCCGACGAGCATGATGCAGCCGATAAAACTCTGCACGTTGAAGGTGGTGCCGGTCATCAGGAGTACGAGGATAACGCCGATCAGCGGCAGCGGTACCGAGAACATGACGATGGCCGGTGGCAGCAGGGACTCGTAGAGGGAGGCCATGACCATATAGACGAGAATCGTTGCCAGGATAATACCGAGCAGCAGCTCCCGGAACGATTCGGCCTGCTGCTCGACATCGCCGGCCATGACGATCTCGTAGCCGCGCGGCCGGGGGACGTCGCTCAGCTGCTGCTGAACGTCGGCGGCGACTTCGCCGAGCGGGCGATTGGCCACGTTGGCCCAGACCTCGACGAGGCGTTGCTGGTTTTTTCGCTCGATCTCAACCGGTCCCAGACTTGGCTGAGGGGTCAGCAGGTTGCGCAGGGAGACGGCTTGGCCGGCGTCGTTGTTGATGGTCAGTGTCAGCAGATCCTCGATACTGAGTAATTTTGCATCCTTGACCTGAACCAGGATATCGACTTCCTCGCCGCTGCCGTCGCGGAACTGGCCGGCTCTGGTGCCGGACAGCGCGGTCTCCAGGGTCCGGGCGATTTGGGCCACGCTCAGGCCCAGATCGGCGGCCCGGTCGCGATCGATTTCCAGCAGTGTCTGCGGTACTCCTTCCTCACGCCCGCGCCGGGTGTCGGTGATGCCGGGAATATCCTCGATCCGGGTTTCCACCGTCTCGGCCAGCCGATCCAGGGTGGCCAAATCGTAGCCGCGGATTTCCACCTCCAGATTGTCTTCACCGCCGCCCATCAACCGTGACAGCAGGAACATGCCCTGGCCGGCGCGGACCCGCACCTCGGCGCCGGGTACCACGCCGATCTGCCGCCGCAGATCGGCGGCGACTTCCGTGCTGGAACGGTCCCGTTCCAGCAATGGGACCAGAGACAGGCGAATAGTGCCGCCCGCCGCGTCGCCGCGACCGGACGACGAGCCCATGGTGGTCACGGCGGCTCGCATTTCCGGGACAGAATCGACGACGATCTGCTCGACACCGCTCATCGTCTCGTCCAGTACCTCGAGCCTGGTGCCGCCGGCCATCGATACGTTGACCCTGACCTCGCCTTCGTCCGAGGCGGGCATGAATTCGGTACCGATCAACGGCAGCAGGGTCAGGCTCAGGCCAAAGACCAGGAAGACGACAAAGACGGTGGTTCGGGGAGACTGCAGGGCTGCATCGAGCAGCGTTGTGTAGCGCCGGTTGAGTCGGTCATGGAGCCGACCGACCCGATCGGCCGCGTGTTTGAAAAGACCGCGCTTCTCCCGGCGGATGCCGAGAAACAGCCTGGTCAGCATCGGCACCAGGGTCAGTGCCACGAAGAGCGAGCAGAGCAGCGAGAACGCCACCACATAGGTGAGCTGGCGGAAGAGCAGGCCGGAGATTTCCTGGGCAAAGAGCATCGGCACAAAGATAGCCAGCGTCGTGCAGGTGCTGGCGACGATGGCGCCGGCCACTTCCCGGGATCCGTTGATGGCCGCTTCCTTCGGTTCTTCGTGGAGCACCTGGTGACGGCGCAGGATGTTTTCCAACACGACGATGGAGTTGTCGACCATCATGCCGACGCCCAGGGCCAGTCCTCCCAGGGTCATCAGGTTCAGAGTCAGGTTGCCGAAATACATCATCGCAAAGGTGCTGATGATGGCCACCGGGATGGCGGTGGTGACCACCAGCGTGGCGCGGATATTGCGGAGAAAGGTGAGCAGAACGAGAACGGCGAGAAAGCCGCCGATAACAATGGTCCGGCCGACGTTGGCCAGGGAGCGCTGGATGTAGTCGGAGGTATCGATGATCGGGATTATCTGGATCTGAGGGAAATCCCGGTTGATCTGTTCGAGCACCTTCTTGGCCTGCTGGGCCACTTCAACGGTATTGGTGCCCGATTGCTTGCGTACGGCCAGATAAACGCCGGGTTTGCCGTTGACCCGGACGATTCTGGTGATTTCGGCGTGGGTGTCGCTGACGGTGGCGACTTGCTTGAGATAGATCGGGGTGTCGTTGCGCCGGTCGACCACCAGGTCGAGCAACTGGCCGATGCTGGTCAACTCTCCCGGCGTGCGCAGGCGGATCTCGGTGTTGCCCGATTCGATGGTGCCGGCCGGCAGACTGATGTTGGCATTGCGGATGGCGTTGCGCACCGTGTCCAGCGACAGCTGCAGGGCTCGCAGGCGGTCGAGATCGATCTCGATGCGGATCTCCCGCTCCAGCCCGCCCCAGACATCGAGAGTGGCGACGCCGGGAACCTGTTCCATGCGGTAACTGATCTGGTCGTCGATCAGGCGGCGCAACTCGATGGGATCAAGGTCGGAGGCCGCCCCGTAAATCAGGATCGGCGCACTGTTGGGGTCGAATTTGCGGAGCTCCGGGCGTTCGGTTTCTTCCGGCAAATCATCGATGATCCGGTCCAGCCGGTCGCGCACGTCGTTGGTGGCGGCGTCGAGATTGGTCCCCCAGGTAAATGAGACGCGAACCCGGCTGTTACCTTCCGTGGATTCGGAGGTGACCTCCTCGATTCCCTGGATGGCCATCACGGCGCGTTCAATAACTTCGGTCACCAGGTTTTCGACTTCCTCCGGCGCGGCGTTGCCGTAAGAGGTGTTGATGCTCAAGGCGGGATAAGAAATCTCCGGCAGCAGGTCGATGGGGAGCCGGCTCATCGATACGACGCCGATCAGGATAATGATCAGCGTCACCATGATGGTGAAGATCGGCCGCTGCGTGGTAAAGGCGCTGATATTCATGCCCTGATCCCGTTACCTGCGCTTCTGCTGCGGAATTACGTCCGTATCGTCGGCGGTGGATACCGGGACCCCGTCGCTGAGCAGGTGATGACCAAGCGTGACAACCTGCTGACCGTCCGCCAGTCCTTCCACCTGCAGCCAGCCGTCATCGGCGATGCCGGCGGTGACCGGGACAAACCGTGCGGTGCCGTCATCGACCAGGAATGCCCCGGTGACTCCGAGGCGCTGAACGACAGCCGTGGACGGTACGGCCAGAGCCCGTTCGGCGCGCCCCAGTTCAATGTGCACCCGGGCGAACATCCCGGCCTTGAGCACGTGGTCCGGGTTGGTCACGGTTATTTCCACCCGCGCCTGACGACTCGTCTCATCAAAGACCGGCGCCAGGCGCGCCACCGTTCCGGTAAAGCGGCGGTCGGCGAAAGAGTCGACGGTGATCGTTGCCGGTTGACCGGCATGGAGGTAGGCGTAGTCCCGTTCGGCGACATTGATCACCGCGGTGAGCAGGGACAAATCGACCAAAGTTACCACCGGGGTGTTGGCCCCGATGGTGTCGCCCTCGTCGACGTGGCGACGAGCGACGAAGCGGCAGCTGCCGTCGCCGTTTTGCCAGTCCGCGGTCAAGGTGGTGTAGGAAAGGCGGACTTCGGCGGCGCGCAGAGCAGCTTCCCGCTGTTTGATCTGGGCCTGCGCCAGGCTGACGCCGGCCTGGCGGGCCAGCCGTTCGGTTTCCGCGGTTTCCAGTTCGGCGGCCGAGGCCACCTGCTGGTCCCTGAGCTTGAGGGCCCGCTGATACGCCCGTTCGGCGGCGACAAGGCTGCTGCGGGCCTGGGCCAGCGAGGCCTGGGCCACATCGATTTCGGCCCGGGCCTGGGCCAGCTGCTGTTCGTATTCCTCACTGTCCAACCGGGCGATCAGCTCACCTCGGCCGATGCAATCGCCGAGGTTCACGGCAATTTCCCGGATTCGACCACTGATCTTGACGGCCGCGTCATAGCGCTTCTCGGCGATCAGGGTGCCGCTGAAGACACGGGTTTCAACCAGATCACGGCGCTCGACCAGGGCGGTGTTCACGCCGACAACCGCCTGTTCCCGGGCAAAGTCCCGGCCGCTCTTCTCTTCGCCGCCTTTATAGACATAAATAGCCCCCCAGGCCGCCAGCACGAGAGCCAGAAAAAGCAGCAGTTTCTTGCCGGGGAAAACGGAATTTTTTACCATTGCCTCTATCTGATAGGCTCGCAAGAGCCAAAAAAGAATATTGGACCCAATGGGCCGAGCAGCCACAGCCTGCTGCTCTCAAGCCACCGATTAACGAATACGAACGATCAGCACTGAAACTAGCACATTTCCGCTGCATCCTCCATCACTTCATGGCTGACCTCAGGGGGTGACGGTGATAATGCAAACGTCTCCTTCCCGAGTGAAAAGGCACGAGGGTAAATCCGCCACCTCACGGTCACCGGAATACGCGGGCAAAGCTTCGGTCTCCTTGCCCGACCTCCGGCCCTGAAGGACCGCCTCATAACTTATAATCATTCTTAATTGACATCCCCAGGGAGAAGGGTTAAGAAATGCCTTTCATAATTCCCCGCAACGGGGCGTAGCGCAGCCTGGTTAGCGCGCCTGCCTTGGGAGCAGGAGGTCGCAGGTTCGAATCCTGCCGCCCCGACCAAT
>CAYSSK010000072.1:0-20263 GCA_964433645.1 uncultured Desulfofustis sp.
GGCCTGGTCGAGCTGCTGAAGAAACCGGGACCGGTCACGTTTGGTCAACGGCGGCGGGCCACCCGTCAATTCACCGCTACCTCGCAGATCGGAAAGCAGATCGCGGGTAGCCAGCGCCGCCCCGATCATGTCGTCGGAAAACGGCCTGCCGGTCGACCCGACCACCAGCGCGCCCTTCTTCAGGCAGCGATCGGCCAGTCCGATATCGGCGGTAACCACGACATCGTCCTCTCCCAGATGTTCGACAATCCAATTGTCGGCCGCATCGCTGCCACTGTCGACAACGATGAGTCTTAGCCACGGCGCTCCGGGAATACTCATCCAGCTGTTGGCCACCAGGGTCACCGCCAGGCGATAGCGTTCGGCGACACGATACACTTCCTGTTTGACCGGGCAGGCATCGGCATCAACATAAATATGCAGCATGCAACGCTCCTTCACACCACGCAGGGACCACGATACGACCATGTTACCGGCCAGAGATCGAATTGTCATTGAATTCATGATCTGAAAGGACAGCTGAGACGGGCGGGTTATCGGTGAAACCGTGCTTCCCCTGTCGTCCATAACCACCCCCGGCCTGATTGGCACCTGAACAGGCCGGCATGGTCTCGGCTTGACTTGTCCCGATCAGTGTCTACTTGTTGTCAGTGATAGAATGTTATTGGGGCCGGCAGACAGCACAACGATATCGCTTGTTGTGACCCCGTCGGCCTTTTTCCAAAGGGAGAGAACATGAAACAGATTGTGCTTGCCGTTGCCGTCGTCTCGTTGCTGATTGCCGCCGGGTGCAGCGACGAAGATAAGGAAACCGTCGCCGAAAAAGCGCAAGAAGCAGTATCGGCCGCCAAGCAGGCGGCTGCCGAGGTAACCGACCGAGCAGCGGAAATCAGCAAGAGCGCGGCATCGGCCACCAAGGACGCTGCAACCGAAGCAAAAGACGAAGCTGCGCGGATCGGCGAAGAGGCTGCATCAACCGCCAAGAAGGTCGCCGGCGAGGTCAAGGACAAAGCCGTCCAAGTCACTGAGGACGCTGCTTCGGCCGTCGACAAAGCAGCCACTGAGGTCAAAGACAAAGCTGCGGATACGAAGCAGTGAGGAGACACATCTGCATGAAATTTCTGCACACCATGATCCGGGTCAAGGATCTCGATCAGTCAATTGATTTTTTCACCAACAAACTCGGTCTCGTGGAAACGAGGAGAAAGGATTTCGAGCAGGGTCGCTTCACGCTGGTTTTTCTGGCAACGGCTCCCGGAGAAACGGAAATCGAATTGACCTATAACTGGGATCAGACAGACGACTATACCGTCGGCAACAACTTCGGGCACCTCGCCTTCAGCGTGGAAAATATCTACGATTACTGCCAGATGTTGATGGACAAAGGGATAACGATCCTCCGGCCGCCGCGCGACGGCCGCATGGCCTTCATCCGTACGCCTGATCAGATTTCCATCGAGTTGCTTCAGCAGGGCGACAATCTTCCGGTCACCGAGCCGTGGGCATCGATGGAAAATAAAGGCCAGTGGTAAGCTGAATCAGCTCCCCCCCGCGCCCGCCGAAGCGACTTCGATCAAACAGCCTCCGTGCCACAGCACCGCTCAATGATGTCTAAAGACCGGCCAGCACAGCCCGACCGCCTGTCCCGCCTGCTCGAGCATGGCGCAGCCGATCTGCTCAGCGGCGGCAATATCGGTATCGAGAAGGAAAGCCTGCGGATCGGCCGGGACGGGATGATCGCCCAGACGCCGCATCCCGCGGCGCTCGGTTCGGCGCTGACGCACCCGCACATCACCACCGATTATTCCGAAGCCCTGCTCGAATTCATCACCCCGCCGTTTATCGATTGCAACGAGACCCTGCACTACCTGTGCGACATTCACCGCTTCGTCTACGAACAGCTCGACGACGGTGAGCTGCTGCTGGCAGCGAGCATGCCATGCGGCTTCGACAGTGACGAGAGCATCCCGATCGCCGAATACGGCTCTTCAAATATCGGCCGGATGAAGCATATCTATCGCCGTGGACTCTGGCATCGATACGGACGCACCATGCAGTCCATCGCCGGTATCCATTTCAATTATTCGGTACCGGACCGGCTCTGGCACCTGCTCTACCAGATGGAAAACAGTCCGCTGGAGTTGCATGAGTTCATCTCTGCGGGCTATTTTTCGCTGATCCGGAACCTGCAACGACGGGGCTGGCTCATCCTCTACCTGTTCGGCTGCTCGTCCGCCGTCTGCAAGCGGTTTTTCAGCAACCGCCCGGAATTGATGAACGGGTTCGACGAATTCGACGCTCATACCGTCTATCACCCCTGGGCGACATCTCTGCGCATGAGCGATATCGGCTACAAGAGCGACAACCAGGCAACCCTTGATATCAATCACAACTCCCTGCCGGATTATATCGCCGCGCTCGACCGCGCCACGAAAACCCCGTTTCCGCCCTACCAGGATATCGGAGTCAAGGTGGGAGGCGAATACCGCCAGCTCAACAGCAATATCCTGCAGATCGAGAACGAATTTTATTGCATCGTTCGCCCCAAGCAAATCGCCGCCTCGGGCGAGAAGCCATCATTGGCCCTGCAGCGCCGCGGGGTCCGCTATGTCGAGCTGCGCTCGCTGGATCTGGACCCGTTCTGCCCGGTCGGCATCAGCCGGCAGACAGCCCGCTTCGTCGAGGCTCTGCTGCTCTCCTGCCTGCTTGAGCCGAGTCCGCTGACCACCGGCGAAGAACGACGCGCCAACAACGCCAACCTGCTGACCGTAGCCCGGCGGGGTCGGGAACCGGGACTGCAGCTGACAACGGCGGGGAAAACGATCCCTCTCAGAGAATGGGCGGAACGAATTTTTGCCGAAATGGAACCGGTCTGCGCCCTGCTCGATGGCGCCGACCGCGACGCCCCCTACACCGTCAGCCTCAGCCAACAACGCAAGGCTCTGAGCGATCCGGAGCGGACGCCTTCGGCGGCCATGCTCCGGTATATGCGAGACAGGAACTGCTCCTATGCCGCCTTTGCGCTGGAGTTATCCGCCGAGCATGAACGATATTTCCGCAGCCGCCGACTCGATTCCGCGCGAAGAGAAGCTTTCCGGAAAATGGCCGAACATTCGCACCTCCGGCAGAAAGAGCTGGAAGCCAACGACGACCTGTCGTTTGACGACTTTCTGAAGAGTTATTTTTCGCCCGCCGAACCGGTGTGATTCGCGCCGCCGCAGCAGGCGGTTTGTCAAGGTTCCCGCGGGCCTCTCGCCCCGGCACGGCACCCCGGTCTGGAAAGGGCGCGGCTTCCGTCATACGGCCAGCACAGCTCAGATGACCAGAAGCTTCTCGTCTTTTTGCAAAATTTCAGTAAGCGGCTTGCCCCAGTAGATCACCTCGACCCCGAGATTCTCGAGCAGTTCCGCCGCGCCCAACTGGTCAGCACAGGCTTTGCAGGCCGAGACACGGATCCCGGCACCGATCGCTTCCCTGACCATGGCCTGCACCTGTTCGTCCTCCCCCACCAGTTTGGCCGCCGCCCCCCAGATGATCAGAGTCACCCGCTCCCACCAGCCATAGGCGAGTGCATTCACCGTGTACATGAAGACCATCTTGTCGGCGGTAATCCGGTTGTCGCTGGTCCAGAGAACATAGAGGTGTTTCTTGTCGCTCATCACATCTCCGTTTACGGGTCTTATCTGATCACGCACCGGCAGCGTGCTTGACGGCCAGCTGCCGGCCCCTTGCTTCCGTCGGCAGAGAGAACCGGAAGGCGGTACCATCCGCAGCGGACGTGGTGAACCGAACACTGCCACCGAGGATGGTCTCGCCAAGAAACTTCATTGGTGAGAACTGTATCGAGCACGAATATCGCATTCATACCATAAAAAATAGCTATCCGGTTTCGGCGCTACCCCATGACCGGACGTCACGACAAAGGATGAAAAGCCTCGCCAAAGCCGGCAGGACCGGTTGACTGCGTCGCAGTGAAATCAACGGATCGCGGCGGCGAGATCGGCCCCGAGCCGTCCCGCCCGGTCAAGGACATCGCCCCGCTTCTTGACCCGGGCCCGATCAAATATGCCGAAGACCGCCAGCTCCCCGACGATCTCATACCCCAATGCCTCGAGCGGCAGGCGCATCGCCGGCAGGGCAAACCCCATGTCCCTTTCATCCTCCTGCTCGCAGACCGCCGCCAGGACGGCTTTGCGCCCCTGACCGGCAAGACTGCTCGACCAGCCGCGCGGCCGCTCATCGTCAAATCGATAGAAGCAATAGAGACGATCGATAAAGGCCTTCATCCATGAGGTCAGGTTGTAGTTATGGGTCGGCGACACCAGCACCAGAGCCTGTGCAACGGCAACGGATGGATAGATCACCGTCATCCCGTCCCGCAGGCCGGTACAGATCCCCGCGGTTCTGCATTGCTCGCAGCCGATGCATCCCTGGAATTGATAATCACGCAGATGCAAAGCCTCGGTGGCCAGATCGGCAGACGCCGCTCCCGCAAGAATCGAGGCCAGCAGGATATCGGAATTACCCCCGTGTCGGGGGCTGCCGCCAATACCTGCAACCTGAGGTTCCGGAGGATGCTGCAGCAACTCCCGGCACAGGTTATGAACAGATGAATTCATAACAATCTCGTCCCGGCGTATCATAGCTCGGTGCCCCATCCATCAACGCCGGCCGGTTATGCGGCGTTTGCTCTGCACCGCTCGATAAAAGCGGCAACGATGGGACCATGGGTCATGGAGATCAGGTGCCCGCCGTCGACAATCAGTTCGCCGTCATCTTTCGGCGGCAGGATGACCTTGTCCTTCTGCCCATGAATCCGGCAGACCGCGCCGCGATAACCGGATCGACCTTCCCAGCGAAAAATGGCCCGGCACATCGCGGTAACAAAGCGGCTGTCGGCCCGCTCGAACATTGCCAGCTGCTCACTGTTGTGGTGCTCGTTGATCTTACCGGCCACGGCCTGGGCCATCCTGATCGGCGTATAGTCGGTAAGACGGCTCAGCTTATGCAGGACCGGATTGACCTCGCTCGGCGTCGTAGCGCTGCCGATCAGAATGACCGTGCGATTACCGACGATCTTGGCAATCTCCAGAGCCACCATACCACCGAGGGAGGCGCCGCCGACCACCATATCGCAATCGATAGCGCGTTCTTCGATCACCCGCCGGGCCACTGCGGTCAGCGTTTCTTCCCCGTTATAGACAGGCCAGCCGGCGATGGTGAACCGGTGCAGGTGGGCATAGTCCCGGCTCGGATACATCGCCGCATCCGCGCCGAGGCCGGGCAGCAGCAGGGTCTTCATCGTGTCGCCGGCCTCCTGACGCGGCGCCAGGCAGTTCCAGCATTGGGCGAACTGGCCCTCGCACTCTGCACCGCATGAACGGCACACCCAGGACGGCCCGGAAGAGACGGGCCGACGCTGCTGCCGTTCGTAGTCGGCAATAATCGCTCGAGCCGCCTGATACTGTTCACCGTCGCGGATCCAGACGGTTGGCGCTGTTTCCGTGGTAATCGGCACCCCGCCCTGAGCGGCGGACAAAGACTCGCCCCGAATCTCGCAGGCAATTCCCTGCTCTTCCAGCAACCCTTTGACATAATACGCCTCAGGGGGATGTTGTGCCGAATAGGCGCGCTTCATCGTACTTCCCGCTCACGTCCTGCCCCACCGTCGGGCAGTGCGATCATGTTTGGCATACATCTCCGTCTGCCCCGGTTATACCATGACTGAGCACAACCGGCGTCATTTTCCACCTGCCTGTTGTGTCATCCATCCCTCTCTTCCGTTTCTCTTATGGCGGCTGTCGGAAAACAGGCAAACCCTATCTCACCGTTGGGTTCAGGGCGTCACCGCCGCCTCGGCAATTCCGGCAAGCGCCATGCTCAGATTTTCGATGACCGGGCACCGGGCGACACCATGTCGTTGCCCGAGATACACTGGATCGTTGTAGCCGAGCCAGACCTGACCTGACTCGTCTTCCCACACCAGGGCTTTCAACGGGAGATCGATTGCTACCGACTGGGTACATTCCATAAATGGAGTGCCGCCCTGCGGATTTCCGAAGATGATCACTTCGGTCGGCCGCAGCGTTGCACCGATCGTTGCCGCACCGGCGGCATGATCAATACGGGCAAAGACATTGAGACCACGCTCGATGACGATCTCTTCAAGCCGGTCCATGGTTGCCGGGGCGCTGCGCGGGCTCTTCAGGGAAATCAGGCCATCGGCGGCAGAGGCGATCGTAGCGAAGACCAGACCGGTAATCAGAATTATTAAGCGTATGATATTCATACCATATCTCCTTTCAAATCAGTTCTCAATTGTCTGTACAGCACAACAGGAAAAAGGGGCATTTTCCTGCTGCAATCCCGGAGATGGTCTCCATCGTGCCGGGATTGCCGCGGCAGGCCATTGCTCCGGATAAAGCGGCAAGGGGCGGAAAGAGGCACCTGGCGGCGGCCTCTTCTCGCCCCTGTTTATTCGAACATTCGCAAGGATGTCCGGACGTGGTCTAGAGCAGTCCGGCCTCTTTGAGCCACCCTTCGGCAGCCGCAGTCACATCCTTGTGCTCAACATCCACTTCGGCATTGAGCCGTTGCATGGTATCCGTATCCAGTTTCTCGGCCAGCGGGGTGAGGATATCGCGAATCTCCGGATACTGGTCCAGGACCTCCTTGCGGACGACCGGCGCCGGGTTGTAAACGGGGAAGAATTTCTTGTCATCCTCGAGGTTGACCAGATCAAAAGCGGCAATCCGCCCGTCGGTGGCAAAGCCCATGGCGGATGTCACCTGATCGTTGCGCAGGGCCAGATAGGTCAGGCCCATATCCATCCGCTTGATGGCCTGTACCGGCATGGTAAAATCGTAGAGTTCCATCAGGGCGCGGAAACCGTCGGGACGTTCCCAGAACTCCGCTTCCAGGGCAAAGGTAATATCCTTGGGATACTGTTCGACATGTCTGCCGAAATCGCTGATGCTGCTGATACCCAGTTCTTCGGCATCCTCCTGGCGCATCATAATGGTATAGGTATTGTTGAATTGCACCGGTTCGAGCCAGATCAATCCCTTTTTGGCATCCTCGCGCTTGACCCACTCGTATACTTTTTGCGGATCGGTCATGACCGCCGTGTCATCCTGCTGGTAGAAGACGGTGTAGGCCGTACCGGTGTACTCGAAGTACATATCGATTTGCTCGGCCTCCAGAGATTGACGGGCGATGGCGGTGCCGACCCCGGTGCGCAGCGTAACGTCGTAACCGTGATTTTCGAGCAATAGCTTGCCCAGTTCGGCGAGCAGGTATTGCTCCGTGAAGTTTTTTCCGCCGATGGTGATGGCTTTTTCCTGGGTCAAGCCACTGCCTGCGAAACTGAGGGAAAAGACTACTGCGAACACCGCTGCCAGCATCATGTTAAACTGTTTTTTCATGGCATGAACTCCTTGGTTGTGGTTGAAAGACAAACAAAAGAAAGGTGCCCGGTGATGCTCGATTCATCATCAAATCGGCAATCTGCGGGCTGTCCCAAATTACCGCGGTTCAGCTGAGCGGGAATTATTCAGCCATCCGGATTCCTTTCGGGATCACGACGATACTGAAAAGCTCCACCAGGTAATCGGCAATCAGGGCTATCAGCACCACCGGCAAGGCACCGGCCAGCAATTTGTCGGTCTGCATCAGGTTGATGCCGGTAAAGATCAAATCACCCAGGCCGCCGGCACCGATCAGGTACCCCAGAGCCGCGGTGCCGATATTGATCACCAGTGCGACGCGCACACCGGTGAGAATTACATTCAACGCATTGGGCAACTCCACCTGCCAGAGGATGCGGGCCGGATTCATGCCGATACCTCGGGCCGCATCGATGATGGACGGCGACACGGCCAGAATGCCGGCCAGGGTGTTACGGGCGATGGGCAGGGTGGAGTAGATGAACAGGGCGAAAATGGCCGGCCGGGCACCGATACCCAAAAAACTCATGACCAGCGCCAATACGGCCAGGGACGGGATGGTCTGGCCAAGGCCGACTCCATACATGACCACTCCGGCATATTTGCGAAATCTTTTCCGCGAGACGACAATCCCGACGGTCAACCCGGTGATCAGCGCCATGATCATACTGACGAAAACAAGATAGAGGTGTTGCCGAACCAGATAGAGAACATACTGCTGTTCCCACGGATCGGACAGATAATCCACGAGGCCGACTCGTTCGGCGCTGATGCCGAGTACGAACAACACCGCGAACAATAAAAACCGGTATCCTTTGGTTACGGTTGGCTGCATCTGTCGTCCCTTACAGTTTCAATCCCTTGGGCGTTACCCAGCGCTCCAGCAGTCCCATGGCCAGATCGACGAAAACGGCCAGCAGTGAAACGGCCAGCGCCCCGGCCAGAATCATGGACTCGTGGGAACGAGCAATGCCCTGCTGGATGAAAACGCCCAGACCACCGGCACCGACATAGGCGGCGATGGCGGCAATACCGATATTCATGACGGCTGCCGTTTTCAGCCCGGCCAGAATGACCGGAACCGCCAGCGGAATTTCCACTTCGCGGAGCAGCTGCCATTTGGACATGCCCATTCCTCGTCCCGCGTCCACCAAGGCCGGGTCCACATTTTTGATGGCAATATAGGTGTTACGGATGATAGGCAGCAGAGAATACAGCACCAGGGCGATGACGGCCGGCACCTTGCCAAGACCGTGACCAACCAGTGCCAGGATGGGCAGCATCAGGCCGAACAAGGCAATGGAGGGAACGGTCATGATCACGTTGGCTCCGGCAATCACTCTCTGGGCCATCTCTTTGCTGCGGGTGATAAAAATGCCGATGGGGATGCCGGTGCACATGGCAATCACCAGAGAAAGCCCGACGATCCAGATATGCTCCCAGGTAAGAAATAAGGTCTGGGCTAAATTTTCTTGAAGAAAAACAAATAGGTTCATAAAACATGCCTCTTGTCGGCCTGACACGTGCGATCGTCACGATAGTCATGACGCCGCCGGTCCGTCGTCATCGACCGTCAGAACCGGCGGTTTACACGCGCCCGCACGGCTCCGTCAGTCCGTATCGTCCTGATCCCCGGCATACAATTCCAGAATCGATTTTTGAATCTGTCTGTAGCTGATGGTTCCGGCCAGGTCGCCGTTATCATCCATGACCGGGAAGTCACTGATATCATGCATCAACATAGCCGACAGCGCATCGCGCAGCGGCTCTCGGGTACCCAGGGTTTCCGGCAGCTTTTCGGCCAGCTCTCCCACCGTGCCTTGTTCATACTTGAGCAGCTTCGGCCAGACTTGACCCACCGGTTTGTTGTCCCTGATGACGAAGGCGATTTGCAGACGCCGCTCCTCCATCATCTTCAACGCCTCAGAGGCATCGGTTTCGACTGGTATCAGATTTTTCGGGTTGGCGTTCATGGCATCGCGGATGCGTAGCAGCCCCAATACCTTCAAGGCCCGATCGGCGCCGACGAAGTCCGAGACAAATTTGTTCGCCGGGCGCATCAAGATGGCCTCGGGAGTATCGAACTGCACCAGTCGGCCGTCCTTGAAAATGGCAATTTTATCTGCCATTTTAATCGCTTCGTGAATGTCGTGGGAGACAAAAGCGATGGTTTTTTTCAGCTTGCCCTGCAGCCGCAGGAACTCGTCTTGAATTTGATCCCGATTGATCGGGTCGATGGCACCGAACGGTTCGTCCATCAGCAGAATATCCGGGTTGGCCGCCAGCCCGCGGGCCACGCCGATCCGTTGCTGTTGCCCGCCGGACAATTCGGCCGGATAGCGATCGCGATAAATCTCCGGATCAAGATTGACCATGCTCAGCAGTTCGTCGATCCGGGATGAGATCCTGGCCTTGTCCCAACCGAGCATACGGGGAACCACGGCGATGTTGCCGGCAATGGTTTTGTTGGGGAACAGCCCGATCTGCTGGATAACATACCCCATGCCCAAGCGGAGTTTCTGGGGATTCATCTCCATGATGTCCCTGCCCTTTACCCGGATGGTTCCCCGGGTAATCCCTTCCAGCCGATTGGTCATGCGCAGCAGGGTGGTTTTGCCGCACCCTGATGGACCTAAGAAGATCGCCGTTTCACCGTCTTCAATGGTAAAGGTGACGTTGTCGGTGGCCGTGATCGCTTTCTTGCCGATGCCGAAAACCTTGGTGACGGACTCGTATTCGATCATGGACGGTGTGCTCCTCCTTTGAATCTGCACTATCCGCGGCGCCTGGTTTCAATGCAATGCAGATTGCTACGCCTTGCGAGCGCATAGTCGCGCCGACCGGGACAATGCATGGTGGTTGCCGACCGCGACGAGTATAGGAGTCAGGTCAGATGGCAGCGAAAAGACGAGATGACAGCGATCAACGGATCGGCAACATTGATTTTGTGATATTACTGAATAATAGCGTATCAACCCGGCAATAGCAACCCGTTTGTAATTAGCTGAAAATGCTAAAATAAAAGCATCAAAAACTGTTTTCAAAAAAAATAGCCAGAAATTTCGTGCATCGCTTTGACACAAAAACCGCCACCGAGGGCCGAGCCTGACTTCATCGTGAAACGGTCGCGTTGTCGGCAAAATACTCATTGACCTGTCAGGGTCAGATCCACTCGCTGTGCTCCACCGTTCGCTCGTTCTCCACGTTGCCCGTGTTGCGCACCGTTTTCGGCTCAAAAAGCAGGACATGGCACTCATTTTCCGCAACAGGGAGGTGGTCGATTCCCCGGGGAACGCTGAAGAACAGCCCCTCGGACAACGCAATATCACGATCTCTCAGCCTAATCGTCAGCTCCCCGGGCACGACGAGAAACAATTCGTCTTCGTCTTCGTGACGATGCCAGACAAACGCGCCCTGCAATTTGGCAATTTTTACGTATTGCTCGTTCAGTTCTCCGACAATCTTCGGCTGCCACTGAACGGTAAACAGTGTGGGTCAGGGCAACACTGGCAATACGGGTCACCAGAATAGAGAGGGTCAGGACAACAAGAAGGGTTATGACTGAAAGCATTGCGGTTGTTTCAGCGATGTAACAAACGACTCGCTACATGAGAGTTATTCCGGGAACGGGAAGCCGGAGCAAAAAGAGAAAGGCGGCCGGTAAAGCTCGGAACCGTTTTACCGACCGCCATGGAGTATACCAGAATTGACCCGGTAGTGCACTGCTGCTATTCGGCCATCGTGAAGGCGCCGTTTTTCACCTGCACCATGACCATCGAGTCGACGCCGAGGCCGTTGTGGTCCTCGGGGGTGATGTTGTAGATGCCGGAGATGCCGATGTAGCCCGTGGTCGCCTCTATTTCGGCACGCAGGGCCTGTTTGTCGGTACCGGCCTTGTCGATGGCGTTGGCGACCATCATGATCGCATCCCAGGCGTAGCCGGAGTGGGTGTTGATCGGGAACTGCTTGTCGTAGCCCTTCTCCTGGTAAAGTTTGATGAATTCCTGGATGACCGGTTTCTGCGGGTCGCTGTCGGCAAGTTCGTCGGCGACCATCAGCTTGGTCGCCGGCATCCGGTCTCCCTCGCTGGCGGCACCGGCAAGCTCCACATATTTCGGGTCCGGCAGCCCGTGACACTGGAACAGCGGCAGGTCGATACCGAGCTGCACCTTGTTCTTGGCGATGATCGATCCGGCCGGGCCGATGGTCCAGGCAATGAGTGCCTGCGGCTTGGCGTTCTTGACCTTGGTCAGCTGGGCCGTCATGTCGGTGTCACGGGTACCGAACGATTCCCGGGCGATGATCTCGATCCCGTATTTCGGTGCCAGCTCATCCATCCAGTGACTGCCGTCTTTGCCGAAACCGTCGGCCGCCGACAACAGGGCAACCTTGGTCAGCCCCTTGTCCTTGAGATAGATGAACAACCGCTCGACCGCGATACTGGAGCGCTGCGGCGATTTGAACACCCACGTGTAGGGGCCGAATTTGCCGCCCATGATGACCGGGTCGCCGCCGACGGTCATGAAAATCGGCGTTTCGCCGTCGTCGACGACCTTTTTAACATTCATGCCGGTGTCAGTCAGCGTGGGGCCGATGATCGCGACAACGTTGTCCTTGTAGATGAACTTCTTGACGATCGACGCGGTCTTGGCCGGATCGGCCTCGGTGTCGGCAAGGACCAGCTCGATCATCTTGCCGTTGATGCCGCCCTCGCTGTTGATCTTCTCAACGACCATCTCGGCCACCAGCTTGGTCGGCGTGCCGATGAAAGCGGCCCGACCGGACAGGTCGAACAACGCGCCGAGCTTGATGGTGTCCTCGGCGAACGCCGACGGCACGGCCAGGGCCAGCACCAGCAGACTTGCACACAATGCTCTGATCATAATCAATTCTCCCCTCGGTTTGCGGGACCTGTTATCCGGCGGCATCGCAAGCGGTACCGGGACCAGCCGTCCCTGCTTGGTTGGTTGACGTGCCTGTTGTTATCAGACGATTTCGTCCTCTATTCGGTTATCGAATACGCGCCGGCTCTTGCGCTCCGAGCGGGGCAGCGTCGCGTAGCCGACCAGTTCCACATCGGCAGAGACCAGCTGTTGCCGCTTGATCTGGTGGGCGGCTTCGTGGCCCAATTCGGCGCCGCGCTGCGCCTCGACGCCCTCGGCCCGTTCGACGACGAGCCGCAGGTGGTCTCGCCCGGCCTCGTCACGGGTCAGATGGATCTGGTATTCCGAACCGAGTCCGGGGATCGCCGACAGGATGGTATCGATGCTGCTCGGGTAGATATTGACCCCGCGGAACTTGATGGTATCGTCGGAACGGCCCCTGATTCTCGAGTGACGGGGCAGAATGGTGCCGCAGGTGCACGGCCCGGGGATGATCCGGGTGATATCCCGCGTCCGGTAGCGGATCAGCGGCGAGCCCTCCTTGCACAGCGTCGTCACCACCATCTCTCCCCACTCGCCGTCGGGCAGCGACTGCAGGGTTTCCGGATCGACGATCTCGAGCAGGTAGTAATCGCTCCAATAGTGGATACAGTCATGATCCGAGCATTCGATACCGGTGCCGGGACCGTAGAGCTCGGTCAACCCGGTGATATCGAAGAGCTCGGCGCCGCCGAACAGCTCGGAGATCTTGGCGCGTATCGAGCGGCTGGACCGCTCCGAGCCGTAGATGATCTTTTTCACCGCGATCTTGTCGGCGATTCCGCGGCGGTGGATCTCCTCGGCCATCAGCAGGGCCATCGACGCGGTCGAGCAGAAGACCGTGGACTGGAAGTCGAGCAGGAACTGGATCTGCATATCCATGTTCCCCGGGCCGATCGGCACCGCCAGCGCCCCGATCTTCTCGCAGCCCGCCTGGAAACCGGCGCCGGCGGTCCAGACGCCGTAGCCGACGGCGATCTGCACCCGGTCGAGCGGAGTCACCCCGGCCATCTGGTAGCAGCGGGCGAAGAAATACTCCCAGTCGTCGATATCTTTCTGGGTGTAGCACAATACCTTGCGCTTGCCGGTGGTTCCGGAGCTGGCGTGGATGCGAACGAGCTGCTCGAACGGCACGGCGCGCAGCGGAAACGGGTAACCGTCGCGCAGATCGTCAGCGCTGGTGAACGGCAGCTTGTGCAGATCGGCAAGAGCGCTGATATCGTCGGGGGTGACGCCCGCCTCGTCGAATTTCCGGCGATAGTGGGCCGACCCCTCGTAGGCGTGGTGCGCCGTCCACTTCAGTCCGCGCACCTGGTGGGCGCGAAGCTCTTCATCAGTGGTGAACGGCGGCATGAAATCCAGGTTATGCATATCGGGTTTCTCCAGGCGGATATTGGTCAGGCCGGCGGCGCCGAGACGGCTGGCCGCCGGGGTATCGGTTGAAGCGCCGAGAAAGGCGGAGCGCAGCGCGGCGTCGTTGAGCAGCAGGCGGCTCTCGCCCTGTTCGACGATCCGGCCGTTGGCCAGCAGGTAGGCCTTGTCCGAGGCCGACAGCGCCCGGGCGGCGTTCTGCTCGACGAGCAGGATGGTGCTGCCCCCCCGCGTCAACTGCCTGATGATCGAGAAGATCTCGTCGGTGATCAGCGGCGCCAGGCCCAGGCTTGGCTCATCGAGCAACAGCAGTTTGGGGCCGGCCATCAGCGCCCGACCCATGGCCATCATCTGCTGCTCGCCGCCGGACAGAGTGCCGGCCAGTTGCCCCCGCCGCTCCCCGAGCTTCGGGAAGCGGGCGAACACCTCGTCCATCCGCCTTGCTTTTTCGGCGGCGCCGAGCGCCAGCGGAATGGCGCCCAACTCGAGGTTCTCGCGCACCGTCAGCTCACCGAATACCTCGCGCCCTTCCGGCGACAAGGCCAGCCCCGTGCGCACCATACGCGTCGGCGGGGCCTGGGTGACATCTTCGCCGTCCAGCATGATACTGCCGCCGGTCGGCCGCACCAATCCCATCACGCAGCGCAGCAGCGTGCTCTTACCCGCGCCGTTGGCCCCGACCAGCGCCACCGTCTCGCCGCGGCCGACATCGAGATCGACGCCGAACAACGCCTGGGCCGCCCCGTAATGGGCGGTGAGGTTACGGATGGTCAACATCAGGCGGTCGCCTCCGTCTGGCCGAGATAGGCCTCGAGCACCACCGGGTTGCGCCGCACCTCGGCGGGTGTGCCGACGGCGATGCAGCAGCCGCTGTCGAGCACGACCACCTGATCGGCAATATCCATGACCAGCTCCATGTCATGTTCGACGAGCAGGATGGTGTGGCCGCCGGCCCGCAGGCGCCGGAGTTGCTCGCCGACGGCGCCGGTCTCATCGCTGTTCAGGCCGGCCACCGGTTCATCGAGCAGCAGCAGGTCCGGCTTGCTCACCGTGGCCCGGGCCAGCTCGACCCGTTTTTTGTCGCCGTAGGCGAGGATCGATGCCGGCCAGGATGCCTTGTCGGTAAGCCCGAAGCGATCCAGAGCCTCCAGGGCGCGCAGTTTCAGCAGCCGCTCGCGATGGCGCAGATACGGCAGGCGCAGCATGGCCATTACCATAGACCGCCCACCCTCTCCACTCAAGCCGCAGAGCACGTTGTCGAGCACGCTGAGCCGGGGAAAGAGCCGCAGGTTCTGAAAGGTGCGGGCGATGCCGAGGCGGCTGACCCGATGCGCCGGCAGCCCGGTGATGTCCCGGTCCTGAAAGGTCACGGTGCCGGCGGTCGGCGTGTCGGCCCCGGTGATGCAGTTGATCAGCGTGCTCTTGCCGGCGCCGTTCGGCCCGATCAACGCGGTGACCCGCCCTCGGGCCACGGTAAAGGAGACCTGATCGAGGGCCGGCAGGCCGCCGAACAGGCGGCTGACGCCGTCAAGCCGCAGCATGCTTGCGCCTCCGCAGGGCAATCTTGACCCGCACCAGATCGACGATGCCGGTGACCAGCCCCTGGGGCAGGAACATCAGTACCAGCACGAGAATGCCGCCGTGCACAAAGTCCTTGTAGGTATCGAACACGTCGACCCACTCGGGGAGCAGCGTGATCAAGCCGGCCCCGAACAGCGAACCCCAGATCGAGCCCATGCCGCCGACGACAACCATGATCACCAGGTCCGCCGACGTGAAAATGCCAAACGAGTCCGGACTGACAAAGCCGTAGCAGTGGGCGAACAGGCTGCCGGCCAGCGACGCGAAGACCGCGGACAGCACGAACACCTTGACCTTGGCCCGCTTCGTGTCGACACCCAGCGACGCCGCCGCCGTCTCATCGCCGGCCAGGCCCGCCAGACCGCGCCCAACCCCGCTGCGCACCAGGTTGAGGCTGAGCAGCAGGCAGAGCAGCGCACCGCCCCAGAGCAGGTAGTGGAGCCGGACCTCGTTGTCAAACAGGAAATCCCCCCAACCGAGCGCCGGAATACCGGAAAAACCGCTCGGTCCGCCGGTTACCTCATCCCACTCGAGCAGCACCGTGTGGATCACGAAATTGAAGCCGAGAGTTGCCATCGCCAGGTAATGGCCGGTGAGCCGCAGCACCGGGATACCGATGACCAGCGCGACCAGACCGACCAGAACGGCGACGAGCAGCATCGCCGGCCACGGCGACAAACCGCCGGCCACGGTGGCAACCGCCGAACCGTAGGCGCCGAGGGCGAAAAAGGCGGCGTGCCCGAGCGAGATCTGGCCGGCATAGCCGATAAACAGATTGAGCCCGAGCACGACGATGGTGTTGATCGCGATCAGGTTGGTCAGGCCGAGGGTGTAGGGATTGTCCTCATAGAGCGGGAAGAGCATCAGCGCCGCGGTCAGCAGACCGACGAACAGACCGGTCCGGTGCAAAAACACGAAATAGAGCACCTTGTCGCGGCGGACCGGACTCACCGCTGCAACCCCTCGTAAAAGGCCTGCAGGTTCTGCTCGACGAATCGTTCCGAGGCCAGCTTCCTGATCGCCGCAACGCAGGCCCGCTCGTCGCAGAACAGCACCCTGGTATGCACGGCCCGGCCGAGCAGCACCAGGTTCGACAGCACCGCGTTGCCGAGGTTGCGGGCGATGGTGGAGGCGTCGAGCCGATCACCCTCGCCCGCCGCGGCCGCATTGACCAGCAGCGCCCCGCCCGGCCTGAGCAGCGGCCGATGGACCGCCAGGTTATTCTCCCAGAGCAGCAGACCGACATCGGCCTGGCCGGTGCGGATCAACGGCGAGGCGAAATCGCCGACCTTGATCGTCGAGATGACCGTACCGCCCCGCTGGGCCATGCCGTGCGTTTCCGAGGTCAGGACCGGGATATCGAGATCGACGGCGGCCTGGGCGATCACCCTGGTCAAAAAGAGCGCGCCCTGGCCGCCGATGCCGCTGACGATAATCTGTTGTTTCATCATGTTTCCTTTCCTACTCCTTGATCTCGATGGCCTGGGCCGGGCAGATGTCGATGCAGACGCCGCAGCCGATACAGCGGTCCTGGTCGATCATCGCCACGCCCTGCTCCTCATCGAGCCTCATTGCCGGGCATTCGAATTCGCTGACGCAGGTGCCGCAGCCGAGACACTGCTCGTTGATAATCGCCGTGACCGGCCGGCGCGCCTTCTTGGCGGCCGGGTCCATGACGCACGGCCGCCGCGAGATGATCACCGCCACCGAACCGTCATCGCTACGGATATGGCTGTCGGCCCGTTTCAGGGTCCGGGTGAAGACCCTGGTGTCGTAGGGATCGCAGACCTCGAGGTGCTCGACGCCGGCCGCGCGCACCAGCGGTTCGATGGCGATCGCTGTGGTCGGCCGGCCGCCGGCGGCGACCCCGAGATGCGGCACCGGCTGGCCGCCGGTCATCGCGGTGGTACCGTTGTCGAGGATGACGACGATGATCCGGGCCTGCTGCAGCACCGCATTGATCAGCGCCGGGATGCCGGCATGGAAGAAGGTCGAGTCGCCGATGGTGACGACGATGGTCGGTATCTCGCCGCCGTCGAGGTGATAGGCCTGGTAGAAGCCGGCCGCCTGACTGATGCAGGCGCCCATGCAGTGGACGGTGTGCACGGCGCCGAGATTCATGCCGAGCGTGTAGCAGCCGATATCGGACGGGAAGATGCCCTCGGGAAAGGTCTGCTTGATCGCATAAAAGGCGGCGCGGTGCGGGCAGCCGGGACACAGGGACGGCCGCTGGCCGCGCTGGGCCACCACCACTGCCGGCGGTTCTGCAAGACCAAGGAAATCGCTGAGCACCGCGTGGACCAGGTCCGGGGTCAGTTCGCCGACCCGCGGCACCGCGCCGCTCTGCTTGCCGGCAACGCCCGGATGGGCCAGCTGCATCTCGATCACCGGGTAAGTCTCCTCGAGCACGAGCACCCGGTCGTAGCCGGTCCGGAGCGTTTGGCTGAAAGCGGGGGCGAGCGGGTACGGCATCAGTACCTGAAAGAGATCGATGGTGCCGGCCAGATCCAGTTCATCGAGCAGGTCGAGCAGGTGGGCGTAGACGATGCCCGAGGCGACAAGGGCCTGCCGCGGCCGGCTGCCGTCGCCGGGCGTCAGGCGCGGCTGCCAGTCCGCTTCGTCCGCGATCGCGGCCAGATCCTCGTTCAGGCGGGTATGCAGCCCGGGCAAAAACGCCGGGGTCGCGCACCAGCGCCCCGGGTCGGGGGTGAACTCGGACCGGGTGTGGATCGCCCGCACCGCTCCGGCCGCCACACTCTGGCGGGAATGACAGATCCGGGTGGTCGGCCGCAGCACGATGGTTCGCTGGTATTTCTCGGAAAGTGCATAGGCCGGCTCGACCATCGCTTTGGCCTCGGCCGGGCTGGACGGGTCGAGGACCGGCACCCGGGCCTGCAGGCAGAACAGGCGGGTATCCTGCTCGGTCTGGGAACTGTGCGGGCCGGGGTCGTCGGCGACGATGGTCACCATACCGCCGGCCACTCCCAGGTAGGCGGTGCGCATAAACGGATCGGCGGCGACGTTGAGCCCGACCTGTTTCATGATCGCCGCCGAACGCTTGCCGGTATAGCTGGCGGCCAGGGCGACCTCGAAGGCGACCTTCTCGTTGACCGACCACTCGATATGCAGCGGCACGCCGCTCTTGTCGCGCTGATTGATGACCGCTTGCAGGATCTCGGTCGAGGGCGTCCCCGGGTAGGCGGCCGCGACTTGGCAGCCTGCTGCCAGCAGCCCTGCGGCGATCGCCTCGTTGCCCATGACCAGTTGTACGGTAGAGTGTTCCATAGGTATCGATTGGGTTACACGGTTAAAGAGTTATCGGTTCAGCGACCCATCAGTCCGTTGGGCCGAACACAGAGCACCAGCAGCAACACGACGAAGGCGAGGACGTCCTTGTAGGCGCTGGAGATATAGCCGGCCGACAATGACTCGAGCAGTCCCAGCCCCAGCCCGCCGATGATCGCGCCGGGAAACGAGCCGAAGCCGCCGAGAATGGCGGCCGCGAACCCTTTCAGGCCAAGCAGCACGCCGACATCGTAGTTCAACGTGGTGATCGGCGTCACCAGCACGCCGGCCAAGCCGCCGAGCGCCCCGGCGATCGCGTAGCTGGTCAGCCGCACCCGGCCGGCCGGGATGCCGACAACGGCCGCGGCCGCGGGGTTGCAGGCGACCGCCCGCATGCACAAGCCGAGCGAGGTCCGGTAGAAAAAAAACATCAGCAGCGCGATGGCGATTACGGTCAGCAGCAGGATCCACAGCGCCTGCGGCAGCACCGAAGCGCCCATGATCGTGACCGGGGTGTCGGGGGTGAGCGGCGGCACCGCCATCCGGTTCTTGCCCCAGATCAGCTTGATGATACCGCGCAGGATGATCGACAGACCGACGGTGATAAAAATCAGGACCAGGTGGTTATCCGTCCGGGCCGGGCGCAGGCCGAATCGCTCCACCACCGTCGCCACCACCGCCACGCCGGCGACGGCGAACAGCAGGCCCGACACCATCGGCAGGCCGAGCGTGAACAGCGCCGAAAACATCAACATGCCGCCCAGCGACACAAAATCGACCTGGACGAAATTGACGATCCCCATGGTATTGTTGACCACGCAGAACCCCAGCGCGATCAGGGCGTAGATCGCCCCGCTGGTCAGCCCGGAAAAGATGTATTGCAGCAGGTCCTGATACATCAACAACGCTCGCCCCCCAGGTCGACGTCTGACTCCCTGAGTGCGGCAGAACCGCGGGCATCAGGAGAAAGGAGTTGACTTTCAGCGTCCATGTACTAGCGTGCTAGTACATGGACGCCACCGTAAAATACATTTCGCATTTAGTCAATCATTTGCTTGCCCGGAAAACGCCGGAAGCGATGGAAGACGCGTTGCGCGACCTGCTCACCGACAGCGAACTGGCCGAGGTAGCCAACCGACTGCAGATTTTCGAGATGCTCCAGCGTGGCGTTCCGCAACGACGCATCGCCGACGAACTTGGCGTCGGCATTGCCACGGTGACGCGCGGATCGAAAGTGATCCAGGCGCGCAAGACGATCGATTGACCTCGGCAGCCTTTCCGCCTATTACCGGGTTCGCCGCTGCACGATGAGCCGCCCACCCCACCGGCGCGCAACCGGAAGGCCGGCCGGAAGCGGTCACAGCCGGGGGCAATGGATGTCGGGCGGCACCACAGACTTACCGCCGACGAGACGGGATCCGGCAGCATTTAAGACCGCACACCTCGCTGAGCGTCGCGGATTGATAGTCCAATCCTTGCTGTGTATCGGCGGTGAGGTCTCCTCAAACAACCACCAGCAGCAGCCGTCAACCCTGAAGGGCATCTTACGTTTGCTTCAGCAATCATTCATTGATCCCTGCCCGCAGGGATCCTCTCACTTTGGCAGCAAGATCCCGTTTTGAAAACGGTTTTTGAAGAAAACAGATCCTTTCATCGAGT
>CAYSSK010000073.1:0-19838 GCA_964433645.1 uncultured Desulfofustis sp.
CACCCCCTTCAGCCGCCGATACCAGCGAGCCAGACGCGCCGGCTTGACGCCGGCGGCATAACCGCAGACGATCACCTGGTTGATCAGCGTGGTCTTGGCGACACCCAGGCTGTGCCAGCGGCGGGCCGATGTCGTCGCTCGTCCGGGCAGCGTGACGATTCGGCCGACTCGTCTCATCCGCCGCACGAAGACAAAATCCTCCATGATCTCGATCTCCGGAAAACCGCCCACCTGGCCGAATCGCGCCCTGGTGGTAAACAGCGCCTGATCGCCATAGGGCAGCGAAAACCAGCGGGAACGCAGGGTGGCCAGCCGGGCCAGCAGCGTGAGGCTGGGTGAGTCGCTGTCAATGGCCAGGGAAAAGGCCCCGAGTGCCACCTCCCGCCGGGCCAGGGTCTGGTCGACGGATTCGGCGAAGCGCGGCGGCAGCCGGGTATCGGCGTGGAGAAAGAGCAGCAGCTCGGCGGTGGTGGCCGCCACCCCGGCATTGAGTTGACGCCCGCGCCCCGGCGGCCCGCCGATCACCCGGCAACCGGCCGCCCGGGCCAGGGCAACGGTATCATCGGTACTGCCGCCGTCGGCGACCACGATTTCCAGAGACGGGTCACCGGCCAGATTCGCCAGCGTGGCCGGCAACTGCCCCTCTTCGTTCAATGCCGGAATAATGACGGCCAGCAACGCGCTCACAGAAGCCCCATCTCTTTAACCAGTGCCAGGTCTTCCGGCCGGTCGATATCACGCAAGGTCGGCAGCAGCTGGACCGAACAGCCATTCGCCCCGAGCCGGCCCAGGGTCTCGGCCAGCACCGTCTCGGTCGACCAGCGTATCTCGTCAAACAGCAGCGGCAATACCCGGGGAGCGGCCGCTGCGCTCAGGCCGACAAGATAGTAGCCGCCATCGCGGCTCGGACCGAGCACCACCTCATGGTCGGCGAGGGTCGTAAAAGCCTGCCGGAGCAGCGCTGCGTCAATCTGGGGGATATCGCTGCCGATCAGCACCACCGAGCCGGCAGCCGTTTCCATCTCCTCGATGGCGGCGCCCATCGCCGCCCCCATTTTCCGGCCGAGATCGCCATCCACCTGGGATCGGTAGACGAGCGGACCGAGCCAGCCGCTCATCTGCTCTTCGTCGCCGCCGCAATAATGGACCTGGACCCGAACCGGATACTGTGCCCTCAGCCGCTTCGCCTCGCCGACCACGCGCTCGGTCAGCCGCCGCTGCAGCCGGGCCGCCCCATCGGGCCCCAGTTCGTCGATCAGCCTGGTTTTACTGCGCCCCGCCCGGGGATAGCGGGTAAAGATGAGCAGGGAGTCGGCGGGCATCGTGCGAAAGTCAGCCATCATCGTCAATCAGGGGCAGAAAGAGCGAGCGGATAAAATCGGCATCGAGATATCGCTGCAGGGTTCGCCAGGTATCTTCATTGCGCACTCCCCGGTAATCGGTCTGGTAGGCAACCCAGCCCATGGCCGACCAGGAAATACCGCGCAGCAGCACGAACGGAAACTTGATGCGCAGCCGCTCGTCGAGGCTCCGGCGCAGGTTCGCACTGCCGAGATGCTCGAGATAGCTATCGAGGAAACGGCGCCGCTCCGGTTCACTGAAGCGAAAGTCACTTTTCCACAGCGTTGTCAGCGGAGAGCAGAAATGACAGAGATCGCTGGACGGGTCGCCCCAGCGCGGCATCTCCCAATCGATCAGATGGGTGGTGCCGCGGGCGTCGTTGACGATAAAATTGCCGGAATTGACCTCGGTATTGACGATGCAGAACCAGGGATCGTCCTGAAAATAGTGTTCCTGACCGGTCCGACCCGCGGCCCAGGTGACGATTCGTTCCAGCAGCCGCTTGATCTCGGCGGAGCCGAGCGGCGATTCGAAATAGTGCTGCAGCAGCCCACTGCATTCTTCGAAAATCAGGCTCAATGGCCGCTCTTCAACGATCAGCCGGTGGCCGCCGGCCGGCCGCACCCGGTGAACGGCCGCCAGCGTCCGGGCCGCACCGGTGAGATCGCGCCGATAATCGAGCGGCCGGCCCGGCAGATACTCCATGATGGCGATGCCGCGGTCGATCTGCCGGCGGCTGTTGTCGACGAAATAGGGCCGCGGGGTGACGCCGGAATCCTCGAGCAGCCGTAGCGCCTCGTATTCATAGACGATCTGATCGTCCCGGCCGATCTGAGTGCCGATATTGATCCGAAAGACCAGCTGCAGATCTCCGTCCTCGTCTACCAGCAGGTAGTTCAGGTTGTACTCGCCGCCGGCCAGCGGCTCCACGCGAAAGCGGCGGCCGGCGAGCAGCGGCACGTCGTCCCAGTCGCGGGCCGCCAGATAAGAGGCGACGTGGTCCCGATACAACGCCAGCAGATGATGTTCAGCCATCGCTTACCTCCTGGAGGGAAAAACATGGGGCCGATTGGCAAAAAAATCTACAATATCTGATTAGTTACAAACTAACTTATCGTCTCTTTTCCTCACTTTCAAGAAATTTTGGCCCACTCACGGGGGTGCTCGACAGATTCAGGGGGGAAATGCTGAGAAGTTCCCGGCGATTTGGACGACGAGTCCTTCCAGCAAAACAAGACAGGCGTCCAGTCCGGCCGGACGTCTGCTCGCTAATCCCCGTTCCTCAGCCCCTCTGCAGCACCTGGTTTGCCTGATTGATCCCGGTTGCTGATCGAGCCGCCCGCCCGGCTGTTGGTGGAAAAAGCAGGCACGATAATTGAATCACTCTTTTCATGATAAAACTGCCTCTCCGCGTGTCGTAGCCTTTATACACCCCCGGAGAAGACAAGAACAACCATCATTCAGGATACTACAGGGAGAGGGTATGAGCGAAACTGACTATATCAAGTGGTTCAGCGATATCTCCAGCGCCGATCTGGATTCGGTTGGGGGAAAGAACAGTTCACTGGGAGAGATGATCCGCGAACTTGGCGAGAGCGGCGTACGGGTGCCAAACGGATTTGCAACCACTGCCGCGGCCTACCGTGAGTTTCTCGATTACAATGAAATCAAAGATCAACTCGGGGACATCCTGAAATCGTACCGCGCCGGTGAACTGGATCTCAAAAAGGCCGGAAAGCAGGCCCGGGAGCTGATTCTCGATGGTGAATTTCCGGAATTGATCACCACGGCGATCAAGGAAGCTTACCGGCAGCTTGGCAGCAACCGCGAAGCAGACGGCGGCAAACCGGACGTGGCGGTCCGCAGCAGCGCCAAGGCGGAAGATTTGCCGGAGGCCAGCTTTGCCGGCCAGCAGGAAACCTTTCTGAATATTTCCGGGTCGCGGGAACTGCTCAACAGCTGCCGGCGCTGTTACGCCTCCGTGTTTACCGACCGGGCCATCGCCTATCGGCACAACAAGGGCTTCGATGACCTTGATCTGGCCATCTCGGTTGGCGTGCAATGGATGGTCAGGTCCGACAAGGCCGGTTCGGGAGTGATGTTTTCGCTCGACACCGAAAGCGGTTTTCCGAAGGTAGTCATGGTCGATGCGGTTTGGGGATTGGGCGAAAATATCGTCCAGGGCATGGTGACACCGGATGAATACCGGGTATTCAAACCGTTTCTGGACCAGGAAGGGGTTGTTCCGATTATTGAAAAGCGTCTCGGGACCAAGGAAAAGACCCTGATATACGGCCGTGGCGGTACCGGGGCCACCAAAAATATCGATACGCCGCCGCGCCGGCGGAAGCAGTTCGTGCTTTCCGACCAGGAAGTCCTGCAGCTGGCCCGCTGGGCCTGCATTGTCGAAGAGCATTATGGCAAGCCGATTGGAAAAATTGCCGCTTCGCGTTACCCGGACCCGGTAATTGTCCGGATGAGTGATCTGAAAACCAATGAATACAGGGAGCTGATCGGCGGCGAATGGTTCGAGCCGGAAGAAGAGAACCCGATGCTCGGCTTTCGCGGCGCTTCGCGCTACTACAGTGAGCGCTACCGCCCTGCCTTCGCTCTGGAGTGTGCGGCGATCCGACGGGTACGCGAACAGCTCGGTTTCGTCAACGTGGTGGTGATGATCCCGTTCTGCCGGACACTCGAGGAGGCCGACAAGGTGCTGGAAGTCATGGCCGAAAATAATCTGCAGCGGGGCGAGAACGGGCTCGAAGTCTACGTGATGTGCGAGATACCGAGCAATGTTATCCTCGCCGAGGAGTTCGCCGACCGGTTCGACGGTTTCTCGATCGGTTCCAACGATCTGACGCAGCTGACCCTGGGAGTCGACCGGGACCTTGCCGAACTCTCGGAACTTTTCGATGAACGCAACGAGGCGGTCAAACGGCTGATCACCGAAGTCATCGAGCGGGCCCACCGGAAGGGCAGTAAGGTCGGGATCTGCGGCCAGGCCCCCAGTGATTATCCGGAATTTGCCCGGTTCCTGGTGGAGGCCGGCATCGATTCCATATCCCTGAACCCCGATTCGGTGATCGGGGTGCGGCGCCACCTTGCCGGACGCGAACAAGATTAAAATGAGGCGACGACGAGCGGGGATATACAAGCCGCATGGTAAGGAAAAGGGAGCGAGCCCGATTATTGGAGACCGGCTCTGGTATGCGATAATCAACTATGGAAAAAGGAGATGGTATGAAGAGGTTGGAAGGATATGAAGCAGTTGTTACCGGCGGCGCCAGAGGCATCGGCAAAGCCATGTGCGAACTCTTTGCCGCGCACGGCGCAAAAACCGCGGTCACGGACATACTGGATGAGGAAGGCCGGGATCTGGTCCGGGAGATCAAGGACAAAGGAGGACAGGCGGAATTCTTTCATCTGGATACGAGCAACGAAAAGGAGGTCAAAGAGGTTCTGGCTCAGGTCAACGAGACCTTCGGAACCATCCGGATCCTTGTCAACAATGCGGGGATATCGGGTCCCAACAAGCCGACCCATGAAATAGAACTGGAAGAATGGCAGAAACTGATCGATGTCAACGTAAACGGTGTCTTTCTTTGCACCAAGCACGTCATCCCCTATATGAAGCAGGGCAACGGCGGGAGCATCATCAATCTCTCATCCATCTACGGAATTATCAGTGCACCGGATCTTCCGGCCTATCATGCATCGAAAGGGGCGGTGCGCCTCATGACCAAGACCGACGCTCTTCTTTACGCAGCGGACAATATCAGGGTGAACTCCATTCACCCCGGTTATATCTGGACCCCTCTGGTCGAGGATCTCGCCAAGAAGTCTCCGGAAGGAGTGGAGGAATTTCGTAAACGGCTGGATGCGCGCCATCCGATCGGCCATGTCGGCGAACCCCTGGATATTGCTTACGGCGCCTTGTATCTGGCCTCTCCCGAGTCCGCGTTCGTGACCGGCAGCGAACTGGTCATCGACGGCGGGTATACGGCACAATAGCAGGCACCGCACCTGTTGAAGCTACAGGCTGCCGTGAAAAATTCCATTTGCCGTGAACCATCAAGACGAACAGGAGCGAACGGAAATGCTGTTTTTCAAGGTTGCCCATAATCCCCACGACTGGTGGTCACAACAAAGCATGAAAATCGTCATCGCGTCGGATGGGCTGGTTGATCCTCCCTCCGGCTGCTGCGCTGCGGCCTGATCGGCTGGCCTCCGAGGCCGGCAGACAGGCCATCCATGGCCTGGCGAGAAGCTTTCGGGCCTGATTCTCCGGCCAGCCGGGCCTTCACGAGGCAGCCTCCGAGAGAACCAACCAGCCCGGGGAGATGATTTTCATATAAAAAAAATGTCTCAGGCATCCTTGCCGTGCTGCTTGATGAGTTTTTGGTAGTACGTCTCGGTATCGGCCTTTCGGCACAGCTCTGACCCCGGGGTTATCAAGGCGGCGGTACCGCCTGCCATCCCATAGAGAAATGCCTGGCGCAACGGCTTGCCCGACTCCAGGGCCAGCGCCATCGCCCCGACGAAGCTGTCGCCGGCGCCGATCGGGCTTCGGGGTTCGACTTTCAGACCACGTACCCGAAACTGGCTTTCGGCTGTGACCAGCATTGCTCCGGCGCTGCCGAGGGTAAGCGCGATTGCCTGCAGGTCGTGGCGGTTGATGAGGTCGCGGCAGGCCCGCTCCTGTTCCGCCTCGCCATCCAGAGAAGCGCCGACGAAATCTTCGAGTTCCCGCTGGTTCGGTTTGATCAGAAACAGCCGGTGCTGCAGGGCCTGCCGGAAAGGCTCGCCGGAGGTATCCAGGATAATCCGGGTCCGCTGGTCGCGAAACCGGCGGGCGATCCGGCCATAGAGATCTTCCGGAACCCCGGGCGGGAGACTGCCGGAAAGTACCATCAAGTCAGGCGGGTCGAGCTCGTCCAGCTTGGCCAGACAGGTTTGCCAGGTGTTCTTGTCGAGTTCGGGGCCGGGAAGTGCAAAACGGTAGATTTTACCTTCACCGGTCATTCCCGGAATCTCGGCTTCGACCACGACCGCTTTCTTGGATTCGCGAATATCGACTTTGGGGATTTCGCTCTTGGCGAAACCGGCCAAAGAATCGTCGTAGTCATGCATTTCTTCGAGGAATTGCTCGAACAGGTCTCCGAGGCGCGGGGATCCTGGATAGATGCTTCCCGGATGCCTGGCGAGTGGGCGTTGCTGTGCCATAAATACTCCTCCGTAAAGCTGAAATGGTTTTTTTGGCCGCAGGTATGACCTTGATTACAAAGTGGTTCATCGACAAAACGGTCTCCGGCAGGCTCTTCGTCGCGGTCCAGGGGGGTCAACGCTCCGCGTTGAGTCCGTGCCGCCCGGCAGGACGGATCTAAAAGCGGAACTGGGCGCAGAGTACCGAGTCGGTGGGCATCTCTTGTCGGGAACACACAAAGACTTCGCCGCCTTTGTCGAGCGTCAGCCTGACCGCCACGTCGAGCAAATCGACGGAGGAACTGTCGTTGTAACCGCTGATAACGGTTTTCACGTTCTCCTGGTCAAAGGTGCCCCAGACATGTTCATCGTTCACCACGAACAATGTCTGCACCCTGCCTTCACAGGCCGCAGCCAGAACCGGCTGAATCTCATCGGCCACCAGACCGGTGCCGAGACCGTTGCGAAAGGTTTTCACCGCGTCCTCTTTCTCTCTGGCCAGCTCCTCGGCAACCAACCTCCATGACTCGGCATGCAGATCTTCTTTCGCCATGTCCCGCACGGTTCTGTTGATTCCCTGTTTGAGAATACCTTTGCCCTTGGTAATGCGGCGATAGACTCCCTGCAGCTCGTCAGGGCCGGCCAGGACGATTGGACATTTCAGCTCATCAAGGCGAGGGAACAGAGTGGCGTCAACCGCCTGGAGATAGCGCTCGACATTTTCCTTCTGTTCATCCACTCCATGACCATGGTACACCGCTTCCCGTCCTGCACCACCCGCCGGCGTGGTGGCATGATACTGCAGCTGCTTCTCGGGGTCATCATACTGCAGGGCGTCGTCCAGACTGGCGGGGGTGTCTTCCGGCAGCTCGATTTCGCTGAAACGATGGCGCTGACCGGTAAACAGCCGAACCGCCCCCTTGCTCAAAGCCAGAACAAAATACCGTTGTTTATCGAGAAGAGGAACAAGCGGCTTGATATGAAACCAGTCGCCAACCTGCAGCAGCTCCTGAAAAGACAACGGCAGGGGGTAGCGCCGCTCCAGGTCCCTGGAGCGGAAGACGGCAAGACCATCGACGCCGAGATTCATCCAGAATCCTTTGTCTTCGACCAATCTGTGTTCAGGTTCGAGAAGACTTCGAGCTTCGGCCGGCCGCATCCCCGCCGCGATGAGCTGTTTCTCCGCCTGCCCGAGAAGCATTTTGTAGCGGATCGGATCCTGCTGATCACCTATTCTGCTCACCGGCATATAGATTGAAATTGCCGGCCACTGAGGCTTTTGCAATAAAAATTCTATCTCGTCTCTCCGTATGTTTTTCATAATTTTTTCCGTTTAGTTGGGAAACCGCCGTAGCTGCACCCAGATTCCGCTCTTTCCTGTCTGCGGCTTGCTTGCCCATGGCGGCTCCATATTCTGGCAGTTGTTTCGTGTTGCAACTCCGATCATTCTTTTCGGAAAATCCCCGCCTGCTGACCTGTCGGTCTCTGCATCGAGCCCCCTTTCTTTTCCCGCCGAAACGTTTTGCCGCTGGCTTTTCGTTGCCGGTCGTCTTTTCTCCTTTTCAGTTCATCGCCTCACGTAGTTTTGGCAGCGATAATGATCCGATAATACCGGGACGAGCCCCGAAACGTTTGCTCCGGTTCCGTCACACCGTCTCTGTTTTCTTAATTTTCAATTATCATGCCACCTAAAACCGCTCTTCAGCTACAACAACAAAAAACAGGAAGGGGGTGGGGGATGACCCTTGCGGAAAGGGCTGAACAGCAGGATACCACAGGTAATGTCCTCCCGGCCGCCGCACCGTTGCAGCAACTCCCGGCTGGATCCACTCCGGTGTGATTACCGTCAAACTGGACGGCAAATCCGAAACGGCTGGGCGATTTTCCGCGCCCTGCCGACAAAGAGCGATATGTGATCGAACTTCGCCACAGCGACCCATCAGCGTTCCGCCCAAAAGGCCAGGGACATGGCACACGTCGCCTATCAGGAGGGGGTGGCCGCCCAGTTTGACGTCTTCAATGCTGACGTGGAAGTAGCTTCGGCCAGAGCCCGTGTTCAAACCGCGGAAGCGGACGTGCGGTATGCTCGCATAACTTTCGCGACCGTGTTGACGCTGATACTTATTCCCGTGCTCTATTTTCACGCCCACAAGAAGAGCTGATCAGACTCAAGCCGACTCCTTCCCGCGCCGCGATGCAGCCTCCGGCAGGGCCGGTCAGCCCGGGGGGCGTCAACCCGGGGAACTGATTTTCATATAAAAAAACCGGATACGGATTGCTTCATGGTATGAGTCACTCGAACCGGGGCTATCGTTCTAAAAATAGTAATAAATCGTCCGGTACTCTCGTCCATGTTTTCACCGCGTCGACAGAGCTCCTGCAAGTAATCGAAAATCGGCACATCCCGATCGATATACGTTTTCACGTTCGAGGCAAACTTTTCCCAGGGGTGAAATTCATACACCCGCGAGCCGTTCGGGAGGATGGTCAGCAAAAGATGGTTCTGTTCCGCCCGCAGATAATTTTTGCCGAGCCCGGGAACATTGTAGACCGGCTCGTCGGTACGTGCCATTCCCGGCGACAGGCGGGCTTCCTCCCGGACCTCCTGCTGCAAACGGGCCATGGGGACCCGATAGCGAAAGGTCTCTTCCTTGCCTTTGGTGTTGAACGTGTAATACGGATCGACGCCGATCAGGCGCAGAAGATGGCGCAAGGCCGCGAGCTCGAAGCGGCGGCTGTTTTCCACCGTGAAAACCGTCTGATTGTAAACCGACATGCCCCGCCGCCGAAACTTCTGCACGGCTTCCATGGCTTCGGGAGTAATCTCATAGGGGTGCTCGAAGTGCGTCACCAGCACCACTTCGCGGCACCCTGGAAGAAGGCTGTCAAAATGATCGTTGACCAGGGGGAAACGGGTCTGACGCTCACTGCGGATGGAGAGCATCCGTCGCAGAACCTGAACGCAACTCACCTGTAAAGACCACTCCAGGTTGTCGCCGGTCGTCGTCGTATGGTGCAGATACCGGTTGAACTCATCCCAATAGGGAATCAAAAACCGCCGGGCGGTCCTGGGGGTGGGGGCGTCCCGTAACAGGGATTTGATCGTCGGCTGCAACGCAAATAGCCGATCGATGTTGTTTTTATCAAAAATCAAATCTCCTCCGTTCATAGTCTTACTTCCGCCGCACCACTCGCGTGCACGATTAGTCATAAAATCTCCGTGCCGGGCTGCGAAAAGACCGGCACCGGCTCAACGTTCTTCCGTGCCCCGGTATTCCGGCGTCATAAGTCCGACGTCAAAAGAAACCTCCTGACCTGAAGTCACCATAACTCGTTTGCTGGGAAATACTCCGACTTTGAAGACCCGAGATGATACCGGTTATCTCTTGGCCGGCAATGTCTTGGCGAAATCGTGTGCCTGGCTGAGCCAATCGCTGAGCGTCCCATCGGAACGCAGGGCCAGGGACGGGATTTTCACCAAGCCGGTTATTGGTATGCCGGTGATATCGCAAGGTTGCACATATGGCAAGTCGAGCGCCAGGCGGGCACCGGTCTCTCCCAGGCGCACGACCAGCGAATCCTCGTGGATACCGCAAAACACATTGCCGTGCAGCAGATAAAAGATGCCTCCGAACATGCGGCCGACTTCAATCCCTTCCCAGTCGGCGACGAGCTGGTGAACCCGTTGAACCAGCGGTTCGCTGTTGATCATTGCAAACTCCTCCAGGTTGTGCTCCAGGCTCCCGGAACAGGATCGGCGCGCCGCCGAATTCCGGGGCAGAGCAATCGAACATCGAGGGACGGCTCCGTGGTGGGCCCGCCCGTGGTGCAGCCGCCCGCCGTGCAGGGGAGCCCCATACACACGCTGGACGCTGTTACCGTTCCTGTCAAGCACTTAGATGGTGATCCATTTGGTCGGCCGGGATTCTTCTCTTCAGTTTCTGCTTGGTCACGGCCAGGCGTATGTTGACCGGCAGGTGCGCCGATTCCAGGATGGTGCTGTACTGGCCATCGGCCAGTGAGTATTCCACGGCCTGAAAAAGCTCACGAACGTTTCCGGGCCATTCATACTGATTCAGGATCATGAGATAATCGGTTGAGAGTTTTTTCTTGTGCAATTTTTTGCGCTTGCTGTAAAGGTTGCGGAAATAATAGGCGAGTTCGGTGATATCCATCTTTCGTATCCTCAGCGGAGGCAACCGAAGAGAAACCGGCCGGCGCTTCCGGCGATTATGACAATTTTCATGTTCGCGGTGACTACCCGTCATGGGAGCCGGATAAAATAACAAACGGCGAACAGCTGCGCGCTGTCAAAAAATCGATTATCTCAGAAAGAACTTTAAAAACAGCCGATTTACATTATTCTCCAGAGCGTCACTCCAAAAAACCCGGCTTCCGCCTCCCGCGACAGTAAGCTTACAGGCTTCGACAGCCGGACAGGACAACGCGGAGCCGTCCCCTGCTCAAACAATCGTACTTTTTTTGAGTATACTTTTTGCATAGACTTCGGATAAAAGTAAAGTCCAACTTTAAATCTTCAAACAATGAGACTTCGACAGACGCCTATGTTTCAGATCTCCGTTTTGCTCGTGGAAGACAATGCCGCCGACAGGCTGCTGATCAAAGAATATCTTGCCGAGGAACAATGGAAAGCCTTGGACATCCAGGAAGCCGAATCGCTGCAGGGGGCTCTCGAGCTGCTCCCTCATTTTGATTTCGACGTCATCTTGCTCGATTTGCAGTTGCCGGACTCCGCCGGAGTGGAGACGGTGCGAAGAATCATTGGCGAGGTGCCGGAAACAGCCGTTATCGTTCTTACCGGACTGCAAAACGAAGATACCGCGCTGCAATCCGTTCGTTACGGAGCCCAGGATTACCTGGAGAAAAACCACCTCTCTCCCGCCACGCTGAGCAAATCGATCCGATACTCGCTCGAGAGAAAAAAAAGTCTTCAAGACAAGGAGGATCTGCTCCACGATCTCAATCACGCGCTGAAGAGAATAGCCCAACTGGAGAGTCTTTTGCCCCTGTGTATTGGCTGCAAGAAGATTCTGGGAGAAGACGGTCACTGGCATATCTTCGAAGAATACCTTCGTGAAGGCGCCCCCGGTAAAACAGAAGAACACCTCTGCCCCGACTGCAAGACGACCCTCTGCGAAGAGTAGCTTCAGCCGGCTCACCACCTCCCGTCCAACCGTCATCGCAGGATGCCGGGCCCTGTCCAGCACGAGCCCGCCGCCCACCAGGGCGTGGAAGGGGGCGCCGATGCTCCCGATCATGCCGGGTCAACTGCTTCCAGGAGCCTTCAGGCCGCCGGCGCCGCGGGCAGCGTAAAATAAAAGCAGGCTCCCTGCCGCGGCTGGGATTCCACCCACAGCTCGCCGCCGTGCCGCCGGACGATCTTCTTGCACAGCGCCAGGCCCAGACCGATCCCCTCGTATTCGCGGACCGAATGCAGTCGCTGGAAGACCACGAAAATCCTGGAATGGAATTCCGGTGCAATGCCGATACCGTTGTCTTGCACCCGAAACAGATACCCCCGCCCTGCCGGCTGCAGTCGATCTCAAGGCGCGGTTCGGCGCTGGTGTTATAGGTGAGGCCATTGCTGATGAGGTTCTGGAACAACCGGCGGATCTGGACCTGATCGACCGGCAATTCAGGCAGCGTTTGGCGGGTAATCCGGGCCGATGGGAATCGCACGGGCAGCTGGAAGTGTTCCAGGACCTCGGCAACGACCGTATTGATATCGGTCATGACAAACGGAGCGCCGTCGGTGGTTACCCGCGACAGCGCGAGCAGTCCCGCTATCTGCTGCTGCATCCGCCGGCCCGCGTTCTCGCAGCGCTCGATAAAGTCCCTGCCCTTTTCATCGAGCCGGTCGCTGTAGCGGCTTCTCAGCAGCTGCATGAATCCGGTGATGGCCCGCAGCGGTTCCTGGAGATCGTGCGAGACCACCGAGGTGAATTCCTGCAGCTCCCGGTTCGAGAGTTCAAGGGCCTCCCGGGTCTCTTCCAGTTCCCGGACAAGCTGCTGGTCGGCCTGAAAGAAGAAATGGCAGCCGACGAGCCGCGGGCGCTCAACCAGGAACGCTCACCGTGAATATCGAACTCGACGGCACGGTCCGGGAAAATCTGCTGCGCCTGGTGACCGATTCGACCCCGGCCCTCATCTCCTATATCGATGCCCAGCAAACCTTCCGCTATTGCAATGCGCTCTATGAGATATGCCGGGACCGGTATCGGCCTGGCGGTCTGCAAGCAGATCGTCGAGCGGCACGGCGGCAGCATCTGGGTCGAATCGGCGCCGGGAGAAGGCGCCAGCTTCTGCTTTACGCTGCCGGACAGCCAGATTGCCGACTGACCCGTTACCGGCTCGCCGGCTCGATCAGCCGACGCTTTTCCGTCCGGCAACCGCCTTTCCGGCAATCATGTGGTAAGCACCGACAGCCGTTCTCTCTTGGTCTCTGTTCAGCGAGGCCAAACTCTTCCCTGTCTCCGCACATCCCCTTGCTGTTCCAGCCACAACACCTTACCAGCTGAAAAACCGGGGTGAAACGAGCCGCTTTTGCCACCGGCGCTGAAACTGGGCGAACTGCAGCGGCGGATGCGCGCCGTCGGACGTTTTGTCCTGCCTGACCGGACTGTCGTTCATTCTCACTTCCGGAGCGCTCCGGGCAGAGCGGTCCCGGTAAACATACGGTGCCTCACGTCAGGGACCATCGGCGTTTATCCGGACCTGCGCAGAAGGCCGGCGAATTGTCCCGGCCCCTGCCGATCCCGACCCGGCAGCCGCACCATTATCAGGTACTGCCGGGTCGTACCGGCTCTTCCCGTAGCTACCGAATGAGCGGCTGGCACAGTTATTGAAAATGCATCTGTGCGGGATACGAAACAATTCTCTTTATGGAGGTATGAATTATGCGGGTTCCCTTGGATATATCCTATCAAGGCCTCTCCCGAAGCGAGGCGATCGAGGAGATCATTCGCAGCGATGCGGCCAAACTCGAGAAAGTATGCGACAATCTGATCAGCTGCCGGGTGGGCCTCAGGCTTGACCAGAAAAGCAATACCAGCGGCAATGAATACCGCCTGCGGATAGAGATGCGGCTGCCGCCGGGCCACAACCTGGTGGTTACCAATACACCGGGAGGCAAGGAGGACAACAGCGATCTGCCGGCCCTGATCAAAACCACCTTCAAGATCGCCCACCGCCGGCTGCGGCAGCAGATGGACAAACAGCAGGGCGGGAAAAAACGCCATCCCGACCAGGAGGTCGGCGGCTTTGTCACCAAAATCTACGGTGACGACGGCTACGGGTTCCTCCGCTCGCTGGACGGGGAGGAGATTTATTTTCACCGCAACAGCATCGTCGGTGCCGACTTCGAGAGTCTGGAACCGGGTGCGGGCGTCACCTATAGCGCCGAACTCGGAGAAAAAGGGCTCCAGGCCAGCACCGTCCAGGTCATCCAGAGTTCTCCGGGACATACCGGAGACGAGGGCCGGAACGGGGACATGGAGTCACCGCTTGGCTGGCAGCGACGGAAAAAATGAAGCCCCTTCTCCGGTCATCGAGCCAGGGGCGGCGCGCGAGGCGATTTTTTATAACCAACAGATACTGATCGAGGAGCGATATGATAGCATTTATTCAGAACTCCGCGCAGGAGCAGATAAAGGATCTTCTTGCCGATGCAGATGTTGAGGTGAACGGCGACAGGCCGTGGGACATCGAGTTGAAAAACGACGATCTGTATGAGCGGGTTTACGCCGAAGGATCGCTCGGCCTCGGGGAGGCCTACATGGACGGATGGTGGGAGTGCGAGGCCCTTGATACCTTCTTTTTCAAAATCCTGCGCGGTGAAATCGATAAAAAAGTCCGTACCGCGCCGGCGGTTGTTGCCAACCTGGTCAAATCGGCCCTGTTCAACCGCCAGAACGGTCGCAAAGCTTACGAGGTCGGGGAAAAGCACTATGATGCCGGCAACGATCTGTTCGCCCGCATGCTCGATTCCCGTATGACCTACAGCTGCGCCTATTGGGAGGATGGTGCGGACCTCGAAGAGGCCCAGCGTAGCAAACTCGACATGATCTGCCGCAAGCTGCAGCTCAAAGAGAACATGAAACTGCTGGATATCGGCTGCGGTTGGGGCGGGCTGCTGAAGTACGCCGCCGAGAACTACGGCGTCTCCGGCGTCGGCCTGACCATCTCCAAAGAGCAGGCGCAGCTGGCCGAGAAGCGGTGTGCCGGACTGCCGGTGGAGATCAGGCTGCAGGACTATCGCGAAGTCGAAGGCCTTTTCGATAGGGTGGTCTCGGTGGGCATGTTCGAACACGTCGGCTACAAGAATTACCGCACCTTCATGGAGGTTGCCAGACGGTGCCTGCGGCAGAACGGGCTCTTTCTGCTCCATACCATCGCTGCGAACAATTCCGTGCGCACCTGCGACGGCTGGTTCGACAAATATATCTTTCCCAACGGCATGCTGCCCTCGATCAAACAGCTGGGCGGTGCTCTGGAAGAGAGGTTCATCATGGAGGACTGGCACAATATCGGAGCCCACTATGACAAAACGCTGCTGGCCTGGTACGAGAATTTCACCGCCTCCTGGGATGATCTGAAGCACACCTACAGCGAGCGTTTCTACCGGATGTGGCGCTATTACCTGCTGTCGCTGGCCGGCGGCTTTCGGGCCAGGAATATGCAGGTGTGGCAGGTCGTGCTCTCGCCGAGAGGTATTGTCGGCGGCTACCGGGCCGAACGTTTCTCCGGCTGAGCAAAAAATGCGTGGCCGGCGACGAAGACGGGCAAGGCCAAACAGTTCCGTCACTGCTCTTGGGATGATTGAAAGAGGCAGCGACCGCTTTCGGGATCAAAGAGATGCAGCCTGCCGGTATCGGCATGCAGATGCAGTTCATCGCCGCGGGCGATGCGATGCGAGGGGTCGAGTTTGACGATTCCCTTGATTTTCCCGCCGTTCCCGTCCTCTCCGGCCATCGTGTCTGCAGGTTTTTTTACTTGTCCAGACCGGTCGTATTTTTTGCAGGTGAAATGGACGTAGGCATCGGCTCCGAGCCATTCAACCATGGTCACCTCGACGGCCAACGCAGTCTCATCGTCTTCTTCTGCAATTTCCAGGTGTTCAGGACGCAGACCGGCCACTACCTGTCGACCGTCCTCCACATCGGCGCCGCCGTCGCCGAGATCGAGGCCGTTTTCCAGCACGGACAGCTGTAATCGACCCTTGTCGACACTGCCGGGGAAAAAATTCATCGGGGGAAACCCGATGAAGCCGGCGACGAAGAGGTTGGCCGGGGTGTTGTAAAGCTCCCGAGGCGTCCCCACCTGCTGCAGCCGGCCGCGGCGCAGCACCGCCAGCCGCTGGCCCAGGGTGATGGCCTCGGTCTGATCGTGAGTGACATAGACCATGGTGGTTTTCAGTTGCTCGTGCAGCCTGGCTATTTCCCCGCGCATCTGGTTGCGCAGCTTGGCATCGAGGTTGGAGAGGGGCTCGTCGAGCAAAAAGGCGTCCGGCTGCCGGACGATGGCCCGGCCCATGGCCACCCGCTGCCGCTGCCCGCCGGAAAGACTGCGCGGCATGCGGTGCAGCAGATCACCCAGTTCGAGAATATGCGCCGCCCGGGAAACCCTCTCCTCTATCACCTGTTTGTCCATGCCGGCCAGCTTCAACGGGAAGGCCAGGTTGTCGCCCACCGACAGGTGCGGGTAGATGGCATAGCTCTGGAAGACCATGGCCATGTTGCGGTCCTTGGGGTCGAGATCGTTGATGGAGCGGCCGTCGACACGCACCTCGCCGGTGGTGGCGGTCTCCAGCCCGACGATGATGTTGAGCAGCGTCGATTTGCCGCAGCCGGAGGGGCCGAGCAGGATGAAGAACTCGCCGTCGCCGATGGTCAGGGAGACGTCCTTGACCGCTTCGGTGCCATCCTCGAAACGTTTGCTGATATTGTCCAGTTGTATTTCCGCCATTGTCCACCTTCAGATTGAATCCGTGCTTTTCTTTTTTGACCGCCGCCTTCAGCCTTTGACCGCGCCGGCAGTCAACCCTGCGACGATACGCCGTTGAAAAATGAGAACGACGACGATCAGGGGAATGGTAACCACCACCGCCGCCGCGGCGATGGAACCGGTGGGCTGCTCGAATCGGGAGCTGCCGGTGAAAAATGCGATTGCCGCCGGTACGGTCCTGGCGTCATTGGTGGAGGTCAGGGAGAGGGCGAAGAGAAAATCGTTCCAGGCGAAAATGAAGACCAGGATGGCGGCGCTGAAGACGCCGGGGGCGACCAGCGGAACGATCACCTTGGTGAAGGCCTGAAAGGCGGTGGCGCCGTCGACGCGGGCGGCTTTGTCAAGATCCCAGGGGATTTCCCGAAAAAAGGCGGCCAGGGTCCAGATGGCCAGCGGCAGCGTCAGGGTGATGTAGGGCAAAATCAGTCCGGGCCAGGTGTCATAGAGCCCGACCAGACGCCACATGTTGAAGAGCGGCCCGATGATCGATACCGGCGGAAACATCGCGATGGCCAGCGCCAGGGCGAGAAACAGCCGGCGCCCGCTGAAATTTATCCGGACCACACCATAGGCGGCGAACATGGCGATGGTGACCGCCAGAAGCGTCGAGATAAAAGCGATGCCCAGTGAGTTCCACAGCGCTGCCGGAAACTGGGCATCGGCGAAAATAGCGCGGTAATGTTCGAAGGTGATTCGCTGCGGCCAGAACCGGTTGTCGCCGAGGTCGCCGGGATACTTGAGCGACAGGGAGACGATCCAGGCAATGGGGGTCAGCGCGTAACAGACCGCCAAAAGACTGCCGGCGCTCCACCAGAGGTGGTCGACTCGCAGGCCTTTGTATTTCATGATTCCTCCTGGCCGGTGAGGGCCCCGGCAATACCGAATCCCTTGATGTAACCGGCGGCTATGAAAAGGACACAGATAAAGATAAGGATGGAAACCGCCGACCCCAGGCCGAGGTTGAGCCGGGAAATAAGGGCGTGGTAGCCGACGATGGAGACCGATTCGGTGTTCTGCGCCCCTCTGGTCTGGACGAAAACGGTATCGAAGATGCGAAAGGCGTCCAGGGTGCGAAAGAGCAGCGCGACAACGATGGTCGGTTTCATGATCGGCAGCATTATCAAGGTAAATCGCTGCCAGGGGCCGGCGCCGTCCACCCGCGCCGCCCGCAGCAGGTTTTCGGGGACCAGGGTCAGCCCGGCCAGCAGCAGCAGGGCCATGAAGGGGGTGGTTTTCCAGATTTCGGTGAGAATAATGACGACAAAAGCGCTCCAGCGCTGGCTGAACCAGGCAATATCGATGCCGGTCAGGGCGCCCACGAAGCCGGTGCCGGGAATAAAGGCGAATTTCCAGATCAGTGCCGCGACCACGGTGATGATGCCGTAGGGGATGAGTACCGCCGAGCGCACCAGGCGGCGGCCGATAATGGCCCGATGCATGATCAGCGCGAAGACCATACCGAGCAGCAGTTCCATACTCACGGAGATGATGGTGATGATAACGGTGTTGAGCAGCGCCTCCCACCAGACAGCTGAACCCAGCACGGAGATATAGTTGTCGATGCCGATAAAGGACCGGGTGTCCGGAAACCTCAGGTCGTAGCGAAAGAGACTGAGATAGCAGGCGTAGAGGATGGGATAGGCGGTTACCGTGATCATGGCGACCAGCGCCGGTGTGCAGAGGAGCCATCCCAGCTGGTGCTGCGAGAGTCGTGAAGTTTTCATAGCAGTCCCTCCGAGTGCAGGGCGCGCTCGATTTTTTGGCGCAGATCCTCGAGGTCCTCCTCCGGCTTGATGGCGCGCAGGGGGTGCAGGGCGTGGCTGATGGCCATGGAAACGTCGTTGTAGAGCGGGGTCTGCGGCCGTTGTACGCCGTCCTTGAGGGTTTGCAGCAGGACGTCCGCGAAGGGAAATGTTTTTCGCACCTCCTGATCGTGATAGAGCGCGGTAATGGTCGGCGGCAGTCCGCCCCGGCGCGCCGCCAGCCGCTGATTCGATTCCGAGGTCAGGCAGGAGGCGGCTGCGAAGGCGAGATCCCGGTGACGGCTGTAGGCACCGATGCCGAGATTGATGCCGCCGATGGTCACCCGGCTCGGCCGGTCCTCGGACACCGCCGGCCAGCGGGCCCAGCCCATGTTTTCGGCTATTTCCGGTGCATTCTCCCGAGCGCTGGGCCAGACAAACGTATAGTTGACCATAAAGGTCGAGTCTCCGGCCTCAAAGGCCAACCGCGACTGGTCCTCGCGGTTGGTGGCCAGCGAAGCCGTGGCCGCCGGAGAGAGGGCGATGCTCTGCATGATGGCCAGCGCTCTGCGGGCGGCATCTTCATCGAGCGCCACTTCTTCTTGGTTTTCGAGTATAGCGCCGCCCGCCGAGCAGAGCAGCGAGTTGAAAAAGACCGTGAGCCCTTCGTAGCGCTCTCCCTGGACCTCAATGGTGCCCTGGTCGCCCAAGGATTCGGCGATGGTAATCATTTCCGCCCAGGTGGCGGGAGGGGACTCGACCCGGTCGGTGCGGTACCAGAGCAGCTGCGTGTTGGTCGTAAATGGGACCGCCTGCAGTCGGCCGCCATAGCTCGCGCTCTCGACGGCGCTGTCGAGCGTGCCCCTGGTTGCCTCGGCGGCCATTTTCTCCGGCCATGGCAAAATCCAGCCGGCTTCGGCAAATTCAGCGGTCCAGATAACATCCATGCCGATAATGTCGATGGCAGAGTCGCGGGCCGCCAGCCGCCTTACCAGCTGCTCACGCTGTTGGTCGGCATCGGTCGGCAACGGCACCAGATTGATACGGTAGCTGCCGCCGGAGTTTTCCGAACAGCTCGCGGCGGCATCGACAAACGCGCCCGAAGGTTCATCGAAGATATACCAGTTCAGCGTCGGTGTCGCCGGCGTCTGCTCCTCGCTGCAGCCGGCCGCTGTCACCAGCAGCAGGAAAAGAGCCGCAGGTACAAGCCGGTGGCGAGCCCCTTTTTGGGCAGGAGTTTCACTTCTTCGTCTCACTTTTTCAAGATCCCCCCGGGTACCAGCCTGGCCGCCAGCATCACCATATTGATGTGGCGATGCTCGAGCCACGACAGCACCCTGCGATTTTCGGCGGCTCGCCAGTAATCCTCAATTTCGGCTCCCATAATTTCATAAACCGAGAGAGCCTCTATCAGATTGGCGACGATATCGGCATCCCCCTGTGTTGCTCCCCCCGTGGCGAAATGCTTTTTCAGCAAGGAGATTGCCCGCAGGCCGATGGCCAGCCCCAATTCCCGAAAGGCCAGCCGGT
>CAYSSK010000074.1:0-19651 GCA_964433645.1 uncultured Desulfofustis sp.
CCGGTCTTGTTCTCCACCTCCTGCCAGGTCAGGTTGCCGTCCAGGGAAAAGCCCCGTGGCAGCCGGATCCCGGCCTCGACCTCGATACCCTTGATGGTGGATTCAGCGATGTTCCGGTACTGGAAGACATCCCTGCGGCTCGGGCCCGTTCCTTCGGTCCGCTGGAACACGGTTTCAATCAGGTCTTCCACCTCGGTATAAAACCCGGTCACACCGCCCCGGAAACGGCCTTGTTCCCCTTCCATACCCAACTCCCAGGTGGTTGATTTCTCAGCCTTCAGATCCCGATTGGCCTTGAACTCCTCTTTGCCTCTTTTGCGGAGCGATGTCACATACAGTTCGGTCAGGGAAGGGGCACGGAACCCCTGGCCCACGGACCCCTTGAGGCGCAGGTGGTCGGTCAGGCTGTAGATCAGGGAGCCCCGGGGACTCCATTGGCTGCCGAAGGCCGAGTGATTGTCGTACCGTATTCCCAGCAGCACATAGAGCGGATCAAGAAGACGGAACTCATCTTGCAACAGGAAGCTGATGTTGTCCACCTCCTGGTCCGTGCGAGTCTTGGCCAATCGATCTGCCAGCTCGTCCTGGCGGTATTCCGCGCCGAAGGTGACCAGATGGTTGTTCAGGATCAGCCCGCTGTACCGGGTCTCGGCCTGGGTGGTGGTCTGTTCCGTATTCCGATCGCCGGAGGCGACAAAGGGGGTAAAACCAAGTTCGTTTTCATATTCGGAGCGATTGACCCGGACCAGCAGCTGGTCCGTATCCCGCAGCCGGACATCGTACTGCAGGTAATAGCCCCGGCGCTCCTCGTCCGCCCGGCGTTCCCTGGCCTGATTCGCGAAAAACTGCCCCCCGGTGAAGGTGTTGTCCATATATTCCAGACCTGCGGAAAAGGTCTGGCTGTCTGTCAGGTCAAAGGCGACACGACCGGCCAGAAAACCCGGCTTTTCCTCAAATCCGTCATCGGGAAGCTTCCCGGATTCATCCCAGCCGTCCTTGTGCCGCAACTCCCCGGAAAGCAGAAAACGGAAATTGTCCGTCACCGGTCCGCCGACAAGGCCGCTGCCCACATACTCCCCGGCCTCGCCGCTGCGGTTCACCCCGTACTGGCCGGTGGCCGTGCCGGACCATTTTTCAGGTGCTTTTCTGGTGATGATATTTATCACTCCGCCCAAGGCATCGCTGCCGTACAGGGCCGATGCCGGTCCGCGCACGATTTCGATACGCTCGACCATCACCGCCGGGATCTGGCGCAGGTCTATGAGGTCGTTGAAGCCAAAGGCAAGCCGCCGCCCATCCAGCAACAGCAGGGTATGCTTGCTGCGGGCACCACGAATGCTGGGAGCTTCCACTCGTCCTGACTCACGGGAAAGTGCCAGCCCCACCGCTGTTTCAAGGGCATCGGCCACTGTCAGGGCATTCAGGTCCCTGATTTCCCTGGCCGTTATCACCTCGACCGCACCAGGGGCATCCAGGGTGTTTTTGGCGCCGCCGGTGGCAGTCACCACTATCCCATCCAATTGCTGTTGCCTGTCTTCCTGATGAGCCCATACAGCTCCTACGTTGATGGCTGCCAGGCCCGCCACCAGAGTGATACATAATTTTTTACCGTTCATTTTTCCTCCCATCTTGATGGTGTGTCTCATGAAACTCTTGTTTATCAGCTCCCCGAACTGAATGTCCGGTCTCATCGGCCTTCGCTTGCGTACCGCAGGTGCAGTTTTTACATTTTCCGCAGCCGTGCGGCCCATGGCCCTTCTTTTTCGGGACGATGGCCCGAAGCGAATCGGTACTCATCTCCATCCCCCGCCGGCCCATCGCATAGACCCGGTCAACCGGGACACCGGACACATTCAACCAGTTGACAAATACGTTCGGGGCCTCCGGCTCGATTTCGTCCAACCGGTCGGTATGAATGAAAATATTGCCCGATCCGGGGTATTGCGTGGCCAGTAAGAGACTCAGCTGGCGAGCCCTGTCACTGGAAAATCGGCCGTCGATGTCGATATGGACGTTGCCGTCGGCATGGCGCAGCGACAGGTATTCCTGAAAATCCATGGCGTTCTCTCCATAATGTTGTAATAAAACGGTTTACTGAACGGCCCTGCTCAGTTCCTTGGCGAGAGAACTGAGGCCCGAACTGCGCATCATCACGAACGGCTTCCGGTACCGCTTGCACATGTTCTTGACACAGTAGCAGGCATCATGGCTGACGCAATCAACCGGGCAGAAGACCAGGTCGGCACCTCCGAGCAACTGCGGCAGAAGACGCCGCGAGCTCTCTCTGCCGCCGTCGTGGTGGATAAACTGAGCTCCGAATTTTTCCACCATCTCCCGGTATCGAGGAACCATTTTGTGCTGGCCGCCCACATAGAGGATGGTCTTGCCACAGAGGTTCTTCCCCGGACATTGCCCGGTATGTGCCTCTGAGCACTCGGTACAGGATTCTTCGGGGGTGCCGGCCAGCAGGGCCAACTCCACGGCCTTCAGCTCGTCACGCAGCTCCTCGATTTCACGACACGCTCTCGACAACTGTTTTTCCTGCGCCTGCAGATTATCTCGAGCCCGGTCCAGTTCACCTTCCATCTGCTCGCAGGCGGCTGCCAAGCGCAGGTTCTCGGCAACAAGCTCACGCTCACGGCGATGCAACCGTGTCAGTCGCTCACTGAGTTCGTCTTGCCGATCGGCGCCGGCGGTCGGCTCTTCGGAAATCGTTTCCCGCGGCACGGGTTGAGCGGATTGCTGGAGATGAATCCGCTCCCTGAGAGCAGCACCTTCCTGCAGCAGGTGTTCCCGCTCTTCAAGGTGTTCGAGACGTTCGGCGGCAACCACCTCCTCCAGGGCGCTCACCTGTTCCCGCAAACGCTCGACCTCCTGGAGATCCCGCCGGTATTGCCCAAAGAGATCATAGCCGAGAAGATGGCAGTGACCGTAGATAGTGCTCAAAAACTTGGCTCCGGCGGCGGGGTGGGTCATAATCGCCCAGTAGGCTCCGGCAATCCTGCCGGCTGCGAGATCTTCCCGCCACAGGACCTCGATCTCCGTCTCGTCGGTTGCCTCCGCATAGCGCTTGACGGCCAGGCGATACTTGGCGTCAAGCATTTTGGCCAGCGCCCGTGACTGCTCGCTGCGGGTCGCCATGGTCGTGACCAGGTAGGAATGCATTCGATAGTCGGAATAACCGTCCCGGCAGCCGGAGAACAATTTCCTGCGCGCCAACGCACGCATGTCCCGACGCCGCAGGCAGATACCGACAATGGAACAATGGTAATTGGTAACCGTCTGCCAGATAGTGCGCCGCCTGGCTCCTCCGCTGCTTTCTGGTGCGGCGACATCGGTCGTACTGATCTTTTTTTTCATAATTCCTCCTCCACCAAGGCATCCCCTCTATAAAGACAGTCTGCCCGGGACCCGGCCGATCAGAACTCGTCGCCCAGCAGGGACGTGAGTCCACCGGCCGTTTCGCCGGCTTACACCTGCAGGGAAAGCGGCTGGCCGGCCTTTTTGTTAGCTGTATCTAACTTGCCGCCATAATAGCGTCCCGGTTTTTAGGAGTCAAGTATATATTTAGTTAAGGCTAATTTTCAGTCGTTATTTCGCCCTCCGCCAACCGGCAACCGCCAACCGGCAACCGGAAAAAATATCAAAACAAGATGTTAGCGCCGTGAATCAGACGATCAGAATCGGGGGGTGGTTTAAGGCTGCGCCGTTCTCGGCCAGCCGGCTGGTATCGGTTGCTAAAGACCGCGGTGTAACCGACGGTTCGGTGTGATCTTCTTTTCCTGTCCGGCTGTCTCAGGCAAAGCACGGGGACCCGGGCATCATGGTGATCCCGGGATGACGGCAGATGCCGCGAAGGCCTTCTGCATCAGTACTCCAGGATCCTGCTGACCTCCCTGCCATAACCGTGGATTGAGATTTCGTTTTCCGCCAATTCAACAATGGCGAACGCCCCATCGTCCGGGGTATCGAGCATGGCCTTGAGGATAACGTGATGCACCCCGCCTTGCCGTTCATAATGACCGCCATGATAATGCCCACAGAAATATGCCTTCACACAATCGTATCGTTCCAGCAGCGCCAGGATATCCTCGTAGTTCCAGAGGGTGTTCTGGTTCAGCGGGACGAGCGGCATGTGCGAAAAGACGATGACATTCTGGTGACCCCCGGTCGCTGCTTCCAGCTGATCGGTCAACCACTGCTGCTGTTGCGCGCCGATGCCGCCATTTTATTTCCTGGCCTGCTCCTGCTCCAGCGGCTTGGGCCATGTAGGTGAGCCGGCAGAGACCATAGGCACACCGATGCGACTGGCCATGCGGATCGCCGGCCATCCGCTCCACCGCCGGACCGCCGCCGGCCGACGCTCAGGAGCAACCGGTTGCGCTGTCATCGTCGTCCCGGCCGTGCTCTTCCAGATAGCGGCTAAAACCGCCGGACCATTCGTCATCCCCGCACTGCTCCAGAAAGGCGGCATAGTCGAGCATCCGCTCGATGATCGGCGGCGAGACCACGTGCTCCATCAGGCAGGCCCCGGTATCGGCGACCGCGGCGTCAAGGAGCAGCACCTCGCGCAGAAAGCGGCGCAGCAACCGGTGCCGATGCAGCACCTGGTCGGCATAACGCTGTCCCTCACCGGTCAGCGACACCGCCTCGTACGGCAGGTAGTTGACCAGCCCCCGGTTGCGCAGGTTCTGCAGCGCCTCGGTCACCGACGGACCGGAGACTCGCAGCCGCTCAACGATGTCGCGCGGGCGCACGGCGCCGTGCTCGCGGCTGCTCAGCAGGATGGCTTTGAGGTAGTCCTCAAGGCTGGCACTCAGTCGTTGTTCGCTCATGCTCGTCATCTCTCTTCGGTCATGGCCGCCGGCAAAGACCACGTTGAAATCTCCTTCAGGCGGGTCGAAGCTGAAGACACCTCCCGAGTATGATTTAGGCCGATCTAAATTTCGTCGAAGGTACCGCCCCCTCATTTTTCTATCAATAGATATTTTTAGCGAGTCCTTATTTTATTTTAAAATATTTCTTTTTTTAGGTCATATTAATTTTCCGATTGACCGAAGCGGGAAAACACGCTAAACAGAATTGTTTTTAGCCATTCCTAAAAAAGGAGGTCGCCATGGCGCGTCAACGATTTCGCGGGGGACAACAGCCCTGCATGCTCAAAGATATACGGAGCGGCCGCCGGGCCCGGGTCCGGTGTCACCACGGAACCAGATCGATTCGCCAACGGCTGCTCGATCTCGGCTTTTTGCCGCAGACCGAGATTAACGTGATCCGCAGGGCGCCGTTGGGAGACCCGATACATTGCCGGATCGGCAATTGCTGCGTCGTCCTGCGAGCCAGCGAAGCGGCGCTGATCGAGGTGGATGAAGCAGAAACAGAACAAAACGTGGAGCACCAGCCATGAACTCAACACCCGCCACCGCCGCCAAAGCACTGCTGGTCGGTCTCGCCGGCCAGCAGAACGCCGGCAAGTCGACGATCTTCAATATGCTGACCGGGGCCAACCAGCACATCGCCAATTATCCCGGCGTCACCGTCGACAAGAAATACGGCTCCTACCGTTATGGTGACACCCGGGTGGAGGTGGTTGATCTGCCCGGCACCTACAGCCTCAGCTCCTTTTCTCTCGAAGAACGGGTGAGCCGCACCTTTCTGCTCGACGACAAGCCGGACGTGTTGGCCAACGTGGTCGACGCCTCGTCGCTGCAGCGCAGCCTCTGCTTTACCCTGCAGCTGCTCGAGCTGGAGATCCCGCTGGTACTGGTGCTGAACATGATGGACGTGGCCGGCAGGAGCGGCCTGAAAATCGACACCGACCGCCTCCAGCATCGCCTCGGCGTGGACGTGATACCAACGGTCGGCCGGCGGCGCGACGGCAAGCAGAATCTACGCGAGGCCATCGGGGCGGCGGCAGCGCGCCGGGAAGGAAAATCTCTGCAACCCGGCTACGAACTGCTCGAGCCGGCCCTTGAAGAGATGCTGCGCACCATCGATCAGACCAACCTGGCCGCCCACTATCCCGTCCGCTGGCTGGCGGTCAAGTTAATCGAAGGGGACGAAGAGATCCTGCGCCAGGTGGCCAGGCACCTGGGCGACGGCAGCGTTGAACTGCAGCAGGCTGAGCGGTTGCGGGACTCGTTTTTCGAGCAACACGGCCTGAGCACCGCCGATTACATGGTCGGCTGCCGATCGCGACTGGCCGCGGATATCGTCGATTTTTGCGTCACCGAGACGAGAAAAAATCGGGCATCGTTGTCTGACCTGGTCGACCGGGTAGTGCTCAACCGTTTCGCCGCTCCGGTTATCCTGGTCGCCACGGTGTTCATCATCTACCAGCTGAGCATTGTCAAGGGCTACGATTTGACCCAGTACTGGTGGCCGATTCTGGCATCCTTCCGGGCCCTGATCAGCGACCTGCTGCCGGCCGCCGGCATGCTCGACGATCCGTATATCCGCTCCATGGGGCTGTGGATTGTGGACTCGGCCAACGCCCTGCTCAACTACATCCCGATCTTCCTCATCCTCTTCTCGCTGATCGCCATCCTCGAGGACTCCGGCTACATGGCGCGCATCGCCTTTATCATCGACAAGCTCTTCCATGCCTTCGGGCTGCACGGCCAGTCGACGCTGCCCTATATCCTCGGCGGCGTGTTCGCCGGCGGCTGTGCCGTACCCGGGGTCATGTCCACCAAGGGCATCCCCGACGAGCAGTCGCGTATGGCGACCATTCTCACCGTGCCCTACATGAACTGCCTGGCCAAGATTCCGTTCTACACGCTGCTGGTCAACGTGTTTTTCGCCCCGTACAAGTCCTGGGCCATGCTCTTCCTGTCGACCATTACCATCTTTTTCGCCCTGCTCGTCGCCCGCCTGCTCACCGCCACCGTATTGAAATCCATGGAAACCGCGCCGTTCGTGATGGAACTGCCGAGATACCACCTGCCGACCCTGTTCGGCGTCGGCCAGCGGGCCATCGAACGGACCTGGCAGTATATCAAGAAGGTGGGGACCATTGTCATCGCCGTCTCCGTTTGCGTCTTTACCCTGCTGCAGTTTCCCGGGCTCAGCGATGAGCGGCAGCAGTATTTCCACAATGAAATGGACGCGGCGACCGCTGCCTTCCGGGCCAAAATCGCCGCCACCCCCCACGGCGAGCGATTCGCCGACGATGGCGCCCTGCTCGAGCTGGCCAACCTCTACACCGACTATCGCACCGCCCGTCTCAACGCCGGCAGCGGCGCCGCCGGGGTCGACGTGAAATTCCAGGCGGCCGCCCCGGATTTGTTTTACTACCTCAAGCCTGCCGACCAGGATGCCAAAACGGTGTCCACGGCACTGCGCCGTCTCGACTCGCAACGCAAGACGCTGCGCCGCCAGATCAAGGAGGAACAGATCGTCAGCAGCTTCCTCGGCATGATCGGCAAGGGGATGGAGCCGCTGACCCAGTGGGCCGGATTCAACTGGAAGGTCAACGTGGCCATCCTCTCCTCGTTCGCGGCACGGGAATCGAGTGTGGCCACCATCGGCGTTTTGTACCAGGAAGGTGCCGAGGAGAATAAAAGCCTCGAGGAGCGGGTGGCCGCCGAGACCAAGGACGGCGGCTTCACTCCGCTGCACGCCCTGGCGATCATGGTGTTTTTCGCCCTCTATCCGCCCTGCCTGGCCACGACCATCATGATCAAGGTGCAGACCGGCTCCTACAAGTGGATGCTGTTTTCCATCGTTTTTCCGACGCTGCTCGGCTTTGTCGTCGCCTCGGGAATCTATACCGGCGGCACTGCGCTCGGCCTGTCGGGAATTCAGATGATGGGGTGCTTCTACGGGCTGGTGGTAGCGCTGGCTCTGGCGACCGGGCTGTACAAGACCTGGAGCGACAAGGCTCCGGCGATAGTCCGGCTGCCCGATTTCAGGACGGAGAAAGGATAGGAACAGGACCGGACAACGGGCCCTGGCCGCGGGTTTTGTCAGTTGTGTTTCGTCGGCTTGCCGGCGGCCGCGCCGGGGGCCCGGCAGCGGTCGCAGCTGCTATGGCCGCTGTCGCGGCAATAATAGCCGGAACGAGGATCCCAGGTAATGCCGCCTTTCGGGCACTGCTCCACATATTGGGCGTATTTCACAAAACGCTCGACGATGTCCTTGGGAACCGAGTGTTCCATGCGGCAGGCCACCTCGTCCGCTTCACCGGGATCAACGCCGAGCACCTCGGTCATGAACCGCTTCAATGCGTTATGGCGATGAACGATATCCTCGGCAACGACCCGCCCCTCGTCAGTCAACGTAATCAGGTCGTAGGGCGAATAGTTGATCAGGCCGAGCGCGCCGAGGCTGCGCAGCGCTCCTGTTACCGAGGAGGCCCGGACGTTGAGAAAGGTCGCGATATCTTTGGCCCGGGCAGCCATTTTCACGACCGAAATCTGATAGATGGCCTCGAGATAATCTTCCTGACTGGCAGTGAGGTTGGTCTCCGACATCGTTTCCCCCGAATGATTTTTCACGTATCCTATAATGTACGCCGACCCTGAAAAAGATCAACCAAATTTTTCACAACCCCACAAGTTCCTTCCCCGGCCCCTGCGCATCCGCAGGCGACGCGAAGGACGGAGCATCAATGCGATGTTGTTCGAAAAACGACGCCCTGCCTGGGGGTCGGCAGGAACATCATGCTTGCTGCAGCTATATAGCGCTGTTCCGGCAGCCCCCTGTGCATGAGCCGTTTGCCCACGCAAAAAAAGACTTACGGTCTTAATAATGGTCAGGACTTCTCATCCTGTTCGTCGGTGACAACCTGCTCTTCGCTGTGCTTCGCCTCCTTCATTGAAGTGCTGTTTGCCCCGGAACAGCACGATGTCCCGCACGTACACCCTTTTTTCACGACAAAGGTGCGATAGAGAAACCAAACCGCACCGATTATGATTGCTCCCGTCAAAAATAAATCCCAGTAATTCATATTCTTGCTCATCTCGACACAGAAGGTTGATAGTCGGTCAACTGGTTGAGCGTCGGCAAGCACACCATGCATGACGACTATAGTTAGTACATCCTAACTTCGGGCAGTTTACTCGGACTGATCTTAGGTTACAAGTAAATTTTTAGTTTTAGCTAATTCTAGTTGAGGCCATTCTTCCCGGTTGACCAACCACATTTTCGCTGTCCGCTCATTTCATCACCCTTCCTCGATCACCATTACAGCCAGCAGGCCGACGGTGCCGGTGCAGAGCACCAGCCCCGTATCGAACCAAAAACCGTTGCGCCGACCGCCACGCCACCGCAGCAGCAACAAAAGGGTGATGGCCGAGGCGATGCCGACAGCCGACCAGGATCCGTCCCAACGCAGACGTGGATCGACCTGGCCTGAATAACGGCTCTCAGTCGTTATCTGCACCGGAAAGAGCAGTGCTTTGAGCTGCTGCCGCCAACCTGGCCGCTCGAACTCGTCCCGATTCAGGGTCAGCTTCCGCAGCACCCGGCCGTCGTGGTCCGCTGCCGTGGCGGTAATCGTCTTGGTTCCGGTGCTCACCACAGTGACGGCCAGCGGATCGAACAGCAGCTTCAGGTCCATAGCCGCCGGATCGTAGCCGGGCGCCGGAAGTTCCACGAGCCGGTAGTCGTCGTACGTGATGAGCAGCACCCGGCCGTCCCGGGTGACGATGGCACCGTAGAAAGCACGCCGCGAGTGTTCGGCAACAACGATGTCGATGATGTCGAGTTGCGGGTCGATACCGGTCGGTATCACCTCCGGCCGGTTCAATACGCGGCGGACATGGAAGATGGCGCCGGCAGAATCGCGGATGAAATAACCTTCGTCAAAAGGCTTCAGGTTGGTGGTTTTGCCGCCGATGACCGTGGCTGGAAAGACAAAGCCGTGTTCGCGAAGCGAATCGGTGAAGGCGGAACTCAGGCCGAGCAGAACCCGGTTGTGATCGGCCCCGACGAACTCCATGGCCCGCTCGGTGATGCGGAACACCTCCTCTGGAAAAGGCATGGTTACCACCGCCGGATCGTTGTTGAACAATGGGTAGAGGCTGATGCGCTGCTGCCGGCCGGGCAGATGACGCGCCTTGATCTCCAGGGCCTGTCGTCCCGCCTCGATGTCGTCGGCAAAGAAGCTTCGGCCGGCCAGCTGCAGCGGCAGAAGATTCTGTTTCTCCAGGGTTTTGTAGTATATGAAGGGCAGCAACCGTTCCCACTCAACCCGGTCGTAGGCGGAACCGCTTTCGTCCAGATAACGGGGCCGGTGGCTGCCGAGATCGATGCGGTAGACGAATGCTTCGCGTATCGGGCTGTAGAGCACCAGCGGATCGCCGAGCCGGCTCTCGAAGGCCATGTCGTAGAGGGACGGCAGCGCCCAGCAGAGCAGCGCCGCAACGGTGGCGACAAGGCCGCGGCGGGAGCATCGATTCATCATCCGTCTCCCCTTTCCCGGTAGCGGTGGCAGGCGGCAAACACACCAAGTAACAGGCCCGCCACCGGCAGCGGTAACCATGGCAGCGCCGGGGCCAGCCAGCCGTAACCGGAGCCTTGGAAATACAGAGGCAGGGCCAAGAGACAAGCAACCAGTACAAACAGCCGCCGGCCCAAAGCCGGTTCGAGCAGCACCGCCAGCACACCGGCGTAACCGAACCAACCGGCCAGCAGCCAGGGAGTCAGGGTCAGCATCGACGGCAGGAGAAATTCGGCGGGAAAGTGCAGCCGCATCACCAGCAGTACCAGCGCCAGGTCGATCAAGGCCACACCCAGATAGAGCAGCGACCCGATACCAATCCAGCAGCCGAGCAGCAGGTCGCGATGGTGCGGCAGATGCAACATGAGCCTGAGCCGTCGACCGCCCAATTCAGGTACGACCTGGGCCGCGGCGATGACGATGCCGGCCAGCAGCGGCAGGTATCGCAGGTCTTCGAAAAAGACGGACCCCAGGTGGGCGCCGCGATACCAAACCATCTCAGCGTGTTCCAGCCGCAACTGCCGGCGGAGCTCCAGCCAGAAAAACAGCCAGCCGGCCAGATTGACGGCCAGGACGCCGCAAAAGTACCGCCAGGTCTTCAGCCACTCCCTGACCAGCAGCGGCCTGATCAGAGCCGGCGCGGCCGGCTTGACCGCAGGTGCAGCATCGGCTGGGGCATATGTTCCGGTGATGACGTTCATGATCTTTGGCTCCCCAGATTTATCAATATCAATAGTGACCGAGCAGACCGACAAAGCCGTCTTCCAGCGTCATCGGCTGTCGCTGCAGCTTGACCGGACCGCACCCCTGCTCCTCCAACCGCACCAGAATTTCATCGATTCCGGAGAAGGAGTAGAGAAAGGTCTTACCGCTGCGGCGCTCGACACCGCGCACCACCGCGTCGCACACTGGCTGCTTCCCGCCAAGCTCGATGCACTGATAACGGTTGAAAGAGTCGAGGAAAGCGGCCGGCCGGGTCTTCCAGATCCGGCCCTGGTCGATGAAAATGATCTGGCCCACCAGGTTTTCCAGATCCTGGACTATGTGACTGGTGACGAAAACCGTCTTGTCGCCGTGTTTCGTGAAATCATGAAGGACCTCCAGGAAAAGCCGCCGGTAGCCGGCGTCAAGGCCCAGGGAAAAATCGTCAAGGATGAGCAAATCAGGGTCCTGTGCCATGATCAGCCCAAGCACTACCTGGGAGCGTTGTCCACAGCTCAACCGGTTGAGTCGCGTTGAACGGGGGACCTTCATGCGGTCCACCAGATCGTAAAAACAGTCCGTTCGCCACTGAGGATAAAAGGCTCCGTAAAATTTTTCGCTCTGCTCGATAGTCAGGAAGTCATAGGCCAGGTGTCCCTCGTGAAGCAGGCCGATACGCCCCCTGTTCTGCGGAGACAAGCAGTGCGAGTCCTCGCCGAGCACCCGGCAGACGCCCCGCACCGGCTTGAGAAAGCCCATCAGGATATTGACCAGCGTCGACTTGCCCTGGCCGTTTTTGCCGAGCAGGCCACAGACGGCGCCCTTTTCGACAGAAAAATTGAGATCCTCATATACCGTCTTGCTGCCGTAACGGTGGCACAACCCGCTGACCATGATGACGGTTTCGGCCGATGAAGCCTGCCCGCCACCGTCCGGAGGCAACGACTCGAGCCCCGATAACGGCGAGAAGCTCTCGCCGGCACCGCCCTTGGCAGTTGCTCCGGGGCAGCCATCCGTGCGGCCGATCCATTGGCGCGATATATCCATCTGGCGTTGCCTTTTTTACTCTGATACCGCTTGAAACGGCTGGACAAATAATGAATCGGGGCCGGCCGATTGATCCAACTTGCCCGGCCGGCCCCGTACTCCACTCGACGCTCTTAATCCTGCGTCACTTCATATCCCGGGCCTGGATCCAGATCACCGCGTCACGGGAGCACTCCTTGCCCTCGTAGCTATAGTCCGGGTCCAATCCGAGCGCCGCAAACCCCCACCAGCCCGCACGCGGGATGCCGTAGGTGAACACCCCATTCTCATCGGCAAAAATCGTCTGCAGTACGAAGGCGCCCTGCGGCGCCTCGACCGCCCCTTCCTTGGCAAACGCGTTCTGCTCCAGCAGCGGCTCGTGGTTCAGGTACTCGATCTCGATCTCGGCATAGGGTACCGGCTTGCCGTTAAACAGAACTCGCCCCTGAAAGACATTGCCGGTCCAGCGGTCATATGGTTTGGCCAGCGGCACGATCTCCACCGGCAAGCCCACCGGTTCGCTCCAGGCACCCGGTTCACCGCCGACGTTGACGATCATCTTGGTGGTCTGCTGGATGTAAGAATCCTCCTCGGCCTCGAAATAGGGCACCGGCACCAGGCAGAAGATGTGATCGCCGCCCCGGGCCTGATAACTGGTCTCGAACGCTGCGCCGCTGTTGGTCAGGCTCTGCCAGCTGATCGGCGCCAGCGTACCGAGCAGGTCGGTACGCTGCGGCTCGTTCTCGCCGCGGCTGCGAACCACGAAGAACTGCTCCGGCTCACCCATATCCATGGTGTGCCCGGCATCGAACGGGTGAGTGAAAACCAACTTGAGCGGAATATCGCCACCCTTGTTCAGCGCCGAATCCGGCGTGTAAATCATCTGGAAATGGGCCGACGCGGTAGCCGCCGCCCCCAGCAGGACGGCCCCGGCAACGGCGGCAACAATCTGTTTTTTCATGTCTAATTCCTCCTTGGTGAGTATACTGTCAACAATTTCCACTGCATGTTACTAAAAGATATCCTTGCCCGGGACGACGACGCTGTGGCCCTCGCCGCCGTCGAAGACCACTCTGAATTCACCTTCCGGGCGGTCGAAGGTGAACTCAGAATTACCGTCCATGGCCCCTTCCTGCAGCACCGTGCCGTCGCCACGCTCCACCCGCACGGCCACTCCGGAAGCTGACGAGCCGTCGGAATAACCACCTTCGCAGGTAATGGTGTTATCGCCGTTGTCGAAGCACGAGCAGAGCGGCGTGTGGGCACCCGCCACCCCGGCGCTGGCGAAAAGCATTGCGGCGACGATGGTCATCTTCTTCATCTCGTTCATCATCTTCATCATCATAAGACACCTCCCGTTTGTTTTTAGGACTAACTAATTTTCAGCGAACTTACCGGCGGCGCAACTTAATGTCAACACATTTTATTAGCCATGGCTTATTTTGTTTTGATTCTGCATTGTTTTTAGCAACCCTTAATTCAAGCTTTGCCCGCACCTCCACAAAGCGCATGGTAGAAATGCTTTTTGGCAATTCCTCAGAGAAGGTCGCCGGACGGACGGCCTTTCGCTTTCAAGCAGTGGTTACTGGCGGTGGGCATAAACAACACACCACCCGACTGCCCGCTTGAAGGAAGGTGGCCGGCGAGGTATGCTGCTTCTCTTCCGATCAGCGCCGGCTCACAGCCGACCGGCAATCACTCACCATTGCGGAGCGCCCGGTGAAAGCATACTGCAAGCAGCTGATCTCGTTCAGCGAGGCACAAGCCGTCGTCGGCAGCCTCACCCCGCTCCCCTCCGAGCAGGTTCCGCTGCGTGCCGCCCTCGGCGCGGTCACGGCCGAGCCGGTCCGCGCGGCGGCAAACTGCCCGACCATCGACTCTTCTCTCAAAGACGGCTACGCCGTGCGCAGCGCCGATGTCGCCGCCGCCGGCCGCAACACCCCTATCACTCTCAAACTGGCCGGCACCGTGGTCGCCGGAAGCCCCGGTCAGGCCGCCATCCTGTTTCTGTTTAGAGGCGACAGCGGCGTGATCCCGCCGGAAACCATGGGGGCTTTATACCGGGGGGGGGCAGGCATTATGGCGTATATCAGCCTCGACGACCTGCTCCACGAGCCGGGCCTATGGCACGGGAGACGACAGCCTTTATGGACTGGTCGGCGGCATGCTGGTGATGGCCATCGGCTTGTTGCTGCCGAGGCAGCAAAGAACAACTCGGCCGCTCTTACGGTTCACTCCAGTGCCGATTGTCAGCCGGACGACGGTGAAAATCCCTGCTGCTATTGTTTTGGTCACCGATCAGAAAGATCCTGCAAAAGCGGACGCTGTCCTCTTCTTTCGGACAGTTGCTAACTGAGCTTTCCTTACCGGACGCTATGAGGCATGTCCGCGGCGTTTGCTGGTGGACGGATAGTTTGCGGCGCCGGAGAAAAGCTACCTGATTCAGGCGCACGAATTACGAGTTTGCCATGGCTTGGCATATGACAACGGAAACACTATGGTCGCCGCGTATGTGATGAACAGGAAGGAGTGGGTTGGAGGAAAATACTGCCTTAACCTGTTAAAGCCCTCCCCTGCCCATGTTGAGGATTGCGCCGGGAATTCCTGCTATCGGGTCACCAGATGATCACGACCGTGCAACAATGCCTGGCGAACAAATCCGGTTGCGGAGTTCGGCCAGGCATTCAGCGCAGCTTCAGGAAATTGTCTTACTCCCAGTATTTCGGACGATCGTAATAGTCATACAATCGTTTCTCATACTCCCGGTCCACCAGCGCGGAAGGATCATATTCGGGGCTCTCTTTGACCTGCTCCCTGCTCATGGGCACCGCCACTATTCTCCTGACCCAATCTATTGTCTCCGTCCAAACCGGCGCCATCAACACCTTCTTGCCCGGCAACCAATTGCGGGTATCAATCACCAGATACCTGATGATCCAGGTCTCATCATCCACAAGAAAATCTTCCACATGGCCCATGAGGTCATCTGTCGCCTGGATATGGTAGCCCATCACTTCGTCGGCTGAACGGAGATGGGGATCTCCAGAATCCGTTTTGCTGATCAATTCTTCTGAAACGTTTCGATCGTACAGCATCCCGGGATATGCCGTAACTCCCCATGGATGAATTCCGCTCCAATAATAGGGCCAATCGTAATAGTTCATCCATTTGATCTCGTATTGTCTGCTGACCGGCTCGTCTTCTGCAAGGCCCGGTGCTTCTTTTATCTGATTTTTGGTCAACCGGACCGGAAACGTTTTCTGGATCCAGTCAGGGTAGCCGAGCGCAATCGGGGAAACCAGAACTTTCCGTCCCGGCAGCCATTTCCTGGTATCCGCCACCATGTAGCGAATAGCCCAAAAACGATCATCAAAGAGGAAATCCTTGCTCCGGCCGATTTCCCCGTCTTCTGCCTGTAATACATAATTTAAAATCTCTTTTACACTGCGTAGCATGATTACCTCCTGGTGCTGAATAGTTCGTGCTCTCTGGGTCCTTCCCCTCTATCTCGACAAATCAATCGGTTCTGGCATGGTTCTGGTCCACAAAACCGACCATTGCCACCTCTCTCTCCTGGGTGCTTGAGCAGCAGCACAGAAACCGATAGAGCGGTTCCTGCCGGACGGACGCCTCCCCACTGCCCGCCATACGTCATGGTTTCGCTATCATTTTTGCCGCCTGTCTGACCATCTGACTGGCATATCCCCACTCGTTGTCATACCAACTCATCACCTTGAGCAGATCACCATCAATCACCTGAGTCATATTCAGATCCACGATGGAGGCACGGGGATCTTTTATGATATCCGACGAGACCAACGGATCTTCGGTGACTCCCAAGACTCCGCGATATCGATCGCTCTCGGCTTCCTGCTCAAAGATCGAGTTGACCTCTTCGGCGGTAACCTCTCGTTCTGTGACGAACACGAGATCGGTAATAGATCCCACGGCAACCGGCCCCCTGATCGCGACGCCGTCAAATTTCCCGCTAAATTGCGGAAGTACTTTTGTGGTCGCTTTGGCCGCTCCGGTCGTCGTCGGCACGAAATTGATCGCCGCGGCCCTGCCCCTGCTCCACTTGTTCTTCGGTCCGTCGACAATGGATTGACTCGAGGTGTAGGCATGAATGGTGGTCATGGCCGCTTTTTTTATACCGATTCTTCTGCCAAGGATTTCCACAACCGGGCTGATGCAATTGGTGGTGCAACTGGCACAGGACAGTAGTTGCGGAGTTGCCGACAAATCATTAACCCCGTGAACCACCATTTCCAAATCTTTATGTAACTACTCAAAATCACACCATGTTCTCTTCCTTCCCGATCACCGGATTTATGATCAACGCGGCAGCTTCTTCAATTGCGACAGCCGTTACATCCCTGTTCATGCAAGTTAAATACCAGTCTCTGCTCGGACCCCAACGAAGGGGTGCTTTCCCGAAGGGTTATATCTGCAATGGCATAGGTGTTGCAGAAAATGATTCTGTATCCTGTGAGCGCTGCCGGTGCGGCAGGTTCGATCAGCCTTTTCCGCTCCGCCTCGGCGGCAGTTTCTCGGTACCCGACACCTGTGAACCTGGCTCAGATGCAAAAAAGACCTAAAGAAATGGGGACATCTACCCGGTATCCAGATCATATCTGAACAGGAGAAATCACCCTATGCCTGTGCAAAACACTGATGTCGCGAAAATTTTCAACCAAGTAGCCGACCTGCTGGAAATACGGGGAGCGAATGTTTTCAGGGTGCGGGCATACCGCAATGGTGCCCGTACGGTTTCCAGTCTTGGCCAAAATGTATCTGAAATGACTGATGATATCGAAAACTTGACAGAGTTGGCGGGCATCGGCAAGGATCTTGCCGGCAAGATTAAAGAGATTGTGGAAACCGGCACGCTTACCCAGCTGGAAGAGCTTGAGAAACAGATTCCGCTGGACCTGGGCGAGCTCATGAAAATACAGAATCTCGGACCGAAACGGGTAAAAGCCCTCTACCAAAAGCTGGATATCCGCGATTTAGAATCGCTCAAAGAGGCGGCTGAAAAGGGGAAAATTCGAGAACTTGAAGGTTTTGGTAAAAAAACCGAACAAAGCATCAGAGAAGAACTGCAAAAACAAACCGGCGAAGACCGACGCTTCAAGCTCTTTGAAGCGGAACAACTGGCAGACCACTTTGTCACATACCTTAAAAAATCTAAAAATATAAAAAAAATAACGATTGCCGGCAGTTTCCGGCGCCGCAAGGAAACCGTGGGCGACCTGGACATACTGGTGAGCTGTAAAAAAGGTTCGGCGGCCATGGACCGCTTTGTGAAATACGAGGATGTACGAAAGGTGATATCCAAAGGAAAAACGCGGTCCACTATTGTGCTCCGATCCGGTCTGCACGTGGATCTGCGGGTCGTGCCCGAAGTCTGTTACGGTGCGGCTCTTCACTATTTTACCGGTTCCAAGGCGCACAATATCGCTGTTCGCAAGATCGGCGTCAGGAAAAAGCTGAAAATCAACGAATATGGTGTGTTTAAAGGAGATGACCGGATAGCCGGAAAAACGGAGGAAGAGGTGTATGATCAGGTGGGACTGGTGTTTATCGCGCCGGAATTACGAGAGCACCAGGGGGAAATTGAAGCGGCGCGAAAGGATAAGCTGCCGAGCCTGATTGAACAAAAAGATCTGCGCGGGGATCTGCACAGCCATACCTCTGCAACAGACGGCAAAAGTTCCCTTGAGGATATGGCGCGTGCGGCTCAAGATCGGGGTTATGACTATCTGGCGATCACCGATCATTCGAAAAAGGTCGCCATGGCCAAAGGTCTGGACGCTCAACGACTGGCTGAACAAATCGAGGAGATCGACCGTTTAAACGAGACCTTTAAAGGGTTCAGGATTCTAAAAGGCATCGAGGTGGATATTTTAGAAGACGGCTCGCTGGACCTGCCGGACGATATTTTAAAGAAACTCGACGTGAGGATCTGTTCCGTCCATTATAACCGCAACATGTCCGCCCACAAACAGACGGAACGCATTATTCGGGCCATGGACAATCCCTATTTCAATATCCTGGCCCATCCTACCGGCCGCATGATTAACAAACGGGCTCCCCTTGAGCTGAACCTGGAGAAACTCATGAAAGCAGCCGTGGACCGGGGGTGTTTTATGGAAATCAATGCAAATCCGGAAAGACTGGATTTGTCGGACCGCTATTGCAAAATGGCACAAGAGATGGGGCTCAAGCTGGCCATTTCCACTGATGCCCACAGTCAGACGGAGCTGCGATTCGTCCGCTTTGGCGTGGATCAGGCCCGACGCGGCTGGCTGGAAGCGGGTGATGTGCTCAACACCCGCAGCTGGACGGATCTCAAAAAACTCCTCCAGCGAAAATAACGGACCGACCGTTGAGGCAACCCCCATGGATTACAAAAAGAACCCGCCGGATACATTCAAAAACGCCGATGAACTAAGCAAGCAAGAAGCCCGTGATGAAATCGCATCCCTCACGGAAGCCATCGATTATCACGATTATCTTTATTATGTGAAAAACCAACCCGCCATTTCAGATGCCCGATATGACGCGTTATTCCATCGCCTCGAAGAACTGGAGGAGACCTTTCCGGAGTTTCGGGCCAAAGACTCTCCCACCCGGCGCGTAGGGGCGGAACCGGTGAGTGAACTAAAGAAAGTGAAACATCGATCACCCATGCTCAGCCTCAATGCGGCCCATGAAAAAAAGAGAAAGGAAAAACCTTCGTGTTCACCGGCAGCTTGGACAAATATTCCCGGAGCGAGGCCAGCCAAGAAGCTGGTCGAACATCTGGGAGCGAGGGCCGCATCCAGCGTCAGCTCCAATACGGATTACGTCGTGGCCGGGGAGGATCCCGGCCGGAAATACGATGATGCCCAATCGGAACACGTTGAAATTCTCGACGAGGCGCACTTTGAACGGTTGTTGAATGAAAGAAAAAAATGAATTCCTGTCATCACCGACCGGGCGCCACAACGCTTCATCAGCTCGGCGCTGATGTCCGAACCGACACATTTTTTAAGATATTTTCTCGCCGGCCAGCTGGGCATTGTCAATTATTCGGATTTCCGGTTCAGTTGCACCACACGCATCCCCTGGCCCACGATAAACGGCACCAGGCTCATGCCCAGCAGTAAAATCCAGCCCGCCAGACCGGGGGGTTCCGTTTTCAGCAGGTCGGACAGTCCCGGCAGATAAACCGCCAACAGCAGCAGCCCCACACAAAGGACGATGGAATAAAGTATATAGGGGTTCCGGACAAGATCATTTTGGAACATTTGCGAACCGGGATCGCGGAGATTAAAAACAAACCAGAGCTTGGCAAAAGCCAGGGTCAAAAACGAGACGGTCACCGCCCGATGTAGTTCAAAATCCAGCAGGTAAAAAGCGATTCCCAGGCTCGCCAGCACGCACGCTGCCATGAGCCCGGCCCAGCCGGCAATCGTCAGCCAGTGACGGCGCGTT
>CAYSSK010000075.1:0-19580 GCA_964433645.1 uncultured Desulfofustis sp.
CCACCGGTGAGTGTAATAAAAGATGCAATGCCTCTTATTGCTGCTGTGGATGAATTAAATAAAAGAGGAAAAGGAGGATCGCTCATTTCTCCCGTGGAGCGAGGAAATGCCGCTCTCAAGCGACTCTGACAAGATCATGGGCCTGCGTTTTTCGTGAATTCACGCAATTGATCAAAGCATCAGCCGAATGATCGCCGAGCAGGCTGAAGAGGCCCGAGGAAGGACGATTGTCCAACAGTTGGTTGGAGATTTACAGCGGGGGCTTTCTGCTTGCCCGGACAATGCTACCATCACACCATCGGAAGAAAAAGTCTGACCGCTAACAGGACATTGTAAACAGTATAAAGATTTCAATTGTTTGAAGGTCGACCTGCTGCAGGATTCTTCGTTTTGTTTTTTTATTAACCAATAACGTTAATAAAATTATTGACGGAGGGCGGTTTTGGATATATCCTTTCAAAACAAAAAACTGGAAAAAGAGTTCAATGAGGGGGCACATCTCAACAAGATCCATGGGGCCAAGCGAGCAAAAAAGATCCGCATACGAATGGCGGAATTCCGAGCAGCGACAAGTCTGATGGATTTTTGGCCACCCAAAAGCGGCCCCAGTCGATGCCACGAGTTGTCCCAGGGAAAACGTAAGGGGCAGCTTTCCGTCGATTTAGACCATCCCTACCGCTTGATTTTCATTCCCGATCATGACTCTGCCCCCGAACGAGAGGGGGGTGGTCTGGATTGGTTGCAGGTGACGGCTATCAAGATTCTGGGAGTGGAGGATACCCATGAGTAGAGCGCAAGCAAACCATTTCGTTCCCGACTATCTGGTGACCCCGGGCGAGGTTCTTGAAGATTATCTGGATGATCTTGGCATGACTCAGGCCGAGCTTGCCGACCGGATGGGTTTGGCCAAAAAAACCATTAACGAAATCATCAAGGGCAAAGCACCCATCACCACCGAGACAGCATTAAAACTGGAGCGGACCCTGGGGCGGCCTGCACATTTCTGGTGTAACCTGGAAAGGCAGTACCAGGAGGATCGCTTGCGTATCGCAGAGCAGCAGCGCATGGAATCCGACCTGGAATGGCTGAAAAAAGTTCCCGTTGCGGTCATGGCCAAGCTTGGCTGGATTCCCAAGGTGAAGACCAAGTTCGAGAAAGTGGAAGCGGTTCTCTGTTTTTTTGGTATCGCCTCACCCGCACAATGGGAGACGGTATGGCGCGAGCATCAGGTCGCTTACCGGCAGACAGAAAGTTTTTCAAACTGTGCAGAATCAGTTTCGGCCTGGCTGCGGCAAGGAGAAATCCAGGCGCAACAGATTGCCTGTGCTTCCTTCGACAAAAAAACTTTTCAGAATGTTCTTGGTGAAGTGCGCGATTTGACCAGAGAAGAAGACCCCGGAGTATTTGTCCCCAGGCTGGTCGAACTTTGCGCTTCTGCCGGTGTTGCCGTTGTTTTTGTCCCTGAGCTACCCAAGACGGGCACTTATGGCGCAACACGATGGCTTGGTGAGCGAGCGGTGATTCAGCTCAGTTTGCGTTACAAGAGCAACGATCATCTCTGGTTCACCTTCTTTCACGAGGCCGGTCATATCATAAAGCACGGTCGTAAAGATGTCTTTATCGAGGGGAAGAATGGTTTAGACAATGAGAAGGAAGAAGAAGCAAATGCTTTCTCCCGGGACAAATTGATCCCGCCCCAAGACTATCGTCGGTTCCTCGCGAGCTGGGATGGGCGCTCTCTTGCTCCTGTCGAGGTTTTCGCTGAAGAAATCCAGATTGCCCCGGGAATTGTTGTTGGCCGGTTGCAGCATGACGAGTTACTCCCAAAAGACACCGGAAACAAATTGAAAGTCTTTTATCGCTGGTCGGGTGGTAAGGGAGGGTGATGGCTTTTCTGGCTCTGGAGCCCGGCTGGAAGATGGTGAAGTTCGGCGAGGTGGTGCGCCAATGCAAAAAGAGCGTTGACCGTGACAACAATTCTTTTCATCCGACTCTTGCGTATCAGAAATACCAGATCACGCTGAAGAGCAGCTCATGCGCTGTAAAATCTGCATGAGTCTTGCCGATGACTATGGAGTCGGAGATAATTGAATTATCAATAATGCTGGTGATTACCATAGTATCCGCATCGGTTTTGATCGTGCCGAGATCACTGTAACGGTAGATACACTCAAAGCTTATTGATTCAGTATAGTCGTAGGCGACACCAGCACCGACATTCCAACTGAATTCCGTGGTCGAACCACTGGGGGTCTGTGTTATGGTTGTTGGGAAGTGATATTTCATGGATTGTATCCGATTGTGCGAAAAACCGATGCCCCCGAGAAGAAGCGGATGAAATTTCTGTTTACTGAGACCTATGATTGATGCGACATCAAAAATCACATTAAACGATCCGGAGAAGCTGGAGGCGTCTCCTGTCACTCTTTGATTGTAAGATGGGTTTACCTGTCTGAAATTGCTGGTTCCCGAAAAGGAGAAATTCGGTCGATAGGCAAGCAGGATCTCTGCTCTGAGCCATTGGTATGCCTGATACCCGCCCCCGAATTCGAATAATACGGAGTTGCCGAAGTCACCTTCTGCGCCGAGAGAGTTGGCGTTATTTCCAGTACCGCACCCAAAAAGGGCAGCGGGTGAACTCGATTCACAGTCTTGGTCTGTAAAGGAGGTATCTTGAGAAAATGATCCACCAAGCCCGGCTTTTGTGTAAAACATTCCGGGCTGAGAAGCGTGTGCCGCTGTGGCTGCTAGAACCAGAGTTGTGCAGCAGACGATTACAGCTGCATGGAGAAATGCTGATTGTGCTGATCCCATGGTTTCCCTCTCTAATCGGGGAGCTTACAAAATTCGAAATTTCGCTCAAGATCGAGGCGCGCGAGAACATTTTACCGCAGGTAGATATGGTATTCCGAGGATAAAATGTGCTTGCGCAACGATGAAATTGGGCGAAATGACAATTTTTCAAGGTTTCCAACTGTATGGAAATGCTCATTGTGAGAATTGCATGATTGCTTTCTTTGGGTTGTCTAATCGATGAGGATAATTATTGTGCTAGCCTGTCCGGAGTGCGTCTGGCGTGTTGTGAGCTCACTAACGCCCCGCATGTGCAGGCAGACGGCACAGCGGGCTTTTCTCTGGAGGAAAGAAAATGTACACACTCTATACAATTCCCGGATCATGCTCTTCAGGCATTACGGTTTTACTGGAAAAACTTGGCCTTCCCTATAGTCCAGTAAAACGCGAGGACGTGGAGGATTATACCGCATTGGTGCCGACCAACCAGGTGCCGGCATTGCGGACTCCCGAGGGCCAGATCATCACCGAAGGGGCGGCGATTGTCCTGTATCTGCTGGAGAAACACGGGTCCCCCATGCTGCCTGCCGATCTTGCCAAGAAAGCGGAGCTCCTGCGCTGGCTGATGTTTGCTTACGCCACCCTGCATCCGGCCTATGGCCGCCTGTTTGCCATTCGTTTTCGGGTCGAAATGGACGAGAGCGAGCGGGCCAGTGTCCTTAGGCAATTAGCAGCGCCGGTGTCAAATCTGTGGGCAATCCTCGACAAGGAACTGGCGACGAAACGATTCATCACCGGCGATGAACCGACCGTTGTCGATTACCTGGCGGCGATCTATGCCAGTTGGGGCAAGAATGTCCCGGATGCCGAAATCGTCCTCGGCGGCAATGTCCGGCGGCTGATTGATGAAGTCTCAACGCTTCCGGAATTTCAAGCCGGCTATAAAAAAGAAAATCTGGAATACCATAGGCCCTTCTGAACCTCAGGTTATTTGGTTGATCATAAAAGGAAAAAAGGGAAAAAAAAAGGGGACTGTCCCCATTTTTAAGGGGACTGTCCCCTTTTTTTTTAATGCAAGATTGCCGAGTTGAACGAGATCAACAACAGGGCCAATCCGCACCTGACCAACACCTGGCCTCGGTGATGAGGTGGGCGTTTTGAACGGGTTGCCGGGAGCTTTTTTCTTCCATTAAGTCAGACGGAGGGGCACACCATGGCCGGAAGTCTTTTCCCGCAGTGGGGCGTCGATGGTTTGCTTCATTTGGTAGGGGTTGTGATGGTAGTTCGGGCAGGGGCGTATGCCTGCTCGGTGTTCGATGGCCGGATAACTGCAGGTGCTTTTTGATTTTCGGATGTGTTTTGTGTGGAATTGCGATGAATGCCGGCCGTTTGCCGGAAAGGGGGTGTGTGGTGGCTGTACATGTTCTTGACAGCTACCGCGCACCCCCTTGCTACTCTCCAGCTCCCGTTATCCGGGCGGTCAGGCGCGAATACCGGAGGCGATCGGCGAATCGGCAATTTGCCGATGTGCGCTTGCCATTGATCGTCGGTCAACCCTGAGGCCGCCGAGCAGTCTGCCGACAGACCACGCCGCGAGCATGGCCAGCGGCAGGACGATGAACAGCGTAACCGGTAACAACCACAACCATACGATGAAATCCGTGAATGCGTACATGCCCTTACCCCCTTTCGATTCTGTTTTCAGTGCATTTCAATTGCACCATCCTGAAGGTCGTCCTCCCTCACCGGAGTAGTGTGTCAGGTTCGATCGGTTGACCCTAACTCTTGTTACCCTCTTGATCCGGTTTGTATTGATATTGCGAAGACGGTGCCAGAATGATAGGCACTGGCCAAATTTGTGTTGATATGGCGGCTATCAATAGGTAAATAAAAGGTTTTTTCAGGGGGCCGACAGGGGCTGGCGGTATTTTCCCGTCGGCACCGGGGCGGAAAAGTGCCCAGCGATTAGACAATCCCCCAGCGATTTCGTACAATAGGTGTACAGAGTCGCCGTCAGCGCACGGTCCCGTGGTACGAATCTATCTTTTCATATGCATGGAGCGATTCCATGGTCGATGAGCTGCATCTCTCCGAAAAGGATTTTTCGCTGTTCAGCGAGGTGATTGCATCGTTTCACACCATAGGGGATATGGATGAGATGCTGGTCACCATTTTGGCAAAGATCAAAACGATTTTCGATATAGAGGGTGCTTCCATTGCGATGCATGATCCCGTTCAGAAAGAATTTTATTTCATTCGCATGGTCGAGAATAACCAGCTCGTGGGGCATCCGAACAGAAGTGCGCTCCGATTTCCCGATCACAAGGGGGTGGCCGGCTGGGTCATGGAACATGACCAATCGGTCTTCATCAATGACGTGTCCGACGATCGGAGATATTACGACGGTTTCGATATGCTGCACGATTTCGTGACCAGGTCGATGATCTGCGTGCCGCTGCGGACCCGGAGAAGTTTTCTCGGCGTGCTCTATGCATTGAACAAGCGCAGCGGTCGATTCAGCGAGCGGGACAAGAAGCTGTTGGAGATCTTGTCCGGCACGATTGCCGTCTCCCTGGAGAACGCGAGGTTCTATGGGGATCTCAAGGATCATCTCCATATTCTCGAACGGGAGCGGCAAATCCTTGTCTCCCAGGCGCAGACCGACTCCCGGTTCAAGGAGATTATCGGCTCGAGTCTGCCGATGCGGCGGATGTTCGATCTGGTTGCCAAGATCATGGACACGACCACCACCGTCTTGATTCAAGGTGAGACCGGGACCGGCAAGGAATTGGTTGCCAAAATCATTCATTACAACGGTCCGCTCAAGGACAAAGCGTTCGTTGCGGAAAACTGCGGCGCCCTGCCCGAGGAGTTGCTGGAGAGCGAGCTCTTCGGCCATGCCAAGGGCGCCTTCACCGGTGCGGTGACGGAGAAAAAAGGCTTGTTCGAAATCGCCGATGGCGGCACGATTTTTCTCGATGAGATCGGCGAGATGCCTCTTTTGATGCAAGTCAAGCTGCTCCGAGTCCTGCAGGAAGGGCAGTTGCGGCCGGTCGGCAGCAACCGAACCCGCCAGGTCAACGTCCGCCTGATTGCCTCGACCAACCGAGATCTGGCCGACGAGGTCAACCGGGGAACGTTCCGCGAGGATCTGTATTATCGCATCAACGTCTTTCAAATCACCTGCCCGCCCCTGCGCGAGCGAAAAGACGATATTCTCGAGTTGGCCGCCTATTTCCTGGAAAAGAGCGCCCGGAAAAATAAACGGCCGGTTCCGCGGTTGTCGCCACAGGCGATGGACCTGCTGCTTCGTTTTGGCTGGCCGGGCAACGTGCGTGAGTTGGAGAACGAGATGGCCCGGGCGGTGGCCATGGCCGCCGGGGCGGAAACCATCTCGGCGGAAATGCTTTCCGGAAAGATCCGCTCCCTGCAGGGCGGGCGGAGCGAGATCGAGGAAGCTTCCTTTTCCGGACCGCTGAAGGAAATCGTTCGCCAGGTGGAAAGCCGCATTATCGGCGAAACATTGCGTCGCGAGCGGGGTAATCGCTCACGGACGGCGAAAGCTCTCGGCCTGTCGCGGCAGGGACTGCTCAACAAGATAGCGGCCCTGGGAATCGACAGTCGGTGAAGATCAGGCATTGATGATGAATCGTTTTGGTCAGGTATTGGTATGCGCGGTGCTGGCTTCTTTGGCCGGCATATTCCTGATCGAGTCTACGCCGGGCCGGATGATTGAAGAGCGTTTCGGACTGGCGCTGCTGTTTCATCTTCGGGGCCCGCGCGAGCCGCCACCTAACGTGCTGATCGTCAATGTCGATCACCCTTCTTCCTGGATGCTCGGTTTGCCAAAACGATTCGATCGCTGGCCCCGCCTGCTCTATGCCCGGCTGCTCGACCGGCTCATTACCGCCGGCGCCGCCGTCGTTGTCTTTGATATTCATTTTGCCGAAATGCGCGATCCGGTCGACGACCGGGTTTTTGCCGAATCCATCCGGCGGTCCGGCCGGGTTGTACTCTGCGACAAACTTGTCAGGCGGCCACAGAGCGTCGGCTCGGGCGCCGCCGGCTCGGTGTCTGTCGAAGTGGATGAATTGATCCCGCCGGCGCCGATATTTGCCGATGCGGCCCTGGCCGGGGGACCGTTTCCGGTGCCGAAGATTCCGGTCCGGGTGAGCCGAGCCTGGACCTTCAAATCGTCCGCGGGAGAGATCCCGACGTTGCCGGTTGCCGCGCTGCAGGCCATGGTATTGGAGGATTACGAACACCTCTACCGGGTACTTTGCGCGCTGGCTCCCGACCAGGCTACCGCATTGCCGTCGAACCGCGGCGAGGTGCTGGCCTCTATCGGCCTGGTGGAGACGATGCGGCGCATCAGGTCGCTCTGTCTGCAGTTTGCCGAGTCGGGCCGCGACGCTGCCGGTCTGGCGGAGCCACTCCTGCACGTGCTGCCTGATCGGCGACGGCAACAGGTGCGCGGACTGATGGCCGCCTATCTGGGGAGGAACAGCATCCATATCGATTATTACGGGCCGCCGGCAACGATTCCGACCCTTTCGTATCACGATATTCTGGCCGATCGCAATCTCAATGACCCGAGGATCGGCTCGCTTATCAAGGGCAGTGCCGTCTTTGTCGGCGCCGCCGGGATGAACTGGTCGGAGCAACAGGACGGGTTTTATACGGTATTCTCCCGGGCCGACGGGCTCGATTTGAGCGGCGTGGAACTGGCCGCCACGGTATTTGGCAATTTGTCGGAAAATCGGCCCATCCGCCCGGCGTCTACAGGGGCAGGCAGCGCTTTGATGCTGACCACGGCATTGATCGGCAGTCTGGCCTGCTTTCTGCTGCCGCCGTTGCCGGCGGTGTTGGCGCTGGCCGGCTTTGCCGCGAGCTATCTGCTGGCGGTGACAACCTGGTTTTCCCTGGCCGGTGTCTGGAGCCCGATCGTCGTGCCGTTGGCCGTGTTGCTGCCCGGCGCTTTCCTGGCGGCGATGATCACCAGGTATCTCGGTGTTCGCCGCGAGCGGGAGCATATCGAAAAGGCATTGCGCCTCTACCTGCCGGACACCGTGGTGCAAGAAATTTCGCGGGATCTCTCCTTTATCACCACCGGCGACCGGATGGTTTACGGCGTCTGCCTGCTCACCGACGCGAAGAATTATACGGCCCTGTCCGAGCAGCTGACGCCGGCCGAGCTCAGTGCGCTGATGAAGCGTTACTACGAGCAGCTGTTCCGGCAGGTCAACGAGCAGGATGGGCTGGTCTGCAATATCGTCGGCGATGCCATGTTCGCGCTCTGGCCGTCGACCGGACCGCAGCCGGCCCTGAAAGAAAAGGCCTGCCGGGCGGCCGTGCAGATCCGGACGGCCGTCCGGCGCTTTAACCGCGAGCATCCGCGGCACCAGCTGCCGACCAGAGTCGGGCTGCATGCCGGCTATCTGTTGATGGGTAATATTGGGGCTGAGGGTCATTTCGAATATGCGCCGGTCGGCGATATCGTCAACACCGCTGCACGTATCGAAGGATTGAACAAGTATCTCGGAACCTGGCTGCTTGCCTCCCGGGAAGTGGTCGACCGGGTCGAGGGGGTCGGCAGTCGTTATCTCGGCAGATTCCTGCTCGGCGGTAAAAGCAAGTCGGTAACCGTGTTCGAACTGCTGCCTATGGAAGAGATGAGCCAGAGTCGATGCCGCCTGGTCACGGAACTCTTTCCCGAGGGGCTGCAGCTCTTCCAGCAGCGCCGGTGGCGGCAGGCGGAGGCGGTCTTTAAACAGGCCTGCGCCGTGGACGGCGATGATGGTCCTTCGCAATTCTACCTGCGGCGGTGTGGGTTCTATCAGCAGGATTCGCCGCCGGAGGACTGGCAGGGAGTTATCCGGCTGGAAAAATAACCCCCTGCCTGGCGTGCTTCTGGTTTCTTGTTTCGCTGTCTAGCCGATGCGATACCATTTGCCGCCGATGCAGACCCAGGTGGGATTTTCGTGGTAGATGAGGATGGCTTCCACGAGTTCGCCGGGTGGCGGACCCGGCTCGCCGATCAGCTGTTTGCCCGAGTGGTCGAGGATGATCGGCTCGCCTTTTTCGTCAAATCCCTTGAACTGGAATCCTTTGACCTCTGCTTTTCTGCTCATTGTTTCTTCCTCCGTTGGCTATGGTTGCTTGACTGACGGCCCGCTTTTATCATGTCTGGCTTGCGGGCTGTCGACACACCTACCAGGATACGGTCAGGCGCAGCATAAGCTGGCGCTCCGGCAGCAGGCGCGGCTGGGCCGGGTCCGTATCGAGAAAACGAAACGTCTCGTCAAAGAGATTCTTGACTTCCAGACTGACGATGCCCCGTCGGTTCGGCAAGCGATAGCCGAGCGACAGGTCGACCAGCCAGAAGTGATCGCTGTCTTCGGTAAAACCGGTAAAGGTCGAGCCGAAATCGCCGCGCTGGTCGATGGAGCTCGCCTGGACGTTCGCCCGCCAGCCGGATTGGTGAAAGAGGTGGATCTTCGGGGTGATCCGGTGGGTGGTCAACTCGGCAATCCCCCGCGGGCCCTCCCAGCGATCATGGCTGAAACGCTCGTAATAATAATCAAGGCCGAGCGCCGCCCAGCGGCACGGCGTCCAATACAGATAGGCCGAGCCGACATCCTCCTGCCAGTCGTCCTCGACCTGCTCCGGCATCCCGGCCGGCCCGACCGAGGTGAACGGTACATCGAGTTCGCGTCGGAAAACCTGCAGGCCGGCGAACCAGGTATCCTGCCAACTCCGGTCGATACCCAGTCCATAGGTCCAGGTAGACGTGGCCGGAAAGTCGTCGAACAGCTGGTTGAAACCGGCGACCTGGGTCGGTTCGATGGTCTGCGCGTAGACCAGGCGGCGCTGCATGTTTTTGAAGACGGCCCCGCGAATCCGGGTCCCGGTCGGCAGCTGCCAGCTGATTCCAAGCTTTGGGTTCAGCTCTTCCCGGTCCTTGACCGGACTGTCGAGCAGATCACCGCTCAGGCCGATGGTGGCGGTGATCTCCGGGGTCAGGTCGAGCTGGGCATAGCTGTAAGCGTTGGCATGTCTGGTGGTCGTGTCCGTCGCGGACAGGCCGGCGATGGGCGGCGACAGGGAGATTTCTTCGGTCTCCTCGGAGACGAGATAGCCGGCACCGCTCTGCAGGCTAAACCGGGAGCCCCGATACAGGTGCTGGATTTCCGCCATGCCGTTATCGGTGTCGTTGCTGATATCAACGGTGGCGCCAAACGTTTCGATGCCGGTGGCGCTGCCCTCGGTGGAACTGATCACGGCGGTACCGAGCAGCGTCGAGTTGGCGGCGAGATCGTGCCGGGCGCCGACCCGCAGGCTGGCAATGTCGTCGTCTTGCTCGATTCCCGGGTGATAATCCTGCGGGTCGAAGCGCAGGGCCAGGTCGCCGAAGGATTTTTCCCGGAAGCGCAGCTCGGAGAGCAGACTGGTGCTCGGCGACCGCATCGTCTGCAGGAAGGCGTTATAAACGTTGGTGGTTTGCTCGTTGTTCTGCCGGAAGCCGTCACTGTGGTAATGAAACTGGCCGAGGCTGTAAGACCAGCGGTTCCAGATCGCCGCCTGGGTCAGTTCGTCGCCGAAACTGTCGTTGCTGCCGGCCACGCCGCTGGCCTGCAGGGTCAGGCGGTTTCGTAAAAACAGCGGGTTGAACTCGTGGAAGGAGGCGGCGGCGGGGCCGGCGCCGTCGAGGATGGTCAGGTTGCTCTCAGCCAGTTGCGGCTGCACCGGAGTCAGGTTGAGCGGCTGCAGCAGCTGCGATTGCAGCAGTTCGCTGACCCGGGCGATCTCGTGGCGCGGCAGCGCGTGATAGCTGTCGGCGAGGAAACGATGGGCCGAATAATTGGCCGGATTGGTGGCCAGCGATTGCCTGCCGTGGACCAGCGCCAGCTGTTCAAAGCCGAGATCCCGGTAGATCCGGCCGAGGCTGGCGCTGCGGGCGGCCAGGTCGTCATCGAGCAGGAGGCGGGAGCGATAGACCGCCCGCTGGTCGTTGCGGCCGATCGATTGCTGCAGGTCGCGTAGCGCCTCGATCGGCCGGTTGATGGTTTGTTTACGGATGGCGTCGTAAAACCACGGGGTCGGGTCGGCTGGATCCAGCTCCTTGGCAACGCGGTATTGGCGTCCGGCGTTGTCGTTTCGCCGCTCCTCGAAATAGGCCTTGCCCAGGTAGCTGCGGATCAGCGAGCTGCCGGGAGCCAGCGCCGCGGCCAACTCGATGGCGGCCCGGCCCTCGGCGACGGCGCCGGCTCGGATTCGTGCCAGGCCGAGGCCGAGGCGGGCCAAGGGCAGCAGCTGATCGCGGCTGATCGCTTCGTTGAAGGTCTGCTCGGCCTGCTCGATCTCGACTCGAGCCAGGTGGGCAAAGCCGAGAACCACCCGGGCCAGGCCGTGCTCCGGCGCCAATCGCACCGCCTGGTGCGCGGTGACGACGGCATCGTCGCGCGCGCCCGTGGCCAGTTGGAGTTCGGCAAGCCGAGCCAGCACCAGCGGATTGTCCGGGGTGGCGGCCGCCGTTTCCGTCAGTATGGCGCGGGCCCCGCCGACGTCGAAGGCGGCCTGTCTGGCGTAGGAAAGCGCCAGGCCGGCCGCGGCCGTGCGCGGCGCGGCGTCCCAGGCCCGCCGGGCCAGTTCCGTCGCACTGTGCGGGTTGTTTTGAGCCAGTTCGATGATCGCCAGCAGGGACAGGGCCCGGCTGTTGTCCGGGTGGTCTGCCAGGAGTGCGGTGCAGGCGTCGCGGGCCTCAGCCGCTCTGCCGGCGGCCAGGGCCGCGGCGGCCCGCCGCGGTGAAGCCGCTGTTTCGTCGTCCGCCGCAACGGAGGAGTCGTCCAGGATGGCCGGATAGTACAAGGTCCACTGCACCGCATCGCGCGGCCGGATAACGACCTCGTAGATCGGGGCTGAGTCCTGCCGGACAAGCACCGTTTGACCGTCGCTGACATCGATGCGGCCATGGTGGTTGGCGGCGATGACCAGACCGGAAAACACGGTGATGCGGCTCTGGCGGTCATCGGTGGTGACCAGGAATTCAGTGCCTTCTACGGTGCCGTTGACATACGGGGTCATGACCTGCAGGGCGCGGGGGCGATGGCTGAAAATATGCAGGGCGCCACGGAGCAGGTTGAGCAGGGAGCGTCCCCGCTCAGGGGGGCCGAAGGTGACGGTGGAGTTCTGATCAAGGCGCAGCACGCTCTCGTTCTCCAGCACTACCGCGGCCCGGCCGCCGGGTCCGATGCGCAGCAGATCGCCGGCACAGAAAACGTCCTTGCGGTGCACCGTTTTCCAGAGCGCTTCCCCGGACCGGCGGACTTCCGCCCGGCCCTGGAGGGCTGCCAGCCGGCCGAGCGGATCGGTACAGCTCGCTTCTGCCGTTGTGGATAGAAAAAGCAGGCAAGCAAAGACAATGACGGCAATTTCCCGGATCAAAATCATGGATTCCCCCTCCGCTACGCGATTTCCGGTCGTGCTCTGTCTCGTTGTGCTGATGTGTTGTGGCGCCCCTCCTTTTTCAATTTGCGGTTCGGCTGTGCCACCCGGATAACCGACACCGGGAGTGTTGCGGCGAACAGCCTGTCTGCTGAATGGATCCTGCTATTTTCAATGGCTACTGAATTAGTTAGGGTTTTGCAAGGTATTTCTGCCGGAGACAGGAAAAAGCAACCACTTTGACACAGGCGGCGGTCGTGTCGGCTGGTGAGACCTGAACGCTGCCCGCAGACGGAGCGGTTATAGGTACAGCAGCAGAAGCAGCAGCAGGGCGAAGCATGCCCCGGCGGCCGGCAGACGCCGGATGACCTGCTCGACGGGGGGAAGCGGCAGACGTGCATAAAAGAGGCGAACGGTTGAAATGATCGCAGCGCCCCCTTTTGCCCCCTTCTGCAAGGGCGCCGCGCATTTCGCGACGACGATGATCTTGGCCCTGCCGAAGGCTCTGCCCGCCGTTTCCAGGACGGCAAAGAGATCGCCGGCCGGGATCAAGGGCTGCTGCGGTGCTGCCCGGCCCCTCCTTCTGATCCAGAAAACTCCTGCCGGCACGAGACCCGCGGCCACCGGCCAGAGCTGATCCCAACTGGCTGAAGGTCCGTCAAGACGGTTGTCGCCGAGCGGCAGCAGGGCGAAGGCGCAGAGCAGGACGCCCCCCGCGGCAAGCCCGAAGCCGGCCCACATCGAGACGACGGGTGCATGTCCCCGATCAGTGCCGGCATACAATACGAAGAAGAACCGGGCCATAATGAGCGTGGTTCCGATCGCGGCCAGGTACAGCAGCCAGGGCAGGGAGACAGCCCAGATTTCCGGGGCGCCGCCGATAAACGGCTTGAGGGCGCTTTTGGCCAGGGCGCCGCTGGTCAGCGGGGCGCCGCTCAGCGACAGGGCCGGCAAAATCAGCAGGGCGGCAAGCAACAGCCGCGTAGGCAGTCCCGTCGATGGTGCGGTCCCCATACCGACCCCGAGAAAAAGCGCCCCTTTGGCCAGCCCATGGTGCAGCGCGTAAAAGATGACCGCGCCAGCCAGCAGCGGCCAGGCGGCCGGTTGGGCCAGCCCGAGACCGAGGCCGATCAGCGGGAACCCCATCTGGCTGATGCTCGAATAGGCCAGCACGGTCTTGGCCTGGATCTGGACAATTCCGACCAGCACGCCGTAAAAGGCCATGACGATCCCGGACGTGATCAAAACCTGCGACCAGCCGGGCAGCAGCGCCTCACCGAGCGGCAGGAGCCGCATCAGGCCGAGCAGACCGGCCTTGATCATTGCCCCGCTCAGGACGGCACTGGCCGGTACCGGGGCGGCCGGGTGGGCCAGGGGCAGCCAGATATGCAGCGGAATGATGCCCGCCTTGATGCCGAAACCGGCCAGCAGCAGGCCGATGATCAGATCGCGCTGATCAGCGATGGCCAGGTGATGGGCGATATCCGTCAACACCAGGGATTGCGCGGTATGGACTGCCAGGCCGAAGCCGATGAAGAGCAGTACTTCCCCGGCAAGAACCAGAGAAAGATAGAGCCGGCCCGCCCGGCGGGCCGCCGGGCTGTTGTCGTGGACCACGAGGCCGTAGGCGGCAAAGCTCATCAGCGCAAAAAACAGGTAGAAGTCGAGGATTCCCCGAGCCAGCGGCACCCCGAGGTTGCCGCTCATCGTCACCAGGAAGAAGATCCAGAATCGTTTTTTCTCCGGGTCATCAGCCAGGTAGCCGCGGGTGAAGAGACCGGCTGCCAGCCAGAGCACGGCAAAGAGAAAGAGAAAACTCCGGCCGGTCGCATCGAGCCCCAGACTGCTCCCGAGCAGCAGCCAGGAGACACTCTGGTCGGAGCCGGCGGGCAGGAGCGCACCCAACAGCCCGGGCAGGGCGGCCCACGGAGCCAGGCGGAGAGCGGCTTGGGACGCACGTCCGAGGGAAATGCCGATGGCCAGGATGATTGGGACCAGAACCGTCAGCAACGGCAGCGTTGAAGTCAGGGAGGATGCGACGCTCATGGCAGGTACTCCCGGACGGTAATTATCTGCACCCATTGCAGCGGGCTGAACGGTGCACCTGCCAGCAGTCCCAGCATGATGACCAGCAGGCCCGTTGCCAGGGGCGGCAGCAGGAGCAGCAGTGAGGTCTCCCGGCCATCGGTTCGGACCTGGTCCCGAGGCCAGGATGGCGGCGGAACGCCGAACCAGATGCGGTAGACGATGGGCAGAAAATAGGCGGCGTTGAGCAGCGTGCTGAGCATCAACACGGCGATGATCCAGTTCTGTCCGGTCTCCAGGCTGCCGAGGACCAGGTACCATTTGCTGATAAAACCGGCCAGCGGCGGCAGGCCGATCATGCCCAGGGCTCCGACGGTGAAAGCGGCCATGGTCCACGGCAGTCTCCGGCCGACGCCGTTCATTTCGCTGATCTTGTGGATACCAAGCGTTTCCGCGAGATTGCCGGCGCAGAAGAACAGCGTTATCTTCATCATCCCCTGGTGAACCAGGTGGACCAGGCCGCCGACAGTTGCCAGCGGCCCGGCGACGGCAATGCCCAGAGCGATATAAGAGATCTGGCTGACGGTGGAAAAGGCCAGCCGCCGCTTCAGGTCATCCTGAAACAGTGCCCGCACGGAGGCGTAGACGACGGTCAGGGCGGCGATCAGCGCCAGCGGCCGCAGGAGGCCGAGACCGGCGGCGAATTCGATGCCGTAGACGTCGTAGACGACCCGCATGATGCCGAAAGCGCCGGCCTTGACCACGGCCACCGCATGCAGCAGCGCACTGACCGGGGCCGGTGCCACCATGGCCAGGGGCAGCCAGCCATGCAGTGGTACCAGCGCCGCCTTGACGCCGAGACCGAGGATGAGCATCAGGAAGATGATGATCAGCGACGGGTGCAGCGACGGGTCGAGTGCCGACAGGATCCCCGTGGCGACGAAGGCCAGATCGCCGGCAATGACCCGCAGCCAGGCGGTGGCTGCCAGCAGCAGGATGCCGCCGCTGAGCGTGTAGGCCAGGTAGATGCGCCCGGCGCGCAGCGCTTCAGGGGTGCCCCGGTGGACGACCAGCGGGTAGGTTGAAATGGTCAGCATTTCATAGAACATGATGAAGCTGATGAGATCTCCGGCCAAGGCGATGCCGGTGGTCGAGCTGACGCAGAGGCTGAAAAAGCCGAAAAAGCGGCTGCGGTGAGGAGAGTCCTCCAGATAACCGATCGCGTAGATGGTGGTAACCAGCCAGAGAAAGGCCGACAGAACGATAAACAGCAGGGACAGGGCGTCGGCGTGCAGGAGCAGATCCATGCCCGGCAGCAGCGACAGGCGAAAGACGAACGACTGGCCCATATAGACAAAGGGAAAGAGCAGGGCGACCAGGCTTAATTTCAAGACAGCTCCGGCCAGGTTCAGTGCGGTGCGCAAACGCCGCCGGTCTTCCGGCAGCGTGAAAATAATCAGGCCCGGTATCAGAGAGCTCAGGACAACCAGGACGGGGAGCGCTTCCCGCCAGCTCATCGTACCATCTCCAGCAGAATTATCCCGGAAACCGGGGCGCCGGCAAGGCTCAGCACAACCGGGTGAAAGGCGGCCAGGCCGAGCAGCAGCGCGACGATTGCCAGGGCCAGAGGCGGCCAGCGCAGGATGCGTGGAGCAGCGGGGGGAGCCGGTGCTTGACTGTCAATGAAAGCAAGGCTCAGCACCCGCAGCACGTAGCCGCTCGCCAGCAGGGTTCCCAAAGCGATGGTTGCCAGGTACCACCATTGCCCGGCAACAATGGCGGCGTTGATCATCAGCCATTTGGCGATGAAGCCGCTGCTCGGCGGCAGACCCACCAGGGTCACGGCGGCCAGCGCGAAGACCAGGAGCCGGGCGCCGAGCGTGCCGCCGGCGCCGGCGAGGTCGGCTAGCCGGTCATGGCCGGCGAGGCGGGTGATGGTGCCGCACACCAGGAACATCGCCGCTTTGCTGCAGCCATGGGCCAGTATCAGTAAAAGTACGCCGGCCCAGGCGGTGGCGGCTGCCTCGCCCCGCGCCAGCGGGAAGAGCAGGAAAAAATAACCGATCTGCGCCACGGTCGAATAGGCGACGAGCAGTTTGAGGCGCTGCTGGCGCAAGGCCATCAGCGAGCCCCAGAAGATGGCACCGCAGCCGAGGATGCCAAGCAGATGGGCCATGCCGTCGGTGGCTGTATCGGGGAAGACCTCGAACCACAGACGAAACAGGATCAGCAGCGGAGCCTTGACGACCAGGCCGGAGAGCAGGGCACTGACCGGTGCCGGTGCCGAGGCATGGGCGGGCGGCAGCCAGAAGTGCAGGGGAAACAGCGCCGTTTTTACCACCAGGCCAACGGTCATCAGGGCCAGCGCGGCGCGGCTGAGTTCGTCGGGGCGCACGCTTTGGCCGAGCAGGGCCAGATCCACCGTGCCATAGGCGCCATAGATCAGGGCCACGCCGAGCAGATAACTCAGCGAACCGAGCAGGCTGGCCAGCAGGTAGCGCATGGCGCCATCCAGGGCCGCCGAACTGCCATCGAGTGTTGCCAGGGCGATGGCGGAGAGGGTTACCAGCTCGAGCGTGACATAGAGATTAAAAAGGTCGCCTGAGAGAAAGAGCGCATTGCAGGCTCCCCAGAGCAGGAGCCAGAGCGGCCAGAAAAAGCGCTGCTGCCGGCGTTTTTGCTGATCGGTGGCGGCGAAGTAGCCCAGCGCATAGAGGCTGACCGTCAGACCAATCAGGCCGGACGTGAGCAGCAGGATCAGCGCCGGACCGTCGGTGCGCAGCGTGATGCCCAGCGGGGCCTGCCAGCCGCCAAGCATCAGGGTGTGCGGGCCGGCCAGAAGGAGCTGGTAGAAAGCAGCCGCTACGAACAGGGGGACGGTCAGCGCGGTGATGATGCCCGGTAGCGGGGCCCGGCGGGGCAACAGAAAAGACAGCCCGGCCGCCGCCAGCGGCACGACAATCGTCCAGAGGCTCCAGGGGTGGGTGAGCAGCGCACCGCTCATCACAGCTCCTCATCCCGTTCGGGCAGGTGGGCCCGGCCACTGGTTCGGGCGATGCGGACCGCCAGGGCCAGGGCTACCGAGGTGAAGGCCACGGTGACGACGATGCCGGTCAAGACCATGGCATGGGGCACCGGATCAGGCGAACCGGGCGTCCGTCCGGCCATCGCGATAAAGACCATGAACACCCCGCTGCCCATGATATTGGCGGCGAGTATCTTGCGCAGCAGGTGCGCGTAGGCGAAAAGAGCATAGGTGCCGAGCAGGAAAAGCATGACCCCGGCGGCACCATAGATCAGCGGCAGACTCATCGGGTGCGGCCCTCCGGAGTTGGATAGGCGGGCGGTGGGTACGGTCGTGAACCGGCCGGCCGGCCGCCGATGACGGCTGCGGTCAGGATCAGGGCGATGGAGAGGGTCAGGAAACACTCTACCAGCAGGATCAGCGGCTTCTCCCAGGCCGGCGGATAGTGGAGCAGGGCTCGGCCGGTCAGCGGCCCGAGCGTTGCCGTGGCGAGAAAGAAGAGAAAACCGAGAACCAGCAGCAGGCGCAGCACCGGGCCACTCCACCGTGCCGGCAGCGAAGCGCCGCTGAACAGAGCCAAGAGCATGCCGGCGGCGAGCAGGGAAGCGGCCTGGAAGGCGCCGCCCGGGGCGTGACTGCCGAGCCAGAGCAGGTAGCCGGCGGACAACAGCAAAATCGGCAGCAGTATTCGGTTGAAGCCTGCCAATACCGGAGAAGCCAGGGGGCGCCGCAGAAACGGCGGCGCTTCGTCCAGGCACCAGATGGCGATCACCGCGAGCAGCAGGACCGCGACTTCGAGCAGCGTGTCGTAGCCACGAAAGTTGAGCAGGACACCGGTCACCGGATGATCGACGCCGCTGTCGGCGAGATGCTCTGCAACCAGGGGCCCCAGGCCGCCGGGCTCTGCCGGCAGCAGTTGTAACGACCAGAGCAGACCGGTCGCGGCCGCCAGCAGGGCGGTACCGGCCAGGACCAGCGCGGCGGGCTGCCGTCGGGCCGGGCGACGCGATCGTCCTCCTGCCGCCGAATCCAGACGCTCCAGCGCGACGAGCAGCAGGGTGCCGGTAACGCCGGCACCGATCGCCGCTTCAGCCAGCGCCACGTCGGGAGCTTCCAGGCGAACCCAGGCCAGGGCCAGCAAGAGGCTGAAGGCGATAAACAGGATCACCGCCCGAAACAGATCCCGGCTGGTTACTGAGCGCCAGGCCAGCCAGAGCAGGACGGCCGGCAGGAGCAGGTCGAAGAGCAGCAGCGGGTCCGGGCTCATGACCGGGCGCTCCATGGCTTTCGGCCCGCCCTCAGGGCCTTGCGGGCGATCAGATGGGCAACGGTGGCACCGGACAGCATGACCAGCAGCCAGATGAGCAGCAGCCGGGCGGCCTGGAGCCAGGTGTCGGCCTGCAGCGCCAGGCCGATAACAATCAGGCCGAGCCCGAGGTTGTCGGCCTTGGTCAAGGCGTGCAGGCGGCAGAACACATCGGGGAAGCGCAGCAGGCCGATGGTGCCGGCCAGAAAGAAGGGGGCCGCCGCCAGCAGGAAGACGATCGACAGGAGGTCTCTAGGATCCATGGTCATCACGTTGGTCATGAGACGTCTCGGCCGAATCGCTGCGGCTGATAAAGGCAATGGCGGTGATTGCCGACAGCAGAGCGAAGACCAGCGCCACATCCCACCAGAAGGTGTGGCCGGTGGCCCCTCCGAGCAACAGCAGGATCGCCACCCCGGTGGTGCCGAAGAGTTGGGCGGCCAGCATCCGGTCGGCGTCGGATGGCCCGCGCCGGATGCGGACGAGGCCGAGGACGATGGTGACGAGCAGCAGCAGCGCCAGGCCGAGGCAGAGATCAGTCATCGTCGCCTCCGGGGAGCGTCACCATGAACAGGGTGGCAACGCGAGCTTCGAGGCGGCGCAGATCGTCGGCTGCCAGGGAATCGGTGCCGAGACAATGAACAACCAGCCGGTCCTCAACCAGGTCGGCGCTGAGGGTACCCGGCAGCAGGCTGATCGTGTTGAGCAGAAAAATTCGTGCGGTTCCGCGGGGCAGGCTCAGCGGGTGTTCGAGCAGGGCGGGGTCAAGCGGCAGGCGGGCGGAAAAGGCCCGTCCGGCCACATCGATACCGCCGCGTATCGATTGCTGCAGGAAAAACGGGATGAACGTCAGCGCCGCCGGCAGGCTGATCCGCCAGGGGACGGCCGGCCGCAGGGCCAGCGACAGCAACACCGCGAGCACCACCATGATCACTCCGACCGGCCAGGAATCGACAGAGCCGCCGGTCAACAGCCACCAGAGCAGGG
>CAYSSK010000076.1:0-19397 GCA_964433645.1 uncultured Desulfofustis sp.
TCCGGCCCGCCGGGCCTTCGCGATGCAGCCTCCGGCAGAACCGGCCAGCCCGGGGCACTGATGTTCATGGAAAACCGGCGGGACGGGTTTCAACCTGTCCTCCGCTAACCTCCACCAGCCCGGAAGACTGTTTTTTTCGATAAAACAGGTTGTTGATTTTATTGACGCACGTGAGATAAAAGCGCTTGTCGGCAGACTCGGGCCAGTGGTAGGATGTGTGCAATGACACATTAACCCAAAGGAGGTATGTCGTGGAGAAGATACTGATCGTTGGCTGTAAAAATACCATGGATGATGTCTGTGTCGGCTGTTCCCGCTGCCTGGTGGCATTCAACCGGCGCCAGGGAGTGTTCGAGATCTACGAGGGGGTCGATGCGGAGATTATCGGCATGGTCGGTTGCGGCGGGTGTCCGGCCCCGGCCATTGTGACTCGGCTGATGCAGGTGAAATTGTGGAACGATCCGATGCAGGAAAAACCAACGGTCATTCACATTGCCCCCTGTATCGCCGAGCAGTGTCCGCACAAGGAAGAAATCATGAAGAAAATCAAGGCAAAAGCGGGAATCCGGGTGATCGAGGGAACGCATCCATATGTGCCTGCTGACATTTTTGCCTGACGATGCCGGGGGGTGGTCGGCCGGCTGCGGCACCCGGCCGTCTACCAGTTCGTCTCGAGCAGCGCGAAGTAGCCTTGGGGCCTGACGCAGGCCGGGCATTTGTCCGGGGCTTCCAGCCCCCGATGCACATAGCCGCACCCCAGGCATTTCCAGACCTGGTCGTCGCTGCGGCTGAAGGCCCGGCCGCCGACGATATTGTCGGCCAGGCCGCGAAACACCTCTTCGTGGTGGCGTTCGGCGACGCTGATTGCATCGAATGTATCGGCCGCCCGGGCCAGCCCCTCGTCGCGGGCGATCCGGGCAAACTCCCGGTACATCTCTTCATGGACGAAGCGCTCGAGTTCGGCGGCGGAGAGCAGGTTGGCGCGGGTATCCTCGATGACGCCGGCCGGAAACCGCCAGGTTATTTCCAACTCGCCGCCGTTGAAGAACTTGAAAAACCGCAACGCGTGTTCGTATTCCTGGGCGGCCGTTTCATCAAAGATGCGGGCGACCTGAATAAAGCCGTCCTCTTCGGCCCGCCGGGCAAAAAAATTGTAGCGGGTACGGGCCTGTGCCTCTGCCGAGTAGGAAATCAGCAGGTTCCGGGCGGTGCGGCTCTCTCTGAAGGGAACCATCGGTGCCGGGCCTACTCCTCGATTTCGATGGCGTCGGCGCCGCATTCGCGGGCCGCCTGCCGGACGATATCCTCGAGGTGTGCCGGGATCACATCGTACTTGACGATGGACAGCAGTTTGTCTTCGTCGTAGGCAAAGACTTCAGGGCAGAGCTTATTGCAGTTGCGATCGCCCATGCACTGGCTGGTAATCGTTGCTTTCATGCCGATCTCCATGGTGCGGCGGCGGCTGCCGCCGGTTTGTAAATGAAAAGCTGTTCCCCGCAAGCCGGTCGGTTCTGCTGGAGGCAGAGCCGGCCAGCCCTGCCGGCCACGGTGACGATTTTCATGGTTCGTTGTGACTCCCGGCCTTGGGTGGTATAGGAAAACTGCTTAATGAAGTCAGGACTGTCATTTGTTTTATCGGAGGAAACCCGATCAGTCAATGAGAACTTGTCTCCAGGAGAACGTGTCCTCGTGATGCTCCGCCCTCCGTGCCGCTGCTTCGGCAGGTGTCCGTGGCAATCGTCAGACCGTTTCCGCCCCACGACGGAGCGTCGGCGAAACTGTGATCCGGCAACCGTTTTATGAGCGCTGGGGGGAGATCTGAAAGCGCTTCATCCGGTTCCACACCGTTACCCGGGAAACCCCGAGCAACCTGGCGGCCTGGGACTGGTTGCCGTTGCATTTGTCCAGTGCTTCGAGCAGTTCCTGCCGCTCGATTTCCCGCAGGTCGAAAGCGGTCCGCTTGGCCGGAGGCGGCTGCCTTTTCTGGCCGGTAATGGTTTCCGGCAGGTGATTGGGGTGGATCAGCGGATTATGACAGGTAACGAAGGCGTACTCCAGTGCCCCGCGCAGCTCGCGCACATTGCCGGGCCAGCTGTGATGCATCAGGATCTCCATGGTGTCTTCGCGGATGCCGGTGATCTCCTTGCCGGTTTTGAGGCGCAGTTTGGTGACGAACGATTCGGCGAGCAGCGGGACGTCTTCGACCCGTTCCCGAAGTGGCGGCAGGAGAATCGGAATGACGTTGATCCGGAAGTAAAAATCCTGACGGAATAAGCCTTTACCGACCAAGGCCGGCAGATCCTGGTTGGTGGCGGAAATGATGCGCACATCGGTGGCGATCGGCGTACTCGAGCCGACCCGCTCGATGGTTTTTTCTTCAAGAACCCGCAACAGTTTGATCTGGGTCGGCAGCGGCAGGTCGCCGATCTCATCGAGGAACAGATCGCCCTGATCGGCCTTTTCGAAACGGCCGACCCGATCTTTGTAGGCGCCGGTATAGGCACCGCGGACGTGGCCGAACAATTCGCTTTCCAGCAGCGATTCGGTCAAGCTGGCGCAATTGACTTTGACAAACGGCTTGTCCCGACGACCGCCGATTTCGTGAATGGCCCGGCTGACCAGTTCCTTGCCGGTGCCGCTCTCGCCGTAGATGATCACCGGGGCGTCGGAATGGGCGGCGTTGTCGATCATGTCGTACACCCGGTGCATGGCTGCCGACGAACCGACGAGGCCGTGAAACTGGTTTTCGCTGGAGAGCTGTTTCCGAAACGCCTCGAGCTGGTGCTCCTTTTCGATGATCTCGGTCAGATCGGTAATGGTTGCCACCGTACCGATGGTATGGTTCGAGCCGTCGCGCAGCAGGGCGGTATTTTTCAGGGCGTGGATCACCGAGCCATCCTTGCGCCGGATGCGGCACTGGCACTGCATCGCTTCCCGCTGCGGCGCCAGGCAGAGGTCGGTGGCCTGCTGGTCCCGCTCTTCCTGGCGGCAGATATCGCAGTCTAGAATCCGGCAGGAATTGCCGATCAACTCCTCCCGGCTATAGCCGGTGATCTCCTCGAAGGCCCGGTTGACCGACACGATGGCTCCGCCGGTATTGATAATCATGATTCCGTCACGAATGGTGTTGACCACCGTCTTCCAGAATCCCTCCAGCTCTCGCCCGATCATCAGTCCACCTGTTAAGAGTTAACACCTGTTCAGGTGCGTGCCGTTAACACTTTAACACCTGATGAACAATGTGCAGCGGTATCGGCTGGCATTCTAACAAATCATCGGCTGTTGGGAAACACTGGAATACGCCGTGAAGAGACGGTAATCAGCAGGAACCGCTATAGAAAATTATCGCTGACGGTCACCATCAACAGAACTGATGGAGAGCTGGCCCGGATGTTGCCTTCAATAAAGACATGATTTCTAAGGAGTAGTGAGCAGTGACTGACAAACATCATATTATCATGGACTTGCGTAATTTCGTGTCGTGGGTGGCCCTGTTAAAGGTCACCCAGGTGTTTGACGCGATGGCCGTGTTTGATGTGTTGGAAATCCGCGGTGCCGACCCCGACACCAAGCAGGACCTGTTCAAGATCCTGCCCGCATCGACGTATGAGGTATTGGCGGTGGACGATCAAGAGGAAGCGGGAGGTTTTTTTCAGGTCCGCATCCAGAAACGGACCTGACTGACAGCCCTGCCGCAAGATTCGATAAACCGAAAGGATAAGCAGATGGCAGAAACCAGCATTGCAATCAAAGGAAAGAAACAATCCTCGTTCAAGGACAAGGTCAAATCCATTATTCCCGGGGGCGGCAATCTCGATCTCTGCCTGACCTGCGGCGCCTGTGCCTCGGGGTGTCCGGCCTCCGGCCTGGAAAACATGGACCCCCGCAAGTTTCTGCGGATGTGCGCGATGGGCCTCGACGAGGAAGTGACCACCACTCCCTGGGTGTGGATGTGCACCATGTGCCAGCGCTGCATCTATGTCTGCCCGATGCAGATCGACATCCCGCAACTCGTCTACAATGCCCGCGCCGCGTGGCCCCGTGATGCCCGTCCCAAGGGGATTCGAGATTCCTGCGACATGGCGATGCGCAACGACTCCGGCTCGGCGATGGGTACCGCGCCCGATGATTTCGTCTTCGTCGTCGAGGATGTGCTGGCCGAGTACCAGGAGGCGCAGCCCGAGTTCAAGGACATGGCGGCGCCGATCGACAAACCGGGCGCTCATTTCTTTCTCAACCAGAACTCCCGGGAACCAAATACCGAACCCGACGAGTTGGTGCCGCTGTGGAAGATCCTCCATCTGGCCGGGGTCGACTGGACCTACGGCAGCCGCGGTTGGGCAGCCGAGAACTACTGCCTGTTCCTGGCCGACGACAGGTGCTGGGAGCATGTTACCAGGGTGTCGGCGGAGCAGGCGGACCAATTGGGGTGCAAGGTCTTTCTCAATACGGAATGAGGGCACATCACCTTCTCAGTCCGGGCCGGACTGAAAAAATTCAACATCGATCACAACTTCGAGGTCGCCTCGATCTATCAATACTATGCCAAATGGATCCGTGAGGGCCGCCTGAAGGTGAGCTCGGAGTGGAACCGGGAGCGCAAGATCACGTTCACCATTCAGGATCCGTGTCAGATCGTGCGCAAGAGCTACGGCGATGCGGTCGCCGAGGACCTGCGTTTTGTCGTCCGGTCGGTGGTCGGCGCCGAAAATGTCATCGAGATGACCCCGAACAAGGCCAACAACTATTGCTGTGGCGGTGGCGGCGGTTTCCTGCAGTCGGGTTTTACCGAAGGAAGGCATGGTTACGGCCTGCTGAAATATGACCAGATAATCGCCACCGGCGCCGATTATTGTATTGCCGGGTGCCATAACTGCCATGCCCAGATCCATGATCTGGCGCATCATCACGGCGCCACCTACAATACCGTGCATATCTGGACCCTGATTTGTCTATCTCTGGGCATTCTCGGTCCGAACGAGCGCGCCTACCTGGGGGACGACCTCAAGGACGTCGACGTATTTCACCCCGAAACGTCCCTGTACTAGCGATTATCATGCGCCCGGGGCAAGAGAATATTCAGTCAGCTCTTATCTGGAGGGAATGAATCACATGAGTTTCTCAAAGCGATTATCAGCACACGAATTTGTTGTTCTGGCCGAGATGCATACCCCGAAAGGGGTCAATATTACCGGCCTGGTCAACGACGCCCGGCGCATCAAGGGCAGGATCGATGCGGTTGTCGTTCCCGATATGGACAACGGCATCATGCGGATGAGCGCCCTGGCCGGCGGGGTGCTCATGCAGCAGCAGGGAGTCGATGCGATCATCCATATATATTGCCGGGACCGCAACCGCATGGCCCTGCAGGGTGATCTGCTGGCCGCGCACGTGCTTGGCATCCGCAACGTGATGGTAACGCACAGTGAGGAGATGAGCCAGGGTGATCACCGGGAGGCCAAAGCGGTTTTCGATCTCGGCGAGGTTGAACTGGTCCGGGCCGTCGGCGAGTTATGTGGCGGGCAGGATCTGAGCGGCTTCGAGCTCGACGGTTCCCCCGATTTCACCGTCGGCTGTACCATCGCTCCCTGTGCAGACGAGCAGGCCCTTGCCGGTGAGCTGCAGGCGGCGGCAGACAAGGTGAGCGCCGGGGCGAAATTTGTCATTACCCCGCCGGTCTTCGACCTTGATTATTTTCAGTCATTTCTGGACCGGGCCAAAGGGCTGGGCGTGCCGGTCATTCCGACCGTCTTTCTGCTCAAATCCCTGGCGATCGCCCAATATATCGCCCGCAGCGAACCGGGGGCGAAGATATCCGAGGAGTTGATCCGGCGGATCCGCAAGTCGTCCGATCGGGAGGCCGAAGGTCTGAAGATCGCCGGCGAGACCGTCGCCGCGCTCAAAGACATGGCCCAGGGCGTCATGCTGCAGACGCTGGGCTGGGAACACAAGCTGCCCGATATCCTCGACCATGCCGGCCTGTAAAGGTGGCATGGCGGACAGCAATCGGAGCACCACCGGGCCATCGGCCTTTATCCTCACTTTCATGAAAGAAGATGGCATTGTAGAGCGCGATTGAGCCGGATGACCACTCACCGCGATGCACAACGTGCTGAGCGGTACCGGACAACGGTTTTCTACGAGGCTGTCCAGGACAGGTACCAATGCAAAATACGAATCTATCGCAGACGAGTAATAGAGTGCTGATCGTCGGCGGCGGCCTGGGCGGCATCCGTACCGCCCTGGACCTGGCCGAGGCACAGAAGGACGTCATTCTTGTCGATACGGCGGAAAACATCGGCGGCCTGATGACGCAGCTGGACCGGACTTTTCCGACCAACAACTGCGATCTCTGTACGCTGGCTCCGAATCTTTCGGAAAGCGGCCGCCAGGAACATATTACGCTGATGCCGATGACCACGCTGCGGGAGGTGACCGGCGAGCAGGGCAACTTCATCGTCACGCTGGAGACGGCGCCGCGTTATATCAACCTGGACCGCTGCACCGGTTGCGGCGAATGTTTACAGGCCTTTCCCGAGTGTGTCCGCTTTACGCCGGGACTCGATCATCGGGCGCCGACCTGCATGCGCTATCCCCAGGCCACCCCGCAGGCCTTTTCCATCGATCTGGCCGCATGCAGCGATATCGAGGCGCTGGTCAAGATCTGTCCGGCCGGGGCCATCGTAGCTGATGATATCGGCGGCAAGGGCACTGTTTCCTGCGGCGCGATCGTACTGGCGCCGGGGGCCTCGCTGTTTGACCCGAGCGGGCTGGACTACCTCGGCTATGGCGAGCAGCCCGATGTCGTCACCTCGCTTGAATACGAGCGGCTCCTGTCGGCCTCCGGTCCGACCGGCGGACGCCTGCTGCGGCCGTCCAACGGCCAGCCCCCGAAGAAGGTGGCCTGGATTCAGTGCATCGGTTCGCGCGGGTTGCAAAAGGGGGCCGCGCCCTATTGCTCCGGCGCCTGCTGCATGTTTGCCCTGAAAGAAGCGATCGTCACCCGGGAGCGATTCCAGGAAGATACCGAAACGACGATCTTCTATATGGACATGCGCACCTTCGGCAAAGATTACGAGCTCTATTACCAGCGGGCGAAAAACGAGTTCGGCGTGCGCTTCATCCACAGCCGGCCGCACAGCATCCTGCGCCCGGAGGGGGCCGAGAATCTGCATCTCTCCTATACCACCGACGATTCGCCGGTGCTGATCAACGAAGAATTCGACATGGTCGTGCTGGCCACCGGTTTTCGCCTCGGTGAAGAGGCCCGGCAGCTGGCAGCCGTCTGCGGCATCGAGCTCAACGATGATCATTTCCCGGTCCATACCGGGTTGAACCAGGTGGCCACCAGCCGTCCCGGCATCTATGTCGCCGGCACCTTCCAGGCCCCCAAGGATATTCCCGAGACCATGGTGCAGGCCAGCGCCGCCGCCTGCCTGGCCGGCCGTGACGTGAGTTCGCCGGAACGCGGGCAGCAGGCCCCGGAACCGTTGCCGCCGGAGCGTCATCTGGTCGGCGAAGAGCCGCGGGTCGGTATTTTTGTCTGTGACTGCGGCGAAAATATCGGCGGGGTCGTCGATGTCGAGGCCTTGGTCGCCCGGGTCGGCCACCTGCCCCACGTGACCGTGGCGCAGGCGGCGGGACACGGCTGCAGCCGCGAGTCGATGGAGCATATCCGCACCACCATCGAGGAGCAGGGCATCAACCGGGTGGTTATCGGCGGCTGCTCGCCCCGCACCCACGAGGCCAAGTTCCAGGATTTGCTGCGCCGGGCCGGGCTGAACAAGTATCTGCTCGAGTTTGCCAATATCCGTGATCAGGCGACCTGGGTCCATGCCCACCAGCCCGAAAAAGCGACGAAAAAGGCCGAAGAGCTGATCAGGATGGCCCTCGGCGCGGTACTCAAGGCCCAGCCGCTTGCCGAACACCGGCTGCCGATCAACAAGAATGTACTGATCGTCGGCGGTGGTGTCAGCGGTATGACCGCGGCGCTCGAGTTGGCCGAGCAGGGGATCAAGGTCTATCTGGTGGAGCGAGACGCCCAGCTCGGCGGCCTTGCCTCCCGGGTTTACCGAACGCTCGAGGGTGACGACGTGCGGAGCTTTGTCGCCGACCTGGTCGAGCGGACATCGCATCACGACAATATCGATGTTATCACCTCGGCGATCATTGTCGATCATGGTGGTATGCCCGGTCTGTTCAAGACCGGCATGCAGGTCGGCAAACAGCTGTTCTATCGACAGATCGAGCACGGCATCACCATCCTGGCCACCGGCGCCGCGCCGCATCGGCCCGATCTTTTTCTGCTCGGCAAGCATCAGGGCGTCAAAACCCAACTGGAGACCCAGCAGCTGCTCGAGGAACAGACGGAGGTCGTTCGCGGCTGGGAAAATGTGGTCATGATCCAGTGCGTCGGGTCGCGAACCGAAGATAATCCCAATTGCTCGCGCATCTGCTGCCAGACCGCGGTGAAAAACGCCCTGCGTATTCTTGAAATCAACCCCGAAGCGCGGGTATTCGTTCTCTACCGCGACATGCGCACGTATGGTTTCCAGGAAGAGTATTACCAGCAGGCCCGGGCCAAGGGCGTGATTTTCGTCCGCTATCACCAGGATCGGCCGCCGCGGGTCAGCGAGGTCGACGGCACGCTGACGGTCGCCTACCATGATATCATCCTCGGCCGGGAGGTACAGGTCAGTACCGATTGCCTCTGTGTGAGCACCGGCCTGATCGCCGAGCAGGACAACACCGAGGAACTGGCGATGATCTTCAAGCTGCCGCGCACTCACGACGGCTATTTTCTGGAAGATCACATCAAGCTGCGACCGGTCGATCTGCCGGTCCCCGGATTTTTCGTGGCCGGCACCGCCCATGCGCCGAAGACCATCGCCGAGAGCCTGGTGCAGGCCCGGGCGGTCGCTGCCAGGGCTCAGACCATGCTGGCCAGCGATTATATCAGCCTCGGTGCGGCGACCGCCCGGGTTGATTCGAAGCTCTGCGCCGCCTGCCTGATCTGCGTGCGCGCGTGCCCGTTCGGTGTACCGTTCATCAATGCCGACGGTTATTCGGAGATCGATCCGGCCAGATGCCACGGGTGCGGGGCCTGCGCCTCGGAATGTCCGGCCAAGGCCATCCAGCTGATGCAGTTCGAGGATGACCGGATTCTCTCGAAACTCGAACAACTTTTTGAAGAGGTGGAAGGATAATGGAATCATTTGAACCCGTCATCGTGGCCTTCTGCTGTCACTATTGCGCTTATACGGCCGCGGACATGGCCGGCAGCCAGAGGCTGCCCTATCCGTCGAACGTCAAGATCATCCGGGTGCCCTGTTCCGGCAAGGTCGACGCATTGCATATCGTCAAGGCCTTTGAAAAAGGAGCGGACGGTGTCTATGTCGCCGGTTGTCTGGAGGGCGATTGCCACTTCAAGAACGGCAACGATAAAGCGGCCAGGCGGGTTGACTACGTGAAGCGCTACCTCGAGGAGATCGGTATCGACAGCGAGCGGTTGATGATGGTTCGCATGTCGGCCGGCATGGGCGCCCGCTTCGCCCAGGTAGCCACCGAGATGACGGAGAAGATTCGCCGGCTCGGCCCGAGCCCGATCAAGGCCGCAGCCGCATAAGGCAGCGACGGCGAGCATGTTTGAGCCGACTATACAAGGAGAGTGAATTACCATGATTACGGCGGAACGAAAACCTTTGGAAGAGATTATCGATTACGTCAAGCCCTTCAAGCGTATCCTGCTGCTCGGCTGCAACGAGTGTGTCACGGTCTGCGCCGCCGGGGGCAGGAAAGAGGTCGGCCTGCTGGCCTCGGGCTTGCAGATGGCCATGCTCAAGGGCGGTACGAGCATCGAGATCCGCGAGCATACCCTGGAGCGCCAGTGTGATCCGGAATACGTCGAGGAACTGGTGCCGATGATCGACGGTGCCGATGCCATTTTGTCCATGGCCTGCGGCTGCGGCGTGCAGCAACTGGCCATGCGCTTCAAGGAAAAACCGGTCTTTCCCGCGGTCAACACCACGTTCATGGGCGGCTCGCTGCGTCAGGGCGTCTGGGATGAGCGCTGTCAGGGCTGCGGCGACTGCCTGCTCGGCATCACCGGCGGCATCTGCCCGCTTGCCCGTTGCGCCAAGCAGCTGATGAACGGACCGTGCGGCGGCTCATGTGACGGTAAGTGTGAAATCGGTGAAGATGTCGACTGCGCCTGGCAGCTGATCTGGGAGCGTCTCAAGGCGCTCGGCCTGCAGGATCGCTATCTCGAGATCATGCCGGCCAAGGACTGGCGACCGGCGGGTGGCGCCGGTCCACGCAAGATCATCAGGGAGGATTTGGCAGAATGAAAACCGACAGCTATTTGGAAAAAGTACTGGCCGCAGGTCATCTGGCCGTCACTTCGGAATGCGGTCCTCCTCGCGGCGCCACGGCCGCTTCGGTACAGGACAAGGCAAAATACCTCGATGGCGTGGTCGATGCGGTGAACATCACCGACAACCAGACCGCCATGGTCCGGATGTCCAGTTTCGCCGGTTCGGTACTGGTTCGGCAGCAGGGCATGCACCCGCTGCTGCAGATGGTTACCCGGGATCGCAACCGGCTGGCCATGCAGGCCGACATTCTCGGTGCGTACGCGCTCGGCATCGATACCATGCTCTGTCTGTCCGGCGATCACACCCGGTTCGGTGATCATCCGATGGCCATGAATGTCCACGACATCGACTCCATCCAGCTGATCCAGATGGTCAAGACGATGCGGGATGAGGGGAAGTTCCAGGGTGGTGCCGAGATCAAGGGCCCCCCGAAGATGTTCATCGGTGCGGCCGCCAACCCGTTTGCCGATCCGTTCGAGTTGCGAGTCTTGCGACTGGCCAAGAAAATTGCCGCCGGCGCCGATTTTATCCAGACCCAGTGCATTTTCAATATCGACAAATTCGAGCGTTGGATGGAAGGTGTCCGCAAGATGGGGTTGCATAAGAAATGCTACATCCTGGCCGGCGTGACACCGATGAAATCGGTCGGGGCGGCGCGCTACATGAAAAACAGAGTACCCGGTATGGACGTGCCGACCGAGCTGGTCGAGCGCATGGCCGCTATCGAGAAGGAAAAGCAGCCGGACGAGGGGATCGCCATCTGCGTGGAAACGATCGAGAGGTTGAAGCAGGTGGAAGGTGTCGCCGGTTTCCACATCATGGCCATCGACTGGGAAGAAAAAGTGGCAGAGATCGTCAAGAAAGCCGGGCTTTATCCGAGACCGCAGGTCCGGTAAAGCATCAAGGCCGATAATTTTCAGCAGAGGAGTCATTATGAGCGACAAAAAACTCATCCTGGTTGTCGATGACGACATCGATCTGGTCGAGGCCCTGGCCATGAAGCTGGAGAGCCTCAACTACGCCGTGGCCAAAGCCTATGACGGAGTTGAAGGATTCGACAAGATCAAGACCCGGCGGCCGGACCTGGTCATCCTCGACGTGATGATGCCGCGCAAGGACGGCTATCAGCTCTGCGACGAGTTGAAACAAGCCGATGACTACAAGGATATTCCGGTTATTTTGCTGACCGCGGTGACCGATGCCATCAGTTCCACCAATTATACCCACATGGGCGGCAAGACGACGCTGGCGGACGATTTTGTCTCCAAGCCGATCGACTTGGACAAGCTGATGGAGATCGTCGAAGACAACCTGCGCTAACCTCTCCGGCTCCCGGCACAACCGGGAACCGGATCGCTGTCTGGGACACCGTGCAGATCGCTGGGGGATGGCCATCGAAGCGACAGAAAAAATCAAGATCGGCGGATTGAAGTTCAGCGACGAGCAGGTGCTGGTCCGTCTTCCGGAAAAATTGGCCGCTGAGGCGGGACTGCCGGCGGTGTTGTCTGCTCTGATGCAGCAGGAAATCAATATGTCGTTTTTCTGCGCGGACCACACCGCACCGTCCCAGGCCGGATTCTGCCTGGCCCGGGATGATTTGTCCCGGTGCCGGGCCGTGCTCGACGCGATGTTTCCCACCGGCGGTCCGCACTTCGATAGTGTCGGTGCGGTCGGTACGCTGATCATTTTTCCCCATCAAGGCAAACTGGCGGTGCTCGGCAGATTGCTCGGCGTTTTCGGGCGCCGCCGGTTGCCGCTGCTGTCGCTCTGCTCCTCATTGTCCGGGCTGGCGGTCAATACCGGCTATTCGTTGCTGGAACCGGCCGCCGCCGCACTTCAGGAGGTCTTTGAGTTGCCGGACAACCATGCCCCGTTTCGGTCGGAGTCGGAGGCGTGCCCGGCCGACGGTTCGTTGCCGATGCCGCTTACGGTCCCGGTGGAGACAGTGGCATCCTACTGGGAGCCGGTGATCAGGATCTATGGGATAACCCGGCTGGCCGGACTCGGTATAACCACCGTGGTCTTTTCTGAACCGGAACTGGAGTCCCTGGGCGAGGCGCTGCTGGATGCGGGCAGTGGGCTGGGGCGATTCGACCTGGCACTTATGCACCGCCTCGACGACCGTCGCTTCCGCTTGATGCTCTGTGACCGGGGGGGGCTGGCGAGTTCCGTCCAGCCGCTGGCGGGGGGTACCGATTACGGCAGCGGTGATCTGCTCTCTCTGCACGGCCCGCATTTCCAGGACCGCTACGGTGTTGCCCACGCCGCCGTCAGCTGCCTGCACCGGCATGGGGTGGGCGTGCGAGCGGTCGGCTGTACCGGTTCCAGCATTTATCTGGTCGTGCCGGCCGAGGCCGGCGATGCGGCGGCCCGGGCGCTGGCGGACGTCTTTATCGTGCCGAAGGTATGAGCGCACCACCCAGGGGCGATTCTGCCGGCCCGGCAGATACCACAACAGGACGCAGGTATATCCGGAAATGATCGATCGGAGCAGCCATGACCATCCATTCTGAAGAAATGCGCTGGCGACTGCGGGTCTTTGACTCGCTGTCGTTTCCGACCCGCGTGCTGCGCCCCGACGGCACCATCGTTGCCGTCAACGATGTTTTTTTACAGGTCAACAGGGACCTGGCCGAAAACATCGTCGGCAGCACCTGTATCGAGGCCAATCGCCGACATTTCCCCAACCAGTCGTTTCCCTGTATGAACAAACGGGAGTGCCCGCTGTGCCGTGCCGTGGACAGCCGGACCGGTCAGTCGGTGCTGCTCCACACCGTTGACGAGCACGGCGACGAGCGCTGGGAAGACCGGGTTTTTTCGCCGATTCTCGATGATGACGGGCAGGTCGGCTACGTGATCGAGAGTATCCGCGACGTGACCAGCGTCAAGCGGTTGGAAAAACTCTACAGCGACATGCGGGAGTTGATCGACAAGGTGGTGCAGAGTTCGGTCAGCGGGATTATCGCCGCCAATCGCTCCGGCGATATCATCCTGGCCAACAAGGCGGCCGAAGAACTTTTCGGTTATAACTCCGACGAGGTCGGTGACGTTTCCATCGAGGATTTCTATCCCGAAGGGGTCGCCCGGGAGATCATGGAGAAACTGCGTGACCAGCGGCTCGGCGGCAAGGGCAAGTTGCCCATCACCCGGGTCGACATCGTCAACAAGGCCGGTACGCGGATTCCGGTGGAAATGACCGCGGCCATTATCTACGAGAACGGCGAAGAGGTCGCTTCCGCCGGTATTTTCAATGACCTGCGCGAAAAACTGGCAGTCGAGCGGAAACTTCAGGAGGCCCAGGCCAAGATCGGTCAGACCGAAAAAATGGCGTCCCTCGGCCGGCTTGCCGCCGGCGTTGCCCACGAGATCAACAATCCGCTGACCAGCATTTTGCTCTACGGTTCGATGATGCGCGAAAAGCTGGAGAAAGATCATCCGCTCAGCCAGAACCTCGACTATATCCTCGAGGATGCCGATCGCTGCCGGGAGATCGTCAAGAACCTGCTCGCCTACAGCCGGCAATCCAGCGTGTCGAAAGAAGTCTTCGCTTTCAACAAGCTGGTCACCGAGAGCCTTCGGCTGATTCACGATCAACGATTGTTCATGAACGTCGAGGTGGTCAAGGTGCTGACCGATGAGGAACTGCTGGTACGGGCCGATAAGAACCAGATCTGCCAGGTGGTCATCAATCTGATCATGAACGCCGTCGATGCGATGGAAGAAAAAGGGGTTTTGACCCTGGCTACCAGCAAAGACGAGACTGCCGGAACGGCGGTGCTGACCGTGACCGATACCGGCTGCGGCATCCCGCAGGAGAACGTCCCCAAGATTTTCGACCCGTTTTTCACCACCAAGGATCTGGGCAAGGGAACCGGCCTCGGTCTGAGCATGGCCTACGGGGTCATGGAAGAGAACCAGGGGCTCATATACGTCAAGGAGACCGGTCCCGACGGCACCAGTTTCGCGCTGGAACTGCCGTTTGTGACCGTATCCAGCAATGAGGTGTACGAATCGATCGGTTGACCCCCATGAACAGGAGCAGCTCATGAAAGAAGCACTACCGGTTGTCGAAGAACCCGGACGTTCGAAGATTCTCGTTGTCGACGATGAACCCCGCATCCGTGACGCCTGCCGGATGGTGCTCAGCGAGGAAGGGTTCGAGGTCGCCCTCGCCGCCGACGGCAACGAAGGGGTGCAGATGATCCGCGAGGAGCATTTCGACGTGATCCTCGTCGATCTGATGATGCCGGTGCTTTCCGGATTCGAGGTGCTTTCCTACGTGCGCGAATCCCATCCCGATACGGTTGTTATCGTCATCACCGGTTACGCGACGCTCGAGCATTCGATCAACGCGATGAAACGCGGCGCCTTCGATTTCATCCCCAAGCCGTTCACCCCGGACCAGTTGCGGACGGTGGTGGCTAAGGCGATCAGGTATAACCGGGCCCTCCAGGATATCGCCGATACCAATTCCCGTCTGAAGACCATGGTCAATCGCCTCAGCGACGGGGTCATGACCTCTGATCGCGATAAGAAAGTGGTGCTTGCCAACCCGGCCTTTCTCCATCTGATCGATTATCACGGCGAACCGGTGCTCGGCCACGGTGTTACCGATCTTGATATCGGTGAGCAATTGCTGACAATGATTGACCAGGCGCTGGTCATGCCGGACGACACGTTCACCGAACTGACCGCGGAAATAACCCGCACCGGCGAGGGCGGGGAACGGATCGTACGGGCTACCTGCGTGCCCTTTCGCGGCCGGAACGGCGTGACCATCGGGACCATCACGGTGCTCAACGACATCACGGCTCTCAAGGAGTTCGACCGAATCCGCTCGGACTTCGTGTCGATGGTCTGCCACGAAGTACGCAGCCCGATGAATTCGATGATGATGCAGCTCAAAGTGGTCCTCGATGGTCTTGCCGGCGAGCTCAGCGGCAAGCAGCGCGAGATCCTGGAGCGTGTTTCCGAGAAAATGAACGGTTTGACCACGATGGTCTCGGAGCTGCTTGACCTGTCGCGGCTCGAGTCCGGTTTGATCGCCAGTGAAAAATCAACGGTGAATATGGCCGAGTTGTTCCGTGAGCAGATCGCTTTTCACGAGGCCAATGGTTCCAGAAAGGGTATCACCCTGGCGCTGGATATTCCGGAGACCCTGCCGCCGGTACTGGCCAACCAGCGAAGTATGGAAGAGGTATTGACCAATCTGATCACCAACGCCATTAAATATTCCCCGGAAGGCAGTGCGGTGAGGCTTGCGGCTCGAGTCGAAAACGAGTACCTGCACTTCTCGGTGCAGGATGACGGCTATGGCATCCCGGAAGAGGACCTGAAACGGATCTTCGACCGGTTCTATCGGGTCAACGACGAGAACACCAGGAGCATCGTCGGTACCGGCCTTGGCCTGGCCATCGTCAAGAGCATCGTCGACGCCCATCACGGCAGCATCAAGGTCGCCAGCACGCCGGGTGGAGGCAGTACGTTTACCGTTTTGCTGCCGCTGGCCGATATCTGAGCAGGCCGCCTCCGTCTCCTTCCTGCGGTGAATCTTCGCCGGGAAGAACCGCCAGCTTTGTTTTTCTTTCCGGGAAACCGCTTGCCGTTTGGTTCCTGCCCCGCTGGCATGCCGAAGATCGGTTGTTTGAAAATGTCGTGCGGACTGGTGAGAAGAGCGGCTAAAGCTCGCCGGGTATGGTATACAATTGCCTGCCGCAGTACCGGTGTTTTCAGCGGTCGTGCGGTACAAAAAAACAGAGATGACGGACGATGCCGGGCAGCCGGCGGTCCCGTTGAGCGACTATCGATGAGGCATCTATGAAAGTGGGTATTGTGGGCTTGCCGCAGACCGGCAAGAAGACGCTGTTTCAGGTGTTGACCGGCAGCAGTCTGCCGGAACAGGCCGGGGCGTTAAAGGCGATCCCGGGGACTGCCGAGATTCACGATGACCGGTTCGACCGGCTCGTCGAGCTCTACGGCCCGAAAAAAGAGGCTCGGGCCCGGATCGAGCTGGTCCTGCTGCCGAAGATGGAACAGGAAGCCATCGCCCGCGGCGATATTTTCCGTGACATCAGCGATGTCGATGCCCTCTGTCACGTGGTTCGGGCGTTTGTCGACGAGTCGATTTATCACGCCTCCGGGTCGGTCGACCCGCTCCGTGACGTGGAGATGGTCAATGGGGAATTGCTGATGCACGACCAGATATTCGTGGAAAAGCGGATCGAGCGACTGGAGACGAGCATCAAAAAAATCAAGGACGATCGGCAGCTCAAGGAACTGGATCTGATGCGTCGTATCCAGGCCCATCTCGAGGCGGAACAGCCGCTGCGCCTGCTGTCGTTTACCGATGACGAGGATTTGCTGATCCGCAGTTACCCGTTGATCACCCGCAAGGAGCTGATTCTCGTCTTCAATGTCGATGAAGACGGTCTCGGCGATCGCTCCCTGCTCGAGCAGGTCGATGAGATGTGCCGGCGGGACAAGATGGAGGCGATGATCGTTTCGGCCAGACTCGAGGCGGAGATCGCGCTGCTCGACAGCGAAGAGGAGCGGTGCGAGTTCCTCGATGACCTCGGCATCGCCGAATCGGCCCTGGAAATGCTGGCCAAGCTCTGCCTGCAGGCGCTCGGCCGGGTCTCTTTTTTCACCGTCGGGAAAGATGAAGTGCGGCAATGGCTGGTCCGGGTCGGCGCTACGGCGCCGGTCGCCGCCGGGGTCATCCACTCCGATCTGCAAAAAGGCTTTATTCGGGCCGAGGTGATGAAGTATGATGAACTGATGACCTGCGGCAGCGAGGCGGAATTGAAAAAAGCGGGCAAGATGTACGTGCAGGGCAAGGAGTACATCGTGGTTGACGGCGATATTCTCAATATTCGCTTCAATGTCTGATAGGCGGCTTGTCGCATGGGGCATCCGGTACTCCCCCGGCGCCGGTGTCTGCGTTCTGAGTTGTTTGCTGGCCATCCTCGCCTTTCCAACGATTTCTTCGGCCACGCCCCTGCAGCAGTGCAACGCGCCGCCGGGGGTCTGGATCGAGGGCCTTGATCGGGCGGATCAAGAGTTAATTCTCAGGCGAACCCGGGATCAGTGCCTTCGGGTCGCCGGCTGGATGAAACAGCAAACGCTGGACGGCAGCGAGCAGGTTAAACGGCAGGTTTGTCAGGACCTTGCCTTGGTCTGGAGCTTCAAGGAGTGTGAGTACCGGCGTGATTATATCGATCATCGGGCCTATGCCCCGTGCATGGCTTGGTCCAGAGAGGTGTATCGTCGCTGCCGTGCCGACGATCTGGCCTGGTTCGAGGCCGCTGCCGATGGCGACGGCAGGGCTCGGTGAGGGCTTTCGGCGCATGACCTGAAGAAGTCCGGATGAAATGACAACAGGATGGTTTTTATGGAATTGACGATTACAACCGCGGATGATCTGCTGATCGTCTCACCGCAGGGCCGACTCGACGCCGTCACGGCGCCGCTCTTTGACCGACAGGTGGAAGAGGCGCTGCCGGCTCGGGCAATACGGGTCCTGGTCATCTGCCGTGGGCTCGATTACATCAGCAGTGCCGGCTTGCGCAGCATCCTGGCATTGGCCAAGAAACTGCAGAACCGGGGTGGTCGGCTGGCCCTCAGTGACCTGCGCGGCCCGGTCCGGGAGGTCTTCGAAATGGCCGGTTTGTACAGTATGCTGAAGATTTACGATACCGAGGCGACGGCCCGGTCAGAAGCGTAAAACGGCGGACAGATGATCGTCGTCACGACCCACAGCAACACCGATTTCGACGCGTTGGCCTCGATGGTCGCCGCGTCGCTGCTCTATCCCCAGGCGCTGCGGGTCATCCCCAGCCAGGTCCAACCGGCGGTGCGAGAGTTTCTGGCCGTACACTGGGACCTGCTGCGTCTTTCCTCGCGCAAGAGCGTCGACCTCGATTCGGTCGATCGACTGATCGTCACCGACACCGCCAGCTGGCAGCGGCTGGATACCATGGACGAGCTGGCCCGGCGCGACGATGTGAGCTGCATCGTCTACGATCACCACCCGGTGCCGGGGACCATCGTTGCGGCCGAGATCCAGCAGGAAGAGGTCGGCGCCGCGGTCACCCTGCTGCTCGAGCGGCTGCAGGCCGCCGACACGCCGTTTTCGCCGATGCATGCCACCCTGTTCCTGCTCGGGATTTACGACGATACCGGTTCCCTGTCCTTTCCCAGTACCACCGCCCGCGACGTGCGCATGGCCGCTTTTCTGATGGACAACGGGGCCGACCTGAACGTGGTTTCCGCCTATCTCGAAGATACCCTCGATGAGCACCATCTCGAATTGTTCAGCCGGATGCTCGGGGAGTCCGAATCGTTGCAGGTCGGCAGCCTGCGGCTCGGCATCTGTGTCCAGGATATCGACAAAGGGCTCACCATGCTGCCGACCGTGGTGAGTAAGTTCAAAGAGATCAAGGGACTTGACGCGGCCTTTGGCGTGTTTCCGATGGGTCCGCAGAAAACGGTGGTCATCGGGCGGGGCAACCCGCGCCTCTTCGATGTCGGCGCAGTGGTGCGGAAACTGGGCGGCGGCGGTCATCCCGGTGCCGGTTCGGCCATGGTTGGTGCCCCGCTGGCCGACGTGCGCCGCCAGGTGACCGAGCTGCTGCAGCGAACCGAGATCGAGGAGGCCAGCGTCCGGGCCCTGATGGCCACCGATGCGCCAACGCTGTTCCCGACCGTCACCGTACGCCAGGCCATCGACCGGCTCCATGAAACGGGTCGGCAGGCCCTGCTGATCGTCGATGACGAGCGCCGGGTGCTCGGCTCCTTCAGTACCCAGCAGGCCGCCAGAATCAAACAGGAACGGCAGCTCGAGCAGACGGTGACCGGCATGATGCGCCGCCAGGTGGCATCCGTTGCTCCCGATCAGCCCCTGCGCGCAGCCCTGCAGCTGATGGCCCGCAGCGAACTCGGTTTCCTGCCGGTACTGGAGGAGGAGGGTCGCTTCCTCGGGGAGATCACCCGGGCCGCCATCATTTTGAACATGTACGATTTCTG
>CAYSSK010000077.1:0-1896 GCA_964433645.1 uncultured Desulfofustis sp.
CTTGACCAGCACGTCGCGCTGGTCGCGGGCGCTGTTGGCCATCTGGCCGCGCACCTCGATATTGAAAATGCGCTCGTTGAGATCGGCGATGGCGGAGAGCTTGTCGTTGATGTCTTCGATCTTGGCGATGATCGTGTCGTTGATGTTTTCGGTGATGGTGTTGAGTTCGTTGGCGGTGTTGTTGAAATGAACGGCCAGCAATTCGCCGCGCTGGATGACCGTGTCGCGCAGCACCAGATCGCTCGGGTAGGCGGAGAGCTCCTGCCAGGAATCGAAAAAGCGGTCGATATCGGTGGCGATGTTCTCTTCGGTGATGGTAAAAGCACGCTCCAGCTCGCTGAGCGAGCGAGTCTTGCCGTTGGCAAAGCCGAAATCGATGTATTTGTCCTGGAGCTGGGCCTGCAGGAAGACGTCGTGGTCGCGCTTGACGTTGTCTATCTTGACGCCGTGGCCGATGAAGAAATCGCCGAAATTGGTGGCCGGGTAGGGCGACAGTTCGGCAAGCTGACGGGAATAACCTTCGGTGTTGACGTTGGAGATGTTGTTGCCGACGATCTCGATCGATTTCTGGTTGACTTCCAGCGAGGTGCGGGCGGCATTGAGGGCGTTGAACAGTCCGGCCATGTCAGATTCTTCCCGATAAGAGTCGGCCGTTTACCTGGGCCGGGATCTCGCCGGCGTCCTTGGCATAGGTCGAGGTGACGGTGCGCCGGCCGAAGAACTCCATGGTCTCCCGGATCCAGCCGAGCGTGGTCCTGAACAGAAATGCGTTGCGCCGGTTTTCCCGCCGGATCTGCTCGGCCAGCTCCCGATCGGCCGGGTCGAGCTCCCGGGCATGGGCGAGCTGGTTGACCAGCTCTTGTTTTTCCCGGGTGACGGCCTCGAGCATTGCCATGTCGAGGTGCGAGGCGTGGCTCCGTTCTTCGAGGATCAGGTCGCGCAGCCGCAGCAGCTTATCGTGGGTGGTTGCCGGGGTCATACCTTCTGGTTGGTCTCGACGAGGTATTGCAGCAGCGAGGCGGCCACTTTATGGATGTCGGGTTGGTAGGTGCCGCTGGCCACCTGTTCCTTGAGCTGCTGCACCCGTGCGGCCCGTTCGACTTCGGCGCCGCTGCCGCCGGATTGAGCCTTGTTGACGTGCTGCAGCACCGAGGAGAATTCGACCTGGTCGGTTTTCTTGGTCTCTCCGGCCGCGCCGCTCTGCGGTTTCGCGGGTTTTTTCGGGCCGCCGATGTTGGGAGGACCGCCGACTCCAAAGAAATCGATCGTCATGACATCACCTTCTGGTTAAGAAACGGTTTGAGTTCCGTTTGCCCATGCATCAAGCTTCTGCTGGACCGCATCATAGGTCTGGTAGGAGATATTCGGCAGCCAGCCGCCGAAGGCTTGCAATGCCTCTTGAAACCCTTGTTCCACCCCTGCCAGGATCGTATCGAGCCGGGACTGGTCGCCGCCGGCGATGCCTATGGCAAAATCTACAATACGATCGGATGTTTGTTTAACCCCGAAATAGCCGCCTTCACCGATAAGCGCCTGGGCGTCCGACTGGCTGAGCTGCTGCAGGTCGATGTCCCGATCGGCGATGTCGATCGTTGTGCCCAGTCCCTGCTTGTCAAAGACGTCTAACACATGGTTGCGCAACAGGTCGTAGGCCGCATCGGCGGCACCGGTTATGGTGCCGAACCTGTTGTAGGTGGCGCTTTGTTCAATCTTAAAATAACTGAAACTGACCTGGTCGCCGGAAAAGGCTCCGTTTTCATCACTGCGTCCACCGATGGACAGGCTGGCGCCGGTGATGGTTTTGTTGTACGTGGCACTGGCACTGTAGCCGATCTGGCTGTTTTCAATTCCCTGAATCATATCATCCGCCTCCATGCGTCTGAATCGTGTGCTTCC
>CAYSSK010000077.1:1996-14117 GCA_964433645.1 uncultured Desulfofustis sp.
CGAGGTGGCGGAGTTGTTCGAACATCGCTTCACCGAGGCCGGTGCCCCGGCCGGCGCTGGCGGAACGGGCCAGTTCCAGGTCGATCGCTTCTTCATAGATCTCGGTGCTCATGTTTTTTTCGATCAGACCGCCGTCGGGGATCGTCTTGCGCATCGCCTTGAACAGCTCGTTGATATAGATGGCCTCGAACTCGCGGGTGTATTGGCGCAGGTCTTCGAGGCTGCGCTCTTCCTTTTGCTCGGCATCAAGGCGTGGCCGGTTGGCACTGACCATGGTGCGCGGGTCGATCGGGGTCAGGTTCATCGCGTTTTCTCCGGTGGTTACATGATGACCAGTTCGCCGTGCAGCGAGCCGGCCGCCTTGATCGCCTGGAAGATCGCGATCAGGTCGCGCGGCGTGGCGCCGATGGCGTTCAGGGCACTGGCGATCTCGCCGATACTGACGCCTTCCTCCATATTGAGTACGGTCAGCCGGCCCTCGTCTTCGGTCAAGGTCAGGTCGGTGCGCGGTGCGGCGACGGTCTCGCCCTCGGCGAAGGGATTGGGCTGCGCAACTTCGGTGCGCTCGTCGATGACCAGGCTGAGGTTGCCGTGCGAGACGGCCACGGTGGAGAGCTTGACGTCGCGGCCCATGACGATGGTGCCGCTGCGTTCGTTGAGCACGACCCGGGCGATGGCATCGGGCTCCACGTCGATGGACTCGATCTCCGAGACGAAGAGCACCACCGAGTCGCGAAACAGCTCCGGTATGGTGATACTGACCGTGCCGGAGTCGGACGGGTAGGCGGTGTCGGGCCCGTAGAGAGCGTTGATCCGCTCGGTGATATTGGCAGCCGTCGTGAAGTCGGCATTGTCGAGCTGGTAGTGGAGCACCCCGGTGCTGCCGAGATCGATCGGCACCCCTTTCTCGACTGTGGCACCGTTGGCGATCAGCCCGGCGGTCGGATGGTTTTTCTGGACCTCCGCCGCCTTGCCGCCAAAGGCAAAGGCGCCGTTGGTCACCGGCCCCTGGGCGACCGCGTAGACCTGGCCGTCGGCGCCCTTGAGCGGGGTCATCAGCAGGGTGCCGCCGGAAATCGATTTGGCATCGCCGATCGACGAGACGGTGACGTCGATGGCCGAACCGGGCCGGGCGAACGGCGGCAGTTCGGCGGTAACCATCACCGCGGCGACGTTTTTCAGTTTGATATTGCTCAGCTCTTCGGGATCGGCGGTGATGCCGCTGCGCACCATCAGGTTGTAGATGGCCTGCAGCGTGAAGTATGATTTCTTCATGTCGTCGCCGGAGCCGTTGAGTCCGGTGACCAGTCCGTAGCCGATCAGGCTGTTGCTCCTGACCCCGCTGAGCTGGGCGATATCCTTCAGGCGGGCCGCCTGCACCGGCGCGGTGGCAGCCAGGAGGAGCGAGCCGAGCAGCAGGAAGGCGAAGGAGAGGGCGAAAAGACGTTTCATGGCCGCACCGGAAATAGTTGAGACAATCTCTGAGAAAATCATTCTAAAATGGCCAGACATGGTCGATAGTTCTCCCGAGCCAGCCCGGCTCCTGTTTGTCGGCAATCGGTCCCCGGCCGGTATAGGAGATCCGGGCATTGAGGATCTTGTTGGAGTCGATGGTGTTGCCGGCGGTGATATCGACCGGCCGAACGATGCCGGACAGGTAGATGATCTGCACCTCGGTATTGACCATCACTTCCTTGCCGCCGCGGACCTTGTAGTTGCCGTTGGGGTAGACATCGATGATCTGTGCCGACAGCGATGCGCTCAAATCACCGCTCCGCTCGGTCTTGCCCGAACCCTGAAACGAGTTGGTGAAAGTGGCGTTGAGCATATTGCTCATATCAAGGTTTGACTCAACGACGAAATCGTGGTTCTCCAGGCCGAAAAAGTTCGGAATGCCGGCGGCATAATTGCTGTCCCGGCCGGACGTGGTGTTCGCCTCGCGCGAAGCGCTGGCCTGCTCCGAGATAACGATGGTGACGATATCGCCGATGGTCCGGGCCTTGTGATCCTCGAACAGGGAGCCGGACTGGGTGGTCCACAGCGAGCCGTTGGTCCGCTCGAGCGGCTGGGCTTCGCGGATTTCCTCGAGCGGTTCCGGAACGAGCACCACCTCGGTCGTTTTCGAGGCGCACCCCGGTAGCAGCAGGGCCGGCAGCAGCAGGAGCAGGAGTCGACGTTTCATTAAAGAGCAACCTCCACGATACCGGGTCCATCGACCCGGCAATAAATGAGCTTGTTCGATGAGCTGTTCTGCACCCGGATCATCTCGTCTTTGCGGCCGTCCGCCTTGGCGATGCCGGTGGCGGTCAGCACCATGCGTTTATGGCTGATGAAAATCTTGACCAGCTCGCCTTTGCGTACCACCGGCGGTTGCTCGATGGCCGTGGTATCGATGGCCGCACCCGAGGGGATGGTCCGTTTGACGACGGAGCCGACCACCAGTTCGGCCAGACCGGTCGGGTTGTCGATCACGCCGAGATCGCGCGGCTCGACGGTCACCGCATCGTCGCCGATGATATCGTCGTATTTCAGGGTCTTGGTGGCGACAACCACCGGCGCGACGGCCTCGACCCGGCCGAAAACCGAGAAATTTTTCCGCACCCGGCCATCGACGCGGTAGATCAGGGAAAAGCGGGAGCTGCCGATGATTCCCGGGCTGGACGGGATTACCCGCCAGCTGATCTCACCGGTCGGCACGTTGATCGGCAGCGGCGGCGAGTCGGGGATAAAACGGATCTCGGCCTGAGGCAGACGGTGCCGGCTCTGCTCGAGATACTCGTCGATGGCCGCCAGAATCTGCTGTGAATCGATGGTGGTAAACGAGCGGGAGACGTTGATCGTCGCCGACCCCTGCCAGAGCACGCCCAGCAACGTCGCGTTGCGGCGGACCAGACGATTGATGATGGTTCGGGTATCCAGGGCGACGGATTGGCCCGGCTCGGGCGCCTGGTCGACGATCTGTCCGGCCAGGCTCTCGGCCAGCGGCGACTCGTCTGACAGAGCGGCAATATCGCCGATGGTGACCGAGTCGCCGTCGACCTGGGCGGCCTGCTTGAAGGTTACCTCCAGCGGTGCGGCGCCGGAGACGACGGCGATCAGCAGGACGGCAACGACCAGTGGTATGATTGTTCGTATCATGGCTTTATATCAGGCCAGGTTGACGGTTGCCTGCATCATCTCGTCGGAGGTCTGGATCGTCTTGGAATTGATCTCGTAGGCGCGCTGGGTGGTGATCAGCAGGGCCATTTCCGAGACGATATTGACGTTTGATCCCTCCAGGTAGGTCTGGATCAACACCCCGTAGCCATCGTCACCGGGGACGCCGGGCGCCGGGGCGCCGGAGGCGGCCGTTTCCTGGAACAGGTTGTCGCCGAGGGCGCGCAACCCCTGGTTGTTGGTAAAGGTTGTCAGTTCCAGATTGCCGATTTCGGTGCTGTCCGTGTCGTTGCCGATCACGGCGCTGACCACCCCGGTTTCACTGATCACGATATCCCGCGAGCCGTCGGGAATGACGAGGGCCGGCAAGATAGGATAGCCGTTGGCGGTGGTGATCTGACCGGTGCTGTCGCGCTTGAAATTGCCGGCCCGGGTGTAGGCGCTGTTGCCGTTGGGCAGTTCAATCTCGAAAAAGCCCGGACCGTCGATGGCGACGTCCAGCTCGTTTTCGGTGCCGATCAGATCCCCTTGGGTAAAGATTTTCGATACCGCGTCGGGCCGCACGCCGATACCGACCTGGATGCCGGTCGGCGACTCGGTGTCGGCGGACGTTTGACTGCCGGGGACCTTGATCATCTCGTAGAGCAGGTCCTTGAATTCGGTGGTGCTTTTTTTGAAACCGGTGGTGCTGACGTTGGCCAGGTTGTTGGCAATCACGTCGATGCTCAGCTGCTGGGCATTCATGCCGGTGGTGCCGGTCCACAATGATCGAATCATAGGGTCAGTCTCGTCTGGTTTGGATGAAAATGGGTATCGCGGGTCGTGTCTTTTTTTATTGTTCGGTGTGACTGTCTGTAATGGAAGTCAGTCATAACCGGTTAAGAGAGCGTGCCGAGGTCTTCCTGTTTTTCACTGATGGTCGAATAGGCCTTGATCGCCTTCAGGTAGATTTCGTAGAGACGGTGGCTGTCCACCATCTGCGCCATCTCCTCGACCATGTTGACGTTGGCGATCTCCAGGGAACCGGAGACAACGGCCGGTTCCTCCAGCGGCTGCTCGATAACGCCCTCACCAACGGCGAAGGCGGCCTGTTCGCGGCGCTCAAGCCCGGCAGGGTTGTCGACGTCGACCACCCCGAGCTGGTCGATTTCCTCACGGTTGCCCAGCGCATCGATGGAGGAAATGACGCCAATACCGCTGACCGAGAGGCTGCCCCGGGCGGCCTCTCCCAGCTCTATCGGCGCATCGCCCGCATTGAGTACCGCATAGCCGTTGGACGTGCGCAATGTGCCGTCCTGGTCGACGACAAAGGCGCCGTTGCGGGTGAGCAGCGGCCCGTCCGGCCCGAGTACCTTGAAAAATCCCGGCCCCCGGACGGCCACATCGAGCGGATTGCCGGTGTCTTTCAACGGTCCGGGGCTGAAATCACTGAAGTTGTGCCTGATCCGGTTATAGTTGATGCCGTGTGCGTCAGTGGCCTGCTGCTCGCCGCGGAGGATGGACTCGAAACTGACCATCATCCGCTTGTAGCCGGTGGTGCTGACGTTGGCCAGATTGTGCGAGGTGTTGGCCAGGGCCTGCTCGCGGGAGACGGCACCGGCAAGGGCGCTGTATTTTCCTGAAACCATGGGTGTCTTCTGGTGATAGTGGTGATCGTTACCTGGTTTCCATACGTATCGGTTTGTTTTTCGTAATTTTAAGGAAAATCCTGTGGAATATTCTTCTTTTGCCGGGTCCCCAAACAGCTGGCCGACGGCTCGGGCATACCGGCCTGGTTATCGAGAGGAAAAATGGTACGGCGGATCAGCGTTCGGACAGGCGCGACAGGTGCACGAGTTGTTGTGCTTCGTGCTCGGAGATGGTCAGCAGGGAAGCGATCTGCTCGGCCTCCATCCCGTTTTTGCTCAGCCGGTGGGCATAGCGATAGCGCTCCGGTGCGGTGCGCTCGGCGATCGAGCCGTAATCCCTGAGGCGAGGGTATTGAAGTCTGGTGGTCAACGCGGCCTGGTCCAGATCCGCGGAAAAGCCTGCGGCGGTGGTCGATCGCCCGGTGAGTCGGGCGGTTTCGGCCACTAATTTTTCCTGCTCGGCAAGTACGCTTTGGTAGTGATGGCGCAACCGGCGATAGCGATAATGCTGCCAGAGCAGTCCGGCGGCCGTTGCCAGCAGCAGCGACGTCAGGATGCCGATCGTCAGGGCCCACGGGGTCGTTTCCGGCAGAGAGGTCATGGTCGTTATCCTGTTCAATGGAGGCGGGACGGCATCTTGGTTTTCAATTTGATCAGGGCCTGGCTGTGCAGCTGGGAAATACGGCCTTCGGAGACTTCCAGGACGTCGGCGATCTCTTTTTGGGTCAGCTCTTCGTAATAGTAGAGCGATATGACGAGCCGCTCTTTTTCCGAGAGTTCTTCGAGCACCCCGGCGATGATCCCGGTCAACTCATGGGTTTCCAAACGCTCGGCGGGCTGCAGCGAGGTGCGCTCGTCGACCAGCGTATCGAGAAAGGAGCGCCCCTCCTCCGAGTGGTCGAGGGTCTCGTTGAGGCTGACGCAGCCGAGATGACTGACTTCGCCGAGCATTTTCCGATACTCGTCGACACTGATCTCCATCGCGTCGGCCACCTCGAAATCTTCCGGCGAACGCCCCAGGTTGCGCTCCAGGTCGGTCAGGGTCCGGCCGATGCGGTTCTGTTTGTCGCGCAGGCTGCGGGAAAACCAGTCGAGCTTGCGCATTTCGTCGAGGATGGCGCCGCGGATACGATGTTCGGCAAAGGTCTTGAATAAAATATTTTTAGTGGCGTCGAACTTGTTGGCGGCGTCGATCAAACCGAGCATGCCGGCGCTCTTCATATCGTCGTGGCCCATGAAGGCGGGTACCTGGGTGACCATCCGGTTGACCAGGATATCGACGAGATAGAGATTTTCCCTGATCAATTTCGAGCGATCCTCGTTATGTACGGCCTGCCGATAGAGCATCTATCCCTGTTCTCCGCCGATTCGCAGCAATTTCTTCCAGAAAAACTGGATGTTTCCCTTGACGGCCGTGGACCCTGTTTCGCTGCAGAGCCGGCCGGCCAGAGCGGCGAACGCAGCGGCGATCTTTGAGGATGGATACAGCTCGACATAGGCCCGCTGTTTCCTGATGGCATCGTTCATCTGACGATCGACCGGGATCGAGCCGAGATAATCGATGGAGACGTCGAGGTAGCGATTGGCCACCGTGGTCAGTTTCTTGTAGACCTCGAGCGCTTCGTTGTCGCTTTGCACCATGTTGACGATCAGGTCGAAATGGCGTTCATGATAGGTGGTGGACATCAGTTTCATCAGCGCGTAAGCATCGGTGATGGCGGTCGGTTCCGGCGTGGTGACCAGGATGATCTCCTGGGCCGCGCTGTTGAAATAGGTCACGTTTTCCGAAATGCCGGCCTCGGTATCGATGAGTACGTAGTCAAAATCATCGTGCAGACCGTCAAGACCTTCCATGAGCAGCATCTTTTGGTTGGTATCGAGCCTGACAAACGACTGGATGCCGGAGCCGGCCGGCAGGATCTTGATGCCGCGCGGTCCTTCGATCAAGATGTCGGCCAGCTCTTTGGTGCCGGAAAAGAAGTGGTTGAGGTTATAGAGCGGTGTCAGGCCGAAGACCACATCGATATTGGCCAGGCCGAGATCGGCGTCGAAAATGAGCACCTTTTTGCCGAGCGCCGCCAGCGACATGGCGATATTGGCGACAACGGCGGTCTTGCCGACCCCCCCCTTGCCGCTCGTGACGGAAAATACGCTGGCAATCTGGTCGTCCGGCGCAAAGGTGGCGGGCGACCGGTCGGCATTGAGAGAACGCAGGGTGTGCGCCTGGTCGGTCATTGGTCGTTTCCTTCATCTGCCGGCAGGATGAGGCGGGAAACCGTCTCCCGGTCGATCTGCAGCAGGTCTTCGGGCACCCGTTGGCCGTTGGTCAGAAAAGACAGCGGCGCGGGATTGCGGATTTGCACGTTGAGCAGCACGCCGAGCGTGCGACATTCATCCAGTTTGGTAAAGATCGTCCGGTCGATCCCGAGCCGGTCGAACTGCTCGATGGTATCGAGCAATTCTTTCTCCCGGGTTACCGCGGAGAGTACCAGGTGCTTCTCGAAGCCGCGTTCAGCGGTGAGAAAAGCGGCCAGCTCTTCGATACAGACGCTGTCGCGGGGGCTGCGGCCGGCCGTGTCGACCAGGATCAGGTCGCGATCGGCGTGCCGGTCAAGGGCCGCGTCGAGCTGCGCCGGCGAGATGACCACCTCGACCGGCAGCCGCATGATCTCGCCGTAGACCTTGAGTTGCTCGACTGCCGCGATCCGGTAGGTGTCGATGGTGATCAGCGCGATCGACGGTGAACCGCCGCCCAGGCAGGCGGCGGCGATCTTGGCCAGGGTGGTCGTCTTGCCGACCCCGGTCGGGCCGACCAGCGCGATCCGCCGCTGCCCGCCGGCGGGCGATAAATCCGGCGGCTGCACATCAATCAGGCCGCTGATCGCATCTTGCAGAAAAGCGGCGGAGACATCCGGGCGGGAGAGATCGGCAAAGGAGAGCGATTGGCGGGCAAAACCGGCGATGGTTGCCGCGTTTTCCGGGGAGATGTCGCAGGCCAGCAGGTATCCGGTGATCTGGTCGCAGCTGGCGGCCGATTCGGCTGCGGTTTCGGGGCCGGGTCTGTTTTCGCGGGAAACCGCGGCGCCCATGGCCGGCAGGCTTTCTCTCCGGCTTGACAACCGGGAGATCTCGCCGCTCAGGACGGAGACCATCTCCTTGAGCTCACCGAGTTCCCGGGACATGTCGCGCCCTTCGCCGGTGGTGTGATCCGGTGGGTGCTGGGCGGCGGGAAACGGGGATGCGGCCGGTCTGGTCACCGATCGGGGCAGGGTGAGGCGACTGCCGGCTTCCGGTTGTTCCGGGGCGGCCGGCCGGGTCTGTTCCAGGTAGGCCTGCCGGGCGGCGGCGTGCAGCGGGGCATTGGTCTGTTGCCGGGGAGGCGGCTCGGGCTGAAGTGGCTCGCCGCGATTGTCGATGGCCGCGGTGATCTCCAGCATCGGTTTGCCGAGGATGCCGAGCCGTCCGTTTCTGACCGTGCGCGTGGAGAGGATCAACGCCTCCGGGCCGAGTTCCCGGCGGATCATCTTCAATCCGGTCGCCATATCCGGCGATTCGAAAATTTTAACCTGCATCGAGCGTCACCGTTCCGAGCGATTGCACCTTGTACGTGGAGACCACCTCGTTATGAGAAATGACCACCAGTTCCGGGAAATAGCGCTCGACGAGCTTGCGCACGTGGGGCCGGATCTGTGGCGCGGCGAGCAGCACCGGCTTTTGCCCGCCCTGGAAGAGGGCGATCCCCGTGCCGATGGAGTCGATGATCCGCTGCGCGGTCTGCGGGTCGATAGCCAGATAGCTGCCGGTTTCCTTGTGCTGCACTGAGCTTAGTATGGCATCTTCGACCGGTTTTGCAAGGGTTATCAGGGGAATGGTCTGATTTACGGCAAGCTCGGCACAGATGGTGCGCGACAGGGCGTGGCGCACGTATTCGGTGAGGATTTCCGGGTCCTGGGTGGCGTGGGCCCAATCGCCGAGCGTTTCCAGAATGGTTCGCAGGTCGCGGATGGATACGCTCTCGCGTAGCAGATTCTGGAGCACCCGCATCAGGGTGCTGAGCGACACCATCTGCGGCACCGTTTCCTCGACCAGTTTCGGTGAGGTCTTGGCCAGATTGTCCAGCAGGTTCTGCACCTCCTGCCGGCCGATCAACTCGTGGGCATGGCGACGGATGATCTCGCTGATATGGGTGGCCATGACCGTGGTGCAGTCGACCACCGTATAGCCGGCCATCTGGGCCCGCTCCCGCTTGTCTTCGGTGACCCACAGCGCATCGAGACCAAAGGCCGGTTCCTTGGTCGGGATGCCCTTGATGGTCTCGGTGACGATACCGGGGTCCATGGCCATGAAGTGGCCGGGCAGGATCTCCGCCTCGGCGACCTTGACCCCCTTGAGCGAGATGACGTACTGGTTCGGGCTGAGCTGCAAATTGTCCTTGATATGGATCGGCGGGATGATAAAGCCGTGGTTGAGGACGAACTGCTTCCTGATCGATTGGATCCTGGTCAGCAACTCACCGTCCTGGGCCGAATCGACAAAGGGGATCAGGCCGTAGCCGACTTCCAGTTCGAGCAGGTCGACGGAGAGCATCTGATCGTAATTTTCTTCCGGTCTGACCTGCGGCGCCGGCGGTTCCGTGATCTCTTCGGCGATGGCCTCGCGTTTGCTGCGATCGAGGAAAAATGCCGTTACCGCCAGGGCGGCCGACAGGATCAGAAAAGGCAGGAAGGGCAGGCCGGGGATCAGTGCGAAAATCAGCAAAATACCGGAGACGACCCAGAGGGCGATGGCATGGACCGAGAACTGTTTGCGCAGGTCCGAGCCGAAATCCTTCTCACCGGTGGCACGGGTCACCAACAGGCCGGCGGCAGTGGAGATGATCAGCGCCGGGATCTGGCTGACCAGACCGTCGCCGACGGTCAGGATGGTATAGGTCTGCGCCGCTTCGGCCATCGGCATGCCTTTCTGCAACACCCCGATGACAAAGCCGGCGCCGATGTTGATCAGCGTGATGATGATGCCGGCGATCGCATCGCCGCGCACGAACTTGGCGGCACCGTCCATGGCGCCGTGAAAGGCGGCCTCGTCGGAAATTTCCTCGCGCCGCCGCCGCGCTTCGTGTTCATCGATGAGGCCGGCGTTGAGATCGGCGTCGATGGCCATTTGCTTGCCGGGCATGCCGTCCAACGTGAAGCGGGCGGCGACCTCGGCGATCCGGCCGGCGCCTTTGACGATGACCATGAAGTTGATCAGCACCAGGATCGCGAAAATAACGATGCCGACCACGTAGTCGCCGCCGACCACGAATTGGCCGAAGGACTGGATGACCGTACCGGCGGCATCGGGCCCCTGGTCGCCGTTGAGCAGAATCAGTCGGGTCGAGGCGACGTTGAGGGCGAGCCGGAACAGTGTCGTGGTCAGCAGGACCGACGGGAAGATCGAGAACTCGATGGCCTTGGTCGTGTACAGGCTGATGATCAGGATCAGCAGGGCCAGCGTGATGTTCATCGACAGGAACAGGTCGAGCATGATCGACGGCAGAGGGATGATCATGATGAACAGGATGCCCACCAGTCCCAGAGACGCCATCACGTCGCTGCGGTTCAACAGATCCCGCCAGTTATATCGGGCTATGGCCTGACGAATATCGGTCGCGTCCATTACGGCCTGATTCCTTTCAGTGAGTAGACATGGGCCAGGATCTCGGCAACCGCCTTGAACAGCGATTCCGGAATGGCGGCACCCAGATCGATTTTATGCAACAATCGCGCCACCGGAGGGTTCTCGACGACCGGTATCTGGTGGTCGCGCGCGATTTCCCTGATTTTCAGGGCCAGCAATTCCTGGCCCTTGGCGATGACGACCGGGGCATCCATTTCGCCGCTGACATATTTGACGGCCACCGCGATGTGGGTCGGGTTGGTGATGACCACGTCGGCCTTCGGCACCTCGGCCATCATTCTCTTGCGCGCCATCTCCTGCTGGATCGAGCGGATCTGCGATTTGATGTAGGGGTCGCCCTCGGTCTCCTTGTGTTCCTCTTTGACCTCCTGCTTGGTCATTTTCATCTTTTCTTCCATCTCGTAGCGGGTGTAGAGAAAATCCAGAAAAGCCAGTAGGATGAGCAGGCCGCAGACTTTGGCGAGAATGAGCGCCGCCATTTTGCCGATGAACACCAGGGCGGTGATCGGCTGGGTGTCGATGAGAATGAGGGCTTCTTCGATATGATTGATGACCGTCGAGTAGGCCAGCCAGGCAATGAGGCTGATCTTGGCCAGGGACTTGGCGACCTCGACCAGTGAGCGTTTCGAGAAGATTCGGCCGAATCCTTTGATCGGGTCAAATTTGCTGATGTCGGGAACAAGGGGTTTGCCGGACAGCAGCCAGCCGAACTGGAACACGCTGGAAAAAAAACCGACGATGAGCACCAGTACGAACAGCGGAGCCAGCAGCAGGGCGACATTTTTTACGATAAAGGCGGCCAGCGCCACGATCGCCGACGGAGTAACGTCATAGGTGCCGCTCGATCGCCAGATAAAGGCGATCAGATCGTTCATCCGTAAAAAAAACGACGGCATGTAAAAGAACCACAAGGCCAGGGTAAACGTAAACAGCGCCGCGGTGTGGACCTCTTTGGATTGAGCCACCTGTCCCTTCTCGCGAAAATCCTGGCGCCGTTTCGCTGTCGGGGCCTCGGTCCGTTCTCCGCCACTCGGTGCTTCTTCCGCCATGGTTGAGCTCTATGGTGCCTTTGAGATGTTGCCTAGATAGCGGGTAACCATGGATCAGCATGCAAGAAAGATGTCAACGGCAAAGAAAATGAAGAGAGAAAATGGGAAAAGGGGACAGTCCCCTTTTTAAAAACCTAAAAAGGGGATGTCCCTTTTTTTCAGTCCCTTTTTTTAGCCGTTCAACAGCGTCAGCATGGTGAAAAAACGTTCGGCGAGGTTGTCAAATTCCCGACTGAGGACGATGAAGACCATGCTCAGTGTCAAACCGATGACGGTGAAGGCAATGGCGATATTGAGCGGGAAGGACAACAGGAAGACATTGCCCTGGGGGAAGGTGCGGGCCAGGATGCCGAGGATCAGGCCGGAGAGCAGCAATACGGCCAGGACCGGGGCGCTGAACTGGACGCCGAGCAGAAACATGTGCGAGGCCAGCTCCATCAGGTAAGGGACCGCGTCCCCCGAAAAATCGATGCCGCCGGGCGGCAGGATCTGATACGACTCAACAGCCGTCCTGATGAACACATGGTGCCCGCTGATGGCCAGAAAGATCAACACCGCAAAGACGTTTTGCATCTGGGAGATGAGCGAAATCTGCCGCTCGTTCTGCGG
>CAYSSK010000077.1:14217-19339 GCA_964433645.1 uncultured Desulfofustis sp.
ATCATGCCCGCCAGCAGCATCGGGGCGGCGCAGAGCAGCACGGTCTGAACCGCTTTGCGGCAAATATTGACGGCCATATCAGGAGTCATGGTGCATTATCCTCACTGCGGTTCGGTCAGGAAAAGCTTTTCAGCAATGAGCCGACAACCAGGCTCCAGCCGTCGACCAGGACAAACAACAAGAGCTTGAACGGCATCGAGATGATGACCGGCGGCAGCATCATCATACCCATCGACATCAGGATCGATGCGACGATCATGTCAATGACGAGAAACGGGATATAGATCATGAACCCCATCTGAAACGCCTTCTTCAGCTCGGACAGCATGAAGGCCGGGATCAGGGTCATGGTCGGGATTTCGCTCTCGTCGAGCGGCTCGTCGCTCAGTGTAATATCGGCCAGCAGCATCAACTCGTTCTCGTCGACCTGGCTGAACATGAACTGGCGGATCGGCTCCAAGGCGACGGTAAATGCTTCCTGCTGGCTGATGGTCTCGTCGAGATAGGGCTGCAGGGCGCGCTCGTTAACGGCGTTGATGACCGGCGACATGATGAAAAAGGAGAGGAACAGGGCCAGGCCGATGAGCACCTGGGTCGGCGGCATATTCTGGGTGCCCATCGCCTGGCGAACAAAACCAAGGACGATGACGATCCGGGTGAAACAGGTGGTCATCAGCACGATTGCCGGGGCAACCGACAAAATGGTCAGCAGAAACAACACCTGCAGGGCGCCTGAAACCTGCTGCGGCGAATCTGCTTCCTCGACGCCGAAGGTGATGGTCGGCACGCTGACCGCGGCGCAGAGATCGGGCAGCAGGACAAGCAGCAGAATCAGCGGCAGCTGGCAGGCGGTGATCAGGCGTTTCATTACGTGCTACTCGTTTCCGCGGCATTCAGAATCTGCTCAAAGGAACGGCGGGACCGGTCGCCGGTATCGATGCGGGCGATCAATTCGATGGAATCGCTGCCGGCGCCGAGCAGGAACTCCTGGCCCCGCACCTCGACAAGAAAAAGTGATTTTTTCGGCATCAGGTGCCGGGTCTCGATAACATTGATCCTGCCCTTTCCCCGGCCCTGCATCGGAGCGAAACGTTTTTTGACGATAACATAGATGATCAGCAGCACCGCCAGCACGACGAGCAGGCCCCAGGTCATACGAAGCGACGAGTTGAGCAGGGACGGCCCCTCGTTGCCGAGCGCCCAGGCGCTCCGATAACTCATCAGCACCAGGGACGGCGGCACAAAGGGCAGGATGCGGCGGCTGTTCATCTGTGCTCCCGTCAGCCGAGTTTTTCGAGTCGCGCTTTGGTGCTGACCACATCGGTCAGCCTGATGCCGAACTTGTCCCCGACCATGACCGCCTCTCCGCGGGCGATCAGGCGGGAATTGACATAGAGATCGAGGGGCTCGCCGGCCAGTTTGTCCAACTCGATTACATACCCTTCGCCCATCTTCAACAGATCGCGCAGCAGCAGTTTGCTGCGCCCGACCTCAACGGACACCTGGAGCGGAACGTCGTAGAGAAACTCGAGACTGCGGGCATCAGGCGGACTCTCGCCGCCACGATGACCTGTGCCGGCATTACCGGATGACGGCTGTTCATCGAGCAGTTCCTTGAGTTCCTCGGGGGCGGGACGGGTGGTGGTGCCATCGGGTTTCTGTTCTGCCATGATCGTTTCGTGCTCCCTGCTTGACTGTCGGTTCCGCAGCAGTGCTGCAGTTTCATATCAGTGTCGGACCCCGGTGATGCTGACCGCCTTTTTCCCTTTGTGCAGGCCGGGAATGGCAAAAAATTTCGGCTGCCCTTCGACCAGGATAGTGAGGGGTGAATTAAGATCGTATTCGACGGGCACGATGTCTCCCTCGCGAAAATCGAGGACTTTACCGATGGACAGATCGATGATCCCGGAGCGGGCGACGACGGAAAGGGCGATGCCCTGCAGTTCGGCGATGAAGATCTCGGTCCAGCCGCCGTGCTTCGGGGTGTTGACGCTGAGCAGGTTCCTGAATTCCTCGCGGAACGGGTCAAGCGCCGCCACCGGGAAGACCAGCTCGAAACTGCTCGTCGCTTCGCTGACCGTGATGTTGTAGGAGCCGACGACGACTTCGGCATCGGGTTCGGTTATTGAGACAAGTCGAGGATTACTCTCGATCTTGTAGAGTTTCGACTCGATCGCGGTAATCGGCCGGAAGGCCCGCTCGAGATCGCTGCAGGCCTTTTCCATGGTGGCCTTGAGCACCGTAAGTTCGATCTTGGTCAACTGCCGGTCAAGCTGCAGCAACTCCGACTCGGTCGAGGAGCCGAGCATGATCTCGACGAGGGAGAAGGAGAGGTTCTGGTCGTAGACGATCAGCGCGCCATGTTTGAGCGGGGAGAGATTGAGCACGCCCATCGAGCCGGGGTTTTTCTTGGCCAGCAGATAATCCTGAAAGGACAGGGATTCAAGACCGACCCGGGTGATGGCAAAGGTACGCTGAAGCTGGTTGGACAGCGAGATTGCGTAGTTCTGGCCGAAGGAATCGAGAATGATATCGAAGTTGGGAATGCGGATCTGGCTGTCACGCTGACTGGCGATGGTGAACAGATCGATCTCTTCACAGGCGACAAAGCTTTGTTGGCGGTCATCGTCTCCGCCTTGGTCGACGGGAAGGTGACCGCTCTTGATCGCCTGCAGCAGATCGGCGATTTCCTGTTTCGAAAGGACCGGTTCCACGGTGAGACCGCTGTGTCTTAATTATTGTACGACGAACTCGGTGAAATAGATCGATTTCGCCTGGCCGGTCTGCATCAGTGCGTTAATCTTGCTGAGCAGCTCCGCCTTGAGTTGTTTCTTGCCCTGGAGATCGCGCAACTCCTCGAAGGTCTTGTTGCTGACCAGCAGCAGGATCGCGTCCCGAACCTGGGGCATACGCCGATTCATCTCGTCTTTGGCCTGTTCGTTGGTCAATTCAATGGTCAACGCCGACTTGACGTAATGCGTTTCCTGGTCACTGATAATGTTTACCACGAATTCGGCGATATCGACGGTCGGCCCGATATCTGCCTGCGGATTGACCACCGGTACCGGCACGCGCTGTCCCGGATCCGCCGATTCCTCATTTTCAGCGGATTTCATCAGCAGATAGGCGGTTACACCGCCGCCGATCAGGATGATAAGCACGGCGGCGCCGATGATAAGCAGCAGCTTTTTATTGAGCTTGCCTTTGGCAGGCGACTCTTTTGCCTTGTCGGGTTTTTCGGCCATGATCTCCACCCTTACGTGCCGGTGCGACGACAGGTGTCAAATTTTTTACAGGGGAACGGAATCCGTAGAGTTTTCTGCAGGAGTCGTGCCTGAAACGTTTTTCACCCGCAAAACAAAATCCACCCGGCGATTGACGGCGCGGTTTGCTTCACTGATGTTGGGCACGAGCGGTCGGTCGGCACCGTAGCCGATGGCTGACATCCGGTCGAGGGGCAGGAGGTCGCCCTGTTCGAAGAAGCGGGCGACCGAGACGGCACGGGCGATGGACAACTCCCAATTGTCGGCAAAGATCTCGGAGGCAATCGGCAGATCGTCGGTATGCCCCTCAATGCGCAGGGTCATCGGCAACGGCCGGATGAGATCGGCAAGATGGCGCAACGTCGGGTAGGCCGGCGGGTTCAGTCGGTGGTCTCCGGGCTTGAACAGAACCGTATTGTTGACCCGCAGGATGATCGTCTCCGCATCCTGCTGGACCGCATCGACATCCTTGCCCAATTCCAGTTCCACGATCTGGGCCTTGAGTTGTTGATGGATCTTCCTGGTCAATTCGATCTGGACCGGGGTGAATTTGGTCTTCGGCGGCGACGGCAGGATGGGGATGGCGAACTCGACCTGGGACGGCTGGGGGTGCACGCCGAAGGCTTCTTTCAGCGATCCGGAAGCCCTGGTGAAGCGGACCGGATCGAGGTTGGCCATGGACAGCAGCAGCACGAAAAAGGTGAGCAGCAGCGTCACCAAGTCGGAATAGGTGACCATCCAGGCGGGAACGCCGGGAGCCGCTTTCTTCTTTTTCCGCGGGGACTGCTCCTTGTCTGCCTTCTCTTCGGCCATGGCGATGTCTTATCGGCTGAACGTTGATTCACGCATCTTCGGGGCAATGAAAGAATGCAGTTTCTGTTCCATGATGCGCGGGTTCTCGCCGGATAGAATGGACTGCATCCCTTCGATGATCAGGGTCTTGATCAACATCTCTGATTCCGAGCGGAGGCGCAGTTTGCCGGCCATCGGCAGGAACATCACATTGGCCATGACCGCTCCGTAGAACGTGGTAAGCAGCGCGACCGCCATGGCCGGTCCGATTGTCGACGGGTCATCCATGGTCTGGAGCATCTGCACCAAACCGATCAGGGTGCCGACCATGCCCATTGCCGGCGAAATGGTGCCCAGCGAAATAAAGATATTGGCGCCTTTTTCATGACGTTGCTGGATGTATTCGATCTCGGTGTTGAGCATGCCGCGCAGGGTGTCGGGTTCCTGGCCGTCAACGGCCATCTGCATCGCCTTGACCAGGAACTCGTCTTCAATCTTTTCCATTTCACTCTGCAGGGCCAGGATGCCTTCTTTCCGCGCCTTATTGGCGAACCCCATTAACTGCATGATCATGTCGTTGATGGAGTCTTCCTTGTGCAGGACCGTTTTCTTGGCGACGTTGATGGCGTCAAGCAGGTCTCTGGCGGGATACTGGACAAAGGCAACGCCGGCGGTGCCGCCGACCACGATCAATATCGACGGGATATTGATGAACATGGTGAGCGGACCACCCTGCAGGATAGCCATCAGCATCAGCCCGAAGGCGGCGCCCATACCGATAATTGTCGAAAGATCCAATGTGCCTCCGCGATCGAGCGTGATAAAGAGATACGGGATGACCGCATGGTCGGTCGTGCCCCGTTGAATCCGTATAATTCCTGACGATTACCAGGCGGTAATCCTATATATCATAGATTTTTGACGGCTGAAACGCAAGGATGCAAAATTTATTACCTATCTGCTCAGAGTATCGGTACAAAAAAAAGGCGACCGGAAGATCCGGCCGCCCTCGAGAGCATGCGTCAAAAGATTGACAATCAGCGTTTCAGGTTGATCAATTCGTTGAG
>CAYSSK010000078.1:0-1690 GCA_964433645.1 uncultured Desulfofustis sp.
CATCCTTGAGCGCGTGCGGGGTGCGTGTGCCGGTGACGACGATCTCCTCGAGCCGGTCGACCGGTTGCCCGGTCTCCGCCCAGGCGGGGCCGGCAAAGAGCATCGCGGCCAGCAGGCAGGACGCTGTGAAGCATTTTTGTGGCATGAACAGATACCTCCTCGTTTGGTCTGTGACGTCCGTACAGCACCATCGACCTGGAATTGCTGTCGATAACCGCTGAAGCAGACCAGTTAAGAACATCCCTGCCAGGCGAGGAGGCTGTTGCAGCGGTGAGCGGTCCGCGCAGAAACCGGGCGGCAAAAACCGCGTACGGTTGACTTTTGGCGGAGCGAGTGCTACCAAAGAGACAGGTCTCCTCGTCAAACAGGGGGCTAACCGGGGGAAGGCGACCAATGGCTCTGGCCGGAGCGGGTCGTTTTCCCCTTTTTTTGTCGTTTCGTTCCGCTGATAGATCAGTGGAGCCGACGTTGTCGTAATACGAAAAAACTATTTGTATTATCAACCATACCGGATCAGCAGTGTCAAGGTGTTATTATCACTGCCAGGACCCTGGCAAGCATATGGAGTTCTGGGGTTTTCGGCAAGGGACGGACCATCTCGTCATTTAATGGGAATGGCGCTGAAACCGTGGTGATCGAACTGCCGGTTGAGCTCGGCGAAGGCCGGGCCGCCGTTGAGAAAGGTGGCGATCTCTTCCGCCTTGGCGAGGGGGTCTATATCCTGGAAACGTTCGGGGTAGAGGATCTTGCCGACGTAATAGGCGTTGGCGAAAATTGATTCGAAGTTCTGGTCGTAGGAATTATAGGGAAAAAGACCGTAGACATGTCCGGTGCGAACAGCGGTAAGATCCCGGTAGGCCGGATCGGTGCGGAGCTGATCCAGGGCGCTTGCCCCGGGGCCGGCGCGCATCGTGGAAATATCGATGAAGATGATCTCCGGATCCCAGAAAACAATCTGCTCCTTGCCGACCATGGTATGGGAGAGGCGATCTTCTGTCGGTGATGACGGCGCGGCCGGATTATGGGCCCGGGTAAAGACGAACGGGGCGAAGGACGGTTCGGTCGACTGCAAGCCGTGTGGGCCGCTTTTGCCGAGGCCGCCGATATAGCAGGAGGGGCGGGCGGTATCGTCGATGTCTTTGGTCCGCCGTTTCAGGTCTTGTTCAAGTTCCTCGAAAAATGCGATGACCGCCTGGGCGCGGTCGGTCTTTCCCATGATGTCCGCCATCAACAGCAGTGATTGGTGGAGCTGCTGTTTCCCGTAGGTGAGGTTCCCGTAATCGAGCCCGACCGCCGCGATGCCGGTTTTCTGCTGCAACTCGCCCGGGCTCGGTCCCTGGCCGCTGAAAACCTTGAAGATAACCTGGGGGGGCGGCTGCAGCGAGACAATCAGTTCCGGATTGTCCCGGCCGCGAAATTCACCAAACAGCGGGTATTTCTTGAATTGCGGATTGGCGATGGCATAGGGGCGGGCATCGATGGGCGACCCGCGCAACTCGATACTGTCCACGGCAACGATCCGGTCGTGGGCCTGGAGATAGGTCAGCAGCCGCAAACAACCGGACCCGGAGCAGATGACCCGGTCGACCGTGGCCGGGATCTCCACCTGACGGCCGAAGCTGTCGGTAATCAGGCGGGTTTCAGACAGAGCGTTGCCGGGCAAGAGCAGCAGCAGCGAGAGCAGCAGCAA
>CAYSSK010000078.1:1790-18894 GCA_964433645.1 uncultured Desulfofustis sp.
TGAAAGCGGAGAGAGGAGCAGCTGGCGGCTGCTTTTTGCCGGCCACCTGCTCCTTGCCGCGGTATCCTGCTTAAAAGGTGATTTTCAGGCCGCCATTGATGATCAGGCCGGGCGCGATGGTGTCGCCGGACGACGGTGACCTGAACAGCGGATACCGTTCGTCAAAAATGTTTTCGACATTGAGGTAGACGGTATAGCGCTCGAAAAACCGGCGGGAGACGGACATATCCATCGTGAAATAGCCATCATCCTTCAAGGTGTTCTCGTTGTCGAAGTAGATATCGGCGTAGTAATTGGCAAGGAGGGTAACGTTTACCAGATCCGGATTGCTGTACCTGATCCCGGCGTGGATGCTGTGGCGCGGATCGTTGGGCAGATAGTTCCCTTCCAGCCGGGCGTCGTTTTCGTCCTTGGTTACTTCGGAGACGTTGAAGGTGTAGTTGGTGAAAAGGGTCAGCCGGTCCATGGCGTACCATTCCAATTCCGCCTCGATGCCGTAGATATCAACCTCTCCGATATTGTCGAGCTGGTATTCATAGCGGGTCTTGCTGCCGCCGGCAAACTTCGCGGTGCGCAGCAGCCGATCGCCGATATAGTCGCTGGCGAACGACTGGTAAAAAGTGAAGCGCCCCCAGAGCGTGTCCGTGAGGAAACGTTCGGCCCCGATATCGTAGGACCAGATCTCTTCCGGTTTCAGGTTCGGGTTGGCTTCTCGATAATAGGTGCCGCCGCCGCGGACATGAACCTTGTAGAGTTCGAACAGGCTGGGTGCGCGAAAGCCCTTGCCGGCCGAGGCCCTGATCGTCGTGTTTTGGTCAGGGTGCCAGGCCAGCCCGGCTTTTGGTGAAAAACTGCCCTCCGAGTTCGAGTCGTAACTGTTTCGGTAGGCGGGTTTGCCGGCGCTGGCTGCGGTATCCCAGTTTTCACCGTCGGAGGTCTCGATCAGGTCGTAACGACCGCCGAGGCTCACCAATAATTGCTCGTCGAGCAGGCGCAGATCGACGTTGACAAACGGTGAAACGAAGCGTTGCGTGCCCTTGGCGCCGGCATCACGTTTGCTCCCCGGGTAATCTTCGTCGTAGCTGAAGGTTGCTTCTTTGAAGGAAGCGCCGAACGTGACGTGGGCGGGCTGCCACTGGAGGACGGTAGCCTGCAGGTCGCCACCCCAGGTGTCGGTCCCGTCGAATTTTTCATCGCGAAACGGTGCGGTGAAGTTGTTTGCCGCACTATCCTGAAAAGCGGTCTTGTCGGCCCGGTTGAGATAGGCGAGCGCCTTGAGCCCCCAACTCTCTGAGGTGCGGGAGTAATTGAGCCAGTATTGATCGAGTTGCAGATCGTTGTGGAAAAATTCCCGGCCCTGGCCGGCATCCTGATCGAAATAGAGCGCGGCAAGACTCAGCGTGGCGTCCTGGCCCCATGCATAGGTCGCTTTGCCGAACAGCTTGCCTGTTTCCCGGTAGCGTTCGACCTCGTATGGCTTGGGGTCTTCCGTCATATAAAAGCCATCGCTTTCGTCGTAGCTGCCGGCAAGCATGACACCGACATCAGCAAAGGTCTGGCTGTGATACGCGGAGGCGAGATAGGTCTCGGCGGAACCGATTTCCGCTCGAACCGATGTCTCCCGTTCAGGGGCCGGCTTTTTGGTGATGATGTGGATGACTCCGCCCAACCCTTCGGTGCCGTAAAGCGCCGAGGTCGGACCGCGGACGATCTCGATGCGATCGATGGTCTCCTTGGGAATATGGCCCCAGGCGACCCAGGCGATGGCGTTGTTGAAGTTGTCGTTCTGTGGTACGCCGTCGACCAGCACCAGGACCCGGTTCTTGCCGACGCCGCGCATCTGCAAGGGGCTGACGATGCCGTTGGTCTGCAGGCTGTAATGGCGAAAGTTGTAGATGCCCGGCATGCTGCGGATAATATCTTCCAGCCGTTCGAACGGCGAGGCCATGATCGCCTCAGAGGTCAGCACCGAGGCGCTTTGCGGTGCGTCGAAAACGGGAATTTCCGTTCGGGTCGCGGAAACGACCATGGTGTCGAGACGCTGCGCTTCGGCGGACGACGGTTCCGCTTTCGCCAGGAGCGGCGTGCAGCCCAGAGCTGCCACGGCCAGCAGCGAAACACAGGATTTTTGATACGCTTTCATTTTCTCCCTCCTTTTATCTGGTTGCTCTGTTTTGCTCGGCGCCGGTGACAGGCACGGGTGTCGCCTGGTGCCGGCGCGGTATTATTTTTTGGTTGCCTGCTCTTCGGCCAGCAGGGCCGCGTATTCGGCCATCCGCGCCGCTTGGGTATGGTGCTTGTCGTCTTCCTCGGCCAGCCGGCGGTACAGCCGGGCCGCCTCTTCGTAGCGGTGCAGCTCGTAGAGCAGATCGGCTCGGTGGCCGAGCAGCTGCGAATCATCGCTCGACGCAACATGGTTCTCGATTGCTTCGAGGGCCTGCTTGTTCCTGTCGAGCTGGCGCAGGGCGATCACCAGGTTGAGCAGGACCTGCCGATTGTCGTCGTCGTCCAGCAGGCGCCGATAGAGCGGGGCGGCCTGGTCCGGAATCCCCAGTTGCAGGAACAGATCGGCGACAAGCTTGGCCTCCTGCGTCGAGAGCGGTTCGAGGTAGCTGCCGATGACAAGTGCCGCCAGTGCTTTCCGGTAGGCTCCGTCCTGGAGGTGGATATGGGCGCGTGCTTTCCACCATTTGATCTGGGTCGGTGCCGATTGGGTCAGCAGGCGGGCATAGTCCCGGGCCTCGGCGAGCATCTCCAGCTGCAGGTAGAGATGGAGCAGCATCTCCTGCCATTGTACCTGCTTATCGCCCGTAAAAGCGCCGGTGAGATGGCGTATATGGGGCAGGGCCTGACGGCTGCGGTCGGCGGCGAGCAGGGCGTGGACGTACTGCTCGAGCCAGGTGTCTTCAATCCGGTCGGGGAAGGATGCCAGCAGCCGTTCGAACTGGTCGATGGCACTGTCGTGATCGCCGGCCAGCAGGAAGGCGACGGCGCTGTAATAGAGGTAATCGGGGCCACCCTCAGGATCGCCGGCATAGGCCCGGTCAAAAGCCGTCGCGGCCCGGCGGTAGTCTTCGAGGTCGTAGGCCGCCGTGCCGAGATTCACCCAGGCCGACCGGTGGTCGGGGTCTTGCTTGACCGCATCCTCCAGGGCATCGACGGCCTGCCGGTAGTCGCCGGTAAGCAGATAGCAGGTACCCAGCGTGTACAATAGTTCCGCATGCCGAGCAGCGGCGCGACGGGTCTTCCCGTCGGATGCGGCCGTCCGGTCGATAAACCCGTTGAGGATATCGATGGCATCGTCGTAGCGGTCTTCGTTCATCATCGCGCCGGCCTTGGCCAGTATCACCCGGACCGGCGCCGGCAGTTCCGCGCCGGTGGCCGCTACCGGGTGGAGAGCGGCCGGGATGAGGGCGGTTGCCAGCAGGAGCGGCAGCAGGAGCTTGGCGCCGGCAGCGACGAGCGCGGCGCGGCGATAAAGGTTCAAGCGTGCGCCTATGAAGAGAAGAAAGGCGTTCATTGACTGTCTACCGGTCCAGCTGGAAACGGACCGTCGTCTCGGCCCGGGCCTTGACCGGCACCCCGGCGATGGTGCCGGCCCGGAAGCGCCAGCCGGAAACCGCCGAGATGACCGTGGCATCGAACACGCCGGGCGGCTCGCTTGCCGCCACCGTGACCTCGCCGACACTGCCGTCCTCGTGCACGATGAACTCGACCCGCACCCACCCCTCGATGCGACGATGCCGCGCCCGGTGGGGATAGACGGGGGGGACGCGGGCGGTAACCAGCAGCGGCGCATCGAGATCCGCGGCGGAAAAGATGTCGTTGCCGCCGGTGAAGCTGATCCTGGCCGGATCCACGGACAAGGACAGGGCCGGCGGCCCTTCCGGCAGTCGCGGGTTGACGGCGAACGGCAGTTTTGGTTTGCTGAGCCGCGGTTTCGGGGGCGCCGGGTCCGGCGGTTTGGACCGCGGCTTCGGTTCGGGCGGCTTGGGTGGTATTATTTTTTTGACCGGACTGTCGGGTTTGGGCAACCGGATGACGTTGATTGCCGGCACCAGCTCGGTGAAGCTGGGCTCGTCGGCCGGCAGGTGCAGCAGGGTCGGCATCAGGATGAAGAGCACGCCATTGATGGCCAGGGCGATAACGATGGTGCCGAAACGATGCAGCCAGACGAGACTTCGACCCCTCGTTGCCCCATCGCCGCGGCCGGTGGTGTGTGTCAGAGCCTCTTCCATCTCTCAGTGCTGCGGTTGTTGCGCGGCCAATGACACCTGCTGCGCCCCGGCCTGCCGGCAGCCGTCCATGACCGCGATGGTGGTGCCGGTGGTGCTGCCCTTGTCGGCGACCACCACTACCGCTCCCTCCGGGTTCTCGGCCAGGGCCCGTTCCACGTTGGCCCGAACCGTTCTGATGTCGATTTCCCGGCTGTCGAAAAAGACCCGGTTGTCGGCGTCGATGCCGACCAGGATGGTCGCCTTCGGCTTGCTCACGGCGGTGGCCGCGGTCGGCCGGCTGATGTCGATACCCGTTTCCTTGACGAAACTGGTGGTGACGATGAAAAAGATCAGCAGGATGAAGACCATGTCGATCAGCGGGGCGATATTGAGTTCAACGGCCGAGCGGTTGGCGCGGCGTGTGGCGGCAATGTGCAGCATGACGATCAGCTCCGCTGGGCGCGTGGCGCCGGTTCAAAGCGTTTTTCTCTCATAATTGCCTTCTCAGGTAGAGGCCGGCGGCGCCCAGGCGTTTGGCGAGATTGGTGGCCCGGCGGTCGAGAAATCCTTTCATGTACAGGCCGGGGATGGCGACGAGCAATCCGGTCTGGGTCGAGATCAGCGCCTCGGAGATGCCGCCGGCCATGGCCCTGGCGTTGCCGGTACCGAAGACCGCCATTACCTCGAAGGTGGCGATCATGCCGAGCACCGTGCCGAGCAGGCCGAGCAGCGGCGCGATGGCCGCCAGCACGCCGATGACCGGAAGGCGCGCGGAGAGCGAGCGCTGCAGGGTGGCCACGGTCTCGTCGAGGATGTAGCGGTCCACCTCCTTTCTGCCGCTGCGGGCGGCGATAAACCGCTGCACCAGCAGGCCGGTGGCCCCGCCGGAGGAGCCGGGCCGCACCAGGCGGCCGCTGCGCATGAGCTCCGCGGCGTCCTCGAAGCTCATACTGCGTCGTCGCAACCGCCTGATGAACAGGGCCCGGTCGACGATGAGCAGCCACATCAGCACGCTGACCGCGATCAGCGGCAGCATCACGATACCGCCGGCCCGCAGGTAGTCGCTCAGTTGCTGGGCCAGCGCGAACAGGTGTTCAGGCAGCGCCATGATTGTTTTTCTGGACCAGGTTGATCAGCGTCATCGCCTTTTCTTCCATGTGCGCGATACGGTTGTCGATGGTACGGTTGAGCAGGGTGTGCACGAGCATGATCGGGATGGCCACCGACAGGCCGAGCATGGTCGTCACCAGGGCCTCGGAAATACCGCCCGACATCATGCGCGGGTCACCGGTCCCGTAGCGGGTGATCACGTCGAAGGTACTGATCATGCCGGTCACCGTGCCGAGCAGACCGAGCAGCGGGGCGATGGCGGCCAGCATGCCAAGCGTTGACAAAAACCGCTCCAGCGGCGGGATCTCGCGCAAAATCGCTTCCTGCAGCGCATTTTCCATTACCTCGCGTTGGTGGTGGTAACAGTCCAGTCCGGCGGCCAGCACGCGGGCCAGCGGTTTGCCGAGCCGCCGCCGGCACTCGTCGTGGCAGGCCTGCCAGTTGCGGTCGACGGCAAGCGCGGCCAGCCGCTCGGTGAAGGCGTCGGCGGGCAGTCTGGTGCGCCAGAGGAACAGCAGCCGCTCGCCGACGATGAGCAGCGCCATCAGCAAAATGGCGAGTATCGGCCAGATCAGCGGCCCGCCCGTGCCGATCTTCTGCCACAGGTTCAGTTGATGGGCAAGCTGACCCAGGGCCGCGCCGCGGGTCACATCCAGCGGCACCGCCTCGGCCGCGCCGTCCATGTAGCTGCCGAGCTGCCGGCGAAGATCGCGCGGCGGCAGGTTGGCCAGCGCGAACAGGGCGCCGCCGGCCGGGGACGGGGACAGATAGCCGATCTCCTGTCCGGAGCGATAGGCGGCGGTGAAATCGCCCATGACCAGGATGTCCGCCTCGACGGTTGTCCCCGACCGATTGACGATCGGGCCCCGTTGCAGGCGCACGCTGGCCGCTCCGGCGATCTGTTGCCAGAGGATATCAATCATCTCGGTGATGTCGCTAAGTCCCGGGAACCGGCCCTGGTCGGCGATGTCGTCGAGAAGAGGCGGCGGTCCGTCTCCCAGCGCTCGCTGCAGACTGGCGCCGAGATGGCCGGCGATGTCCTTGGCGAACATCCTGATGACCCCCACGAGTTCGCGGATGATGGCGTCGGTGGCCGCCAGCTGCTCGGCGAGCAGGATTTCCTGTTCATCGAGCAGTTGCCCCTCCTGCTCCAGGGCGGCCACCGTTTCTTCCAGGGTGGCGACCTCGGCTTCCAGCCGGGCGATTTCCCGCTCCAGCGATGCGCGGTCACCGGTGATCTTCTCCCGGCTGGCCCGGGCCTCCTGCCGGGCCCTTTCTTCTTCGAGGCGGGCCTGGCGCTCCAGGGCGAGCACCGCCTCGCGGGCGGCAATCCGCTCCTCCCGCATATCCTCGGCGGTGGTCGAATCGGTGGCTGCGGCGGCTGGAGCCGCCGGCATGGTGCAGATCAGCAGGAGAAGCACGCACCGGCGTGCCCGTGACAGCAGCGGGTTCATTACAGCTGTATCCTCCCCAGGGGCAGCGTCAGCAGTTCGGCGGGACGCCGTTTGGCACCGATGTCCATGGCCGTTTCGATGGCCCTGTTGTAGTGGGTGGGCAGCTCTTGCCAACTCGCTGTCGCCACGTTGAAATAGCCGCAGGCGGTGGCGTCGATGCTCTGGTAGAACAGGGCGATACGGCCGAGCCGGAAGATATTGACCAGCAGGTCGCGGTTGTCCAACCGGATGGTCTGCTGGTACACCTCGATGGTGGCGCCGTATTCCGTCTCGATCAGCAGCGCTTCCATGGCCTTGCGGAATTGTTCGCTGACGCTGATTGCCGGGTCGCCGGCCAGCTCCAGCAGACGATCGAGCCGCTGCCGCCGTTCGGCCGGCAGGAACGGCAGGTCCCCGGCGACAAACCGCTGCAGATCGGCGGTCAGCTCGTCGATGAGCGGCTTGATTTCGCTTTGAATCTGCTCGATATCATCGAGTTCCCGCTGCTTTTCCGCGATTCGCCGGCGGGTTGCGTCATTTGCCGCCGTCACGTCCTGCCGGCGGCCGTTCACGCGGTCCCGTTTGTGCCGCAGCTTTTCGTAGCGCAGCAGCAGCGCCTGTTTCTCGGCGCGCCACTGTTCTTCCTGCTGCTGGGTATCCTGCCGGATCCGGACGGATTCGAGCACCGGTTCCTCGATGGATTCAGGGGGGCCTGCCGCCGATGCCGGCCCGGGCGGCCAGAAAAGATGAACAAGCAGGACAATACTCAACACGTGGTACAGGCGGTGGAAGACCATCGGGTTCTCCTTTGTGTAACACTAAAAAACAAAACGTGTTACCATGACTCCGAACGATGAGTCTGTCAAGCAGTTTTTGCGTCTTTTCAGGCGCAGGTGAACAGACCGCTAGGTTATCCGCCGAAGTTATCTCTCCAATTGTTCAATTGATTTTCTGTGTCCCCGGATAAAGTGTTGAACTCGTGGGTTGAATCGAATAACCTCTGCCGAGCACGTCATGCGAGGATCGGTCGTATCCCCTTTTTCCGCCCGAAATAAGTCTGACAAATCAAGACAACGACGCTCCAGGAGGACTATGATGGCCCGACCAGGATCACCGAACGCTTCAGTCACCAGGAAGCTATCTGTCTTACTCTTCGCCATCCTGCTTTGTGCCGGCTCAGCGGGGCCGGTTGCCGCGGGACAAGTCCTGTCCTGGGACGAGGCGGTGAGCGGTGCCCGCGGCCGGACGGTCGACTGGTATATGTGGGGCGGCTCGCCGGCCGTCAATGCGTATGTGAACGGCTATCTGGCCGACGAGCTGAAACGGCGCTACGATATCACGCTGCGCCAGGTGCCGGTCAAGGATATCGCCGAGGTGGTCAGCAAACTGGTGGTCGAGAAACAGGCGGGCAAGGATGATGGGGGAAGCGTTGACCTGATGTGGATCAACGGCGAGAATTTTCGCACCTGCATCCGGCACGGCCTGCTCTACGGCCCGTTTGCCGAGGTCCTGCCGAACCAGCGCTATGTCGATTGGTCAAACCCGACGGTGAAAAACGATTTCGGTACCCCTGTTGACGGGATGGAGTCGCCCTGGGGCAGTGCCCAGATGGTGATGACCTACGATCGTGCCCGGTTTGCCGAACCGCCGCGCTCGGTCGGTGCACTGCTGCAGTGGATTCGCGACAATCCGGGGCGCTTCAGCTATCCGGCACCGCCCGATTTCACCGGCTCGGTCTTTATCAGGCATATCTTTTATCATGTCGCCGGCTCTGTCGATCGCTGGCAGGGCGATTATACGCAGGCCGAGCTGGAGCAGGCCGCCGAAGAAACCTATCGGGTTCTTCGTGAGCTGCGGCCCGCACTGTGGCGGGGAGGTTCGACCTATCCGGAGTCGCCGGTGCGGATGGACACGCTGTTTGCCGACGGCGAACTGGATTTTTCCTTTTCCTATCATCAAGGGGACGCGTCGCGTAAGATCCTCGACGGCTTGTTTCCCGAGACGGTGCGTACCTTCGTCTTTGACGAGGGGACGATTGCCAACACCCATTTCGTGGCGATCCCCTACAATGCAGCGGACACGGCGGCGGCGATGGTGGTTGCCGACTTTTTGCTGTCGCCGGAGGCGCAGCTGGAAAAAGCGCGGCCCGAGGTCTGGGGCGATTTCCCGGCACTCAGCCAGCGGAAACTGCCGCCGCAGTGGCAGCAGCGCTTTTCCGATCTGCCGCGGGGACCGGCAACGCTCGACGATGCCGAGCTGCAGGCTCATCAATTGCCCGAGCCGCCCAGTGAAATCCTTATTTATCTGGAACAGGGCTGGCAGCAGCAGGTCTTGAAGAACCGGTAATGATCCATCCCACCACGTCCACTCCCCCCGTCCGGCTGACGGGCCGGACGGCATCGGCGGGAACGCTCTGTCTTCTGCTCGGGCCGGCGCTGGCGGTGGTGATCGTCCTGTTTGCCGGCGGTCTGGTGCTTGGACTGCTGCAGGCCGGCGGCTATGTGCCGGGCCGCGGCTTTTCCTCGCTCACCGCGGAGCACGTGCGGCGGGTTCTGCTCGATCCCGAACTGCTGCGCAGTTTCGGTTTGACCTTCTACATCTCGGCGACCTCGACCCTGATCGCCTGCCTGATCAGTGTGCTGCTGGCCATGGCCCTGATCAACCTGGCCGGACGCAGCAGGACCATCTATTTCCTGCTGCAGTTGCCGCTCACCGTGCCCCATCTGGTGATCGCCATCTCGGTGCTGCTGCTCCTCGCTCCGTCCGGCCTGATTGCCCGGCTGGCCGCGGCGACCGGCCTTATTGCCGAGGCCTCGTCGTTTCCGCTGCTGGTCAACGACCGGCTCGGCATCGGTATCCTGGCCGTCTACGTCTGGAAGGAGATTCCCTTCATTACCTTCATGCTGCTGGCGGTGCTGAAAAACATGGGCAGCGAACTGCTCGAGGCTGGAGCGACCCTGAAAGCGGGCAGGTGCCAACGGTTCCTGTATATCACGCTGCCGATTATCGCCCCGGCCCTCGGGGCCTCCGGGCTCATCGTCTTTGCCTTCACCTTTGGCGCCTTCGAGGTGCCCTACCTGCTGGGCCGCACCCATCCGCTGCTGTTGCCGGTCTGGGCGTATCGCAACTACAGCGATATCGACCTGCTTGCCCGGCCCGAAGGGATAGCGCTCGGCCTGCTGATTGCGGTGATTATCATCGCCTCGATCGTCTTGGCGCACCTGTTGCTCGCTTTTGCCCGCAGGCGGGGGCTCACCGTATGAGCGGGCGGGGGCGGCTGTTGTTCTGGGCGATCGTGCTGAGTGTTGCCGTGCCGTTCGTGCCGCTGCTGCTCTGGTCGTTCAGTGAGCGCTGGTTTTTTCCGGCCCTGTGGCCGCAGGCCTTCGGGCTGCGGGCCTGGAGCTATATCTTCGACACTGCCGGCAGCCAGATTCTCGGCGGGTTGACGGCCAGCTGCCTGCTGGCGCTGAGCACCACGGTGATCTCGCTGCTCGTCGGCATCCCCGCCGGCCGCGCCCTCGGGCTCTATGATTTTCCCGGCAAGCGGCTGGTGGCCCTGCTGCTCGTCCTGCCGATCATCGTGCCGCCGCTGGCCGTGGCGATGGGGTTGCACCTCTGGTTTATCCGGCTCGGCCTGGCCGAGACCTTTGCCGGTGTGGTGCTCATTCACCTCACCTTTTGCCTGCCGTATGCGATTTTTGTGCTCTGGGGCGTGTTCAGCGACTATAACCCGGAAATCGAAGAGCAGGCGCGGACGCTCGGCGCATCCGCCGGACGGGTCCTCTGGTCGGTCATGCTGCCGATGATCCTGCCCGGCGTCACCATGGCGGCCTTGTTTTCCTTCCTGCTCTCCTGGTCGCAATACCTCAGCACGCTGATCATCGGCGGCGGCAAGCTGCTGACCCTGCCCATCCTGCTTTTTGCCCTGATGGACAGCGGTGACCGGCCGGTGGCCGCGGCGGTCAGCCTGGTATTCGTGGTGCCGGCTTTTGTTGCCTTACTGGCCAGCGCCCGGGCCATCGGCCGCCGGGGCATGCAGGGGATACGCTGATGGGCCGGCTCGAACTGCGCGACGTGACCATCCGCTACGGCGATAAGACGGTTATTCACGGGCTCAATGTGCAGTTGCAGGACGGCGAGATCCTCTCCATGCTCGGACCCAGCGGCGCCGGCAAGAGTACGGTCTTGAAGGCAGTCGCCGGTCTGTTGCCGCCGTCTTCCGGGTCGATATTGATCAACGGGCGGCCGGCGGATCACCTGCCGGCCGAACGTCGTGATGCGGTGCTGATCTTTCAGAAGCCGCTGCTCTTCCCGTTTCTCAATGTCGGCCACAATATCGCCTTCGGCCTGCGTATGACCGGTCTCCGGGGTGCCGCCGCCCGGCAGCGGATCGAACGGATGATCGCGATTACCGGGCTGCAGGGCCTGGAGCAGCGGCGGGTGCATCAGTTATCGGGTGGTCAGCAGCAGCGGGTGGCACTGGCCCGGGGGCTGGTCCTCGAACCGTCGATCCTGCTTCTCGACGAGCCCTTTTCCTCGCTCGACGCCGAACTTCGGGAACAGATGCGGGAGCTGATCCGTTCTATTCAGCAGCAGACCAAGACCACCATGCTCTTCGTCACCCACGACCAGAGCGAGGCCTTTGGTGTCAGCGACCGGGTCGCGCTGCTGCTCGACGGCAGGCTGCGCCAGACCGGTCCGCCGGAGCAGGTCTTCTACCGGCCGGCCGATGTCGATGTGGCCCGTTTTTTCGGGTGCAACAACGTGCTGCACGGTAGCATCCGCGACGGTTATTTTATCGGCGCCCGGGTACGGGTGCCGACCACGCGCGCCGATTGCGAGCGGGCGGTGGCCGTGATCCGGCCGGAGGATGTGCGGCTTCACCCCGCTGCGCCCGGCAGCGGCGGGCCGACCGGCCGGATCAGCGGGGTCCGCTTCGAGGGGGCGATGAGCCGGCTGACCGTGATGACCGAGGCCGGGCAGCTCTCGGTGTTGTCCATCAGGCCGCAGTGGCGCCGCGATGAGGTCGTCGGCCTCGAGTTTCCGGCCGATCGGCTCCATGTTTTTCCCGCAGCGGGATGAAAACGATGGCTGTATTCAGGTTCCGATTGGGAATGCGCAGAAAACTCAATTGGCGGTCTGCTGAGGGATTCCGGGGTGCCGGAGACAACCTGGTCACGGCAGGGCAGGGCAGGGATCAGGCCCGACGGATAGCGGAGAGGACGGTGCTTACCGGAGGGCGGCGGGTAGTTCCGCGAAACCGTGACAACGGTGGGGGAAAAGAGACGGAACGAGCTTCAGGAATCGGAAGTCGGCGAATTTTTGCCGGGAGCCAGAGCGTATTTTTTCAGCAGGTCATAGAGTCGGGAACGGGAAACGGAAGCAAGCTCGCAGCTCTGCTTGATATCTCCGTTGGTGCGGCGGAGCAGGTGCTGCAGGTATTGCTTCTCCCCCCGCTCGACCGCCTGGTCCCGAGCCTGCTTCAGCGTCGGCAGTTGCTGCGCCTGGTCATCCGGTGGAGCCGTATCGCCACTTTCGGCGGAGAACGCTTTATTGCGCCGCAGTTTTTGCTTGGCCGCGTGAATCCTGATACCCGGCGGCAGGTGCTTGGCATGCAGCACCGGACTCTCCTGGGCATCGGTCAGGGCGCGTTCGACGGCCTGGAACAATTCCCGGACATTGCCGGGCCAGTCATACTGGGTGAGCAGCATCAGGAAGTCGGGAGAGAACTTCTTTTTCCTCAGCTTGTGGCGCTTGCAGAAGCGATCCCGGCAAAAATAGGCGAGTTCGGCAATATCGGCCGTCCGGTGGCGCAGGGGGGGCAACTCGAGATAAAAGGTTTTCAGTCTGAAGAGCAGATCTTCCCGGAAACTGCCCGTCTCGACCATCTCCTTGAGGCCCCGGTTGGTGGCGGCGATCAGCCTGAAATTACTGGTTCTCTCGGTAGTGGATCCGACCGGCAGATAGGTCCGCTCCTGGATAACCCGCAATAGTTTTTTTTGAACCGCACCAGGCATTTCCCCGACCTCGTCGAGAAATAAAGTGCCTCCGTCGGACTGCTGGATAAGTCCCTGCTGGGCCCGGTCCGCCCCGGTAAACGACCCTTTGGTATGCCCGAAGAGAAGGCTCTCCACCAGTGACGGCGGCAGAGCGGCACAATCGACGATGGTCATCTCGGCGGCCGACCGGGCACTCAGGCTGTGGATAGCCGAGGCGAACAGCTCTTTGCCGGTGCCGGACTCCCCGTAAATCAGCACGTTCGCCTCGGACTGGGCAATCCGCACCATCTGGTCGACGCAGCTCTGCATCATGGCACTGCGGCCGATGATCCCCCACCGGGCCAGTTGTGCCCGCAGCTCCAGCATTCTGCCGACATTGTCCCGGGATTTGTTGCGGCGATAGCGCACCGCCCGCTGGGCCATGTGCGGCAGCAGGTCGGCGGGAGAAGCATCGACCAGATACTCCCAGATGCCCAGTTTGAGCACCTCTTCGGCCTGTTTAGGATCGCCGGTGGTGGTATAGACGATGATTTCCGGGGGCTCTTCTCCCCTCTGGAATTCACTGACGGCCGACGCAGTCTCCGGGCCGCACAGATAATCCCGGACCAGGATGACGTCATAATCTTTGCTCCTGGCCTTGAGCAGGCCTTCCTGCAGGGTCTCGGCGCAATCGAAATCAGCCTCTGTGTCTTCGGCAAACCAATCCCGCAGTCGCTTCATTATTTCGACATTGTTTTCGAGCAGAAGCAACAACGGTCGTGTTTCGATGGCCATGATCAATCAAGCTGAGAGAATATACCGCTGGGCAATGGAGAAAAGGAGGACCGGTTATTCTTCCATTCTACCGATTTCAGGCAAAATAGCAATCCGTTCGTGACGCATCCGTCGCTGATCAGCCTCAGGCGCCGCCACCGTCCGAAATGATAGTGCCGTCATAACGGATCGAGCCCAGCCGAAAACCGTTTTCGACCAGCGCACCCCCGGTATGAGTGATCAACAGGTCAAGTGGGATGTGGTGCAGTTCCTTGCGGATCCTGACATTATCCTCGGACTCCGAGATATCCAGCCGGTGCAGGCTGAGTTCGCGGAAAATTCGGGAGAGATTCCGCAGTTCGATCGCCTCTGCCGGATGCCGGCAGGCCGCGTATACCCGCCAGCCGTCCTCGCAGTACTGCCGGACGAATTCCTGCTCCAGAGCTCGATTATCGTCGGTAAGGGTAATAAATACTCACTGTTTGGCCGTTTCTTTGAAGCTGGTGGATGTCTCGGGGCTTTTTACTTCAAGCGTGGGGCTCCTTCGGCTCGTTTCTGGTCGTGGGCTGTTTTTTGACGATGGTCCCCGGTTTCTTTCTCCGTCTTCGACGTGCCGCTGTCCGACTTGTCGTAGCGCCGCTCCGCCAGGATCCGGTCGAGTTTTGTAAAGGTGTTCCTGAGTACCTTATCGACCTTCTTCTCTGTCATGTCTCACCCCATTGTCAATGAGATTTCCGGCTGATGCCGCAGCCGACCGAGTTTTCCCTGCCTGTCCTGTTAGCGTTCTCTTCCACAAGTATTATGCCAGGGGATGCTGAAAAGATTTAGATATCCGCAATTCCGGATAGTTGATCAGGCCTGCAGCCGCCGGCAGCACCGTTTTTACCCATGTCCGCCGGCGGCGTTGCCGGCCAACGGGACGCTATTGAAAGCTCGTCCCGCAGTCCTCAGGCAATCAGAGCTTTCAGGCCGGGAAGGATCTCGTCGCGGAGTTCGGGACGATCGAGGGCAAAGGAAATATTAGCCAGCTGGAAGCCGGCCTTGTCGCCGCAGTCGAACCGTCTGCCGGCGAAGGTGTAGCCGAAGACCGGCTGCTCCTCCAGCAGGGCGGCCATGGCATCGGTGAGCTGAATCTCCCCGCCGGCACCTTTTTCCTTTTGCCCCAGATAAGAAAAAATCTTCGGGGTCAGGATATATCTGCCGATAACCGCCAGATTGGACGGGGCCTTTTCAGGCGCCGGCTTTTCCACCATCGACCGTACCCTGACGGTATTGTTGAGCGCCGGTTCGGCGTCGATAATGCCGTAGCGATGCGTCTGGTCTTTCGGCACCTCGATGATGGCCATCATCGAGGCCCGGAGTCGGTCGAATTCCTGGATCATCTGAAACAACACCGGAACCTCGCTCTGAATCAGATCGTCCGCCAGCAGCACCGCGAACGGTTCGTCGCCGACGATGTCGCGGGCGCACCAGATGGCATGTCCCAGGCCGAGCGGTTCGCTCTGCCGGGTATAGACGATGTGGCTGCTTTCCGGTATCATCGATCGTACCGTGTTCAGCAGGTCGTTCTTGCCCCGCTCCTCCAGGACTTTTTCCAGCTCCAGGTTGGTGTCGAAATGATCCTCCAGCGCGCTTTTTCCCGAGCCGGTGACGAAAATAATCTGTTCGATACCCGCCGCCAGGGCTTCTTCAACCGCGTACTGGATAATCGGTTTATCCACCACCGGCAGCATCTCCTTGGGCATCGCCTTGGTTGCCGGCAGAAATCTGGTGCCAAGTCCGGCAACCGGAAATACCGCTTTTCTGATTTTCATAATTATTCCTCGAAGTGACGGCCGGGCCGTCGGGTTTGGGCAGACGCAACGGCGCGGCTACCAGCAGGAGGGAAAACCGTATTGTTCAAATTCTCACTTGTTAACCCATTTCAGTGTGTTTACCGTGAACAATATCATCGATTTGGATTATGACAACTTGGAAAACACCATCATGGTACCGAAATCCATCGACAACGAAGAAGCTCTGAAACGAGCCGTGGCACTGGTCCGCGAATGCATAACCGATCACGGTTTCGTGGCCAGTCAGACCGACAACCACAACTATCGCAGGATTTGGGGCCGGGACGGCGTCATTGCCGGCCTGGCGGCCCTGATGACGGGAGAGTCCGATCTTCAGGAGGCAATGGGCCGGACCCTGAAAACCCTGGCTGATCACCAGGGGCCGCACGGCGAAATTCCCAGCAATGTCGACATGGTCAGCGGCCGGATCAGCTACGGCGGGACCACCGGGCGGGTCGATGCCGCCATCTGGTTCGTCATCGGGGTTGCCGAATACTGGCAGGCCAGCGGGGACAAAAGCTTTATCGAGCAGCAGCTGCCGGTCCTGGATCGGGTCATGTTCCTGCTCGGCGCCTGGGAGTTCAATAACCGGGGACTGCTGTACATCCCGGCAACCGGCGACTGGTCTGATGAATTCATTCACAATGGCTACATCCTCTACGATCAGCTGCTCTACCTGCAAGCGCTTCGCTCCTATTGTTTCCTGTACAATCGCTGCAAACAGGAACAGCGTCCCGACCTGGTGGAAAAAATCAGCCGGTTGGAAAAGCTGATCCAGGACAACTACTGGTTCGGTTCCCAGGACAAGATACCGGAGCATGTCTATCACGAGGTGCTTTTCGAAAAGGGCCGCAAAGCCGCCGATCGCTGCGTCCAGCGCTACTGGCTGCCGTTTTTTACACCCCACGGCTACGGCTACCGCTTCGACGCCTTCGCCAATATTCTGACCTCGCTCCTGGACGTTGCCAGCGATAGCCGTCGCCATGCGGTGGACGAGTACCTGGAAGAAAACGTCGTTCCCGCTCAGTTCAAGCTCGTGCCGGCCTTTTACCCGGTTATCAAACCGGTCGACGACAACTGGGAGGACCTCAAGATCACCTTTTCTTATCATTTCAAGAACCATCCATACGAATATCACAACGGCGGCCTCTGGCAGATGTTGACCGGTTTTTACGTGGCCGACCTGGCCCGGCGCGGTCACCGCAATCGCGCCGAAGTGTACCTGGAGGGCATCAACCGGGCCAACCGGCTGCCCATGAACGGCCGGGACTGGGGGTTTGCGGAATACGTCAACGGCGAGAATTTCCGTCCCGGCGGCAATATAGCCCAATGTTGGAGCGCTTCCGCCGCGCTGATGGGCTTTCATGCTCTCCGGGGAAAGCAGGTTTTTTCGATCAATGAAGACCAGGACCTGCTGCAGTAATCCGGCTCGGACCCAGATTCCCAGCGGCCGACGCCGCCAACCTGAAACGGTCCGGGCTCGGGCAGCACGCCGGCCGCGGTGATCGCCGCTCTCTCGGCTGTGATCTCAGCGCGGCATTTCTTTCTCGGCGGGGTTGTATCCGTCGCCAGGCTGATCAGCAACAGCAGCAGCAGGGTAACCAGCAGAAGACCCGGCAGCCAATAAAAGCCGAGTACCGTCGGGCCGAATGGTCTGATCCACAGTCCGCCGGCCCAGGCGATCAAGAAAAACAGCAGGAAGACCGGCTGGCCTTTCGGGAATTGGGGCTGGCCATCGGCCTGCGGGCAATCTCCTT
>CAYSSK010000079.1:0-18838 GCA_964433645.1 uncultured Desulfofustis sp.
ACCTCTCCCCGATCGGCATAACCGCGGCGTTTGGCATTGACCAGCTCCCGGTACAGTGCTTCGGTCTCCTCGCACATCTGTTTCATGGTAAAGGTGCGGTTGACCAGCTCGCGGCCGGCTCGGCCGAAAGCAGCCCGCCGTTCGGCGGATTGCAGCGCTTCGTCGAGAGCCCGGGCCAGGTCCGCGGCATCTCCCGGCGTGACCAACCACCCGGTACGACCCGGTGTAACGGTTTCCAGGCTGCCGCCATGGGCGGTGGCGACGACGGCCTTGCCCATGGCCATGGCCTCGATTGTCGTCCGGCCAAAGGCTTCCGGCTCGTTCGAGGAGGCCGAAACGACGATGTCGGCAAGCATCAGCGCGGCCGGCATATCGTCGCAATAACCAACCAGTGACAGACGATCTGCAAGCCGGTTTTCCCCGATCAGAGCGCTCAACTCCTCGGTGAATTTCGGATTGTCCTTGATGTCACCGATCAGCAGCGCCTGGTAGCGGGCAGTGCTCATCATGGCCAAGGCCCTGACAAAAACATCTTGTCCCTTGAGCCTGGTCAGGCGACCGGGCAGGATGATCAACGGTTTGCCGGCGTCGATGTTCCACGCATTTCGCAGTCGTTCGACCCTGGCCGTAGCGATGGCCGACGGATCGAAAATCTCCTTGTCGACACCCCGAAAGATCAGCTTGATGCGGTGGTGGACCCCGTATGCTTCCCTGATATGTCGTTCGATGCTTCTGGAAATGGCGATAATCCCCTCGCCCTTGGTCATGATCGCACTGTAGCGATTCACCGAATAAAACCCGTGAAAGGTGGTGACAAGTGTCGGACGGTATTTTTTGGGCAGTGATTTCCAGGCAATATAGCCGATCCAGGCGGGCATCCTGGAGCGCAGGTGGAGAATGTCAATCTGTTCGTTTTTCAGCATTCGACGCAGCGGCAGCACATATTTCAATGCCAGGGGGCTTTTTTTGCCCACCTGCCAGTTGACATGACGGCTCCCTTCGGCCTCCAGCTGTCCCACCAGCCGTCCACCGCCGGAAATCACGAAAGAGCGATGGCGACGGCCGGCAAGATAGCGGCCGATTTCCAGCGTTCCCCGCTCCACCCCGCCGCTTTCCAGCTCAGGCAGCATCTGCACGACGGACAGGATCTCGCCGCTGCGTCGCTTGCGCTTCTCTTCCAGCAACCGGCGATAACAATCGATGGTTTTCTCGCACATGCACCGAGCGGTAAAATGGTTCTGCACCCAGCGCTGTCCCCTGGCCCCGATCTCGGCCAGCAATCCGCTATCCGTCAGCACCCGGCGCAGACAGGCGGCCAGATCGTCGGCATTGGCCGGTTCGACAAACCAGCCGGTCTCATCTTCCCGCACCGTCTCAAGACTGCCTCCGTGTCTGGTGGCAATGACCGGCCGGCCCATGGCCATGGCCTCGATGGCCACCTTGCCGAAGGCCTCGGGCTGACTCGACGAGGCCGATACGATCAGATTCGAAGCAAGCAGGGCGGCGGGCATATCGTCGCAATGCCCGACCAATCTGATTCGATCCTCAAGCTGATGACTGCCGATCAAGTCCCTGAGTCGTTTGGTAAATGACTGATTTTCATCGGTGTCGCCGACACACAACGCGCAAAAGGGGATCTCTTTGATTTTGGCCAGTGCCTCGACGAAGACATCCTGTCCCTTCCAACTGGTAATCCTGCCCGGCAGCATGATAAACGGACCAGCCTGATCGTCGATGCCCCAGGTCTTTTTCAACTCGGTCACCCGCTGCTCGGCAACGTTGGCCGGAGCAAATACGGCCGGGTCGTAGCCGCCGTAGATCAACTCGATCCGCTGCGGGTCGAGTTGATAGTTGCTGAGGATATGTTCTCTGATCGTGTCGGAAACCGCGATAACCCGTTCACCCCTGGTCATGATGGTCGAGTAGGCGTTCACCGAATAGAAACCGTGAAAACTGGTGACCAGTGCCGGGCGGGTTGCCGAATTCATGCTCTTCCAGGCACAATAGCCGATCCACGCCGGCAACCGGGACCTCAAGTGAAGGATATCGACCCGCTGATCAACGAGAAAAGCACGCAGTCGGGATATATACTTCAGGCACCGAGCACTCTTGGTGCCGATATCTTTCCAATAGACATGACTCACCCCATTTCGCTCGAGTTGCCGGACCAATCGGCCACCTCCCGAGATAACCACCGATCGATGTCCTTCTCTGGCCAGGTAGATGGCGAAATCAAGGGTTTCTCCTTCAACGCCGCCTTCATCCATTTCCGGAACGACCTGTACTACCGTAAGCTGTTCGGCCACCATCGCTTGATAATTTCCCTCGCGCAGCGATCCGCTTCGTTGAGCGGTTCATGTTCTTGCCATTGGTCGGGATCGGCGAGCCATTTCGCCAAAGAGACCACCAGATTCTTGTCTACCAGATACCTCTCGCTATAGGCAAACTTGCTGTCCTTTTTTTTCCAGCGAACCGGCACGATTCCCACCCGGCAGCCGGCTGACAAGGCCTCATAGACCATTGAAATCGAATCGGCGGTGATCCAGACGGTACCATGCTGTTGATAGTGTTGTTCAATCCATCCCGGTTCGGTGTGGGCAAACGGGACGAACGTGACGTTTGGAAAGTCTGCCGCCAAGGCGGCGCATCGCGACTCGGTGGCTGCGGGGGTCCGTGGCGAACTCGTCATGGTCCAGGAACGCACTGCCGATTTCTCAATGATACGAAGAATATCCGCAATAATCCGCTGCTCATCCCAAACGTGAGAATTTCCATCTTCACCACCGATGCAGAGCAGTCCGGTATCGCGTTGACGACTGGTCCCTGGTACGGCGGTGTTGGGTGGGCCGATGGTCAGAAACAGATTGTCGGCCGGTCGGACACGATCATGAATCGGCGCACAGCACAGGTCGAATCGGCTGCGCAAAGGCCACGGCGGCGTCATACAGACCACGGACCGAGCCCGATGCACTCTCGCCCAGTTCAGCATCGGCACATGGGTTCGCGAGCCGGCACCGAGCACCAGGTCATATCCTGCCGCGGACTGCCGACGCCCCCGTCGGCCGAGAAAATAGCCCACCAAAGAAAGGGCGTCACCGGTCAGCGATTGATGGTCGACATCGATCTCATCGACGGCGACCTCGGCATATCGCCGCAATGATTCGGCGATACCCTTGGACTGTTTCATGTGTCCCGGGCGTCCGTCACGAAACAATGCGATTCGCAGTTTCTCCATGAACCGGCCGTGTGGCGAATGTCATGTGGTTGGCGGAAATGTGCCACGGTGATGGCACACCAAATGATACCGGCCGGGAGGTCAATGACCGTTCGGCCGTTGGGGAGGTCCCTGAGGGGGTTTTCGTTGCCCGCCTCCCGCCAGTTTGACGATGATCTGATTTGACTTGAGAAGCCGGCTGGTCATTGTGGAGAAGAGGTGCGACGACACATCCGGGTATTTATGGATAATTTCATCGAGCTTATCCCCCGGAAACCGTTTCACGGTACTGCGTCCCTGAGAAATGATCGAAGCGGTGCGCTGCTCGCCGGAAATGGCGGCCATCTCACCGAAATATTCACCGGGCTCGGTCAATTCGGCGATCTTCTTGCCGCCCTTGACCACGGTCAGTCCCCCCCTGATCAACTTGAAAAAATCGATATCACGATTGCCCTCGCGAATAATGACATCGCCGTCCTCGTATTCTTCAACATCGGGGTTTACCAGATAGGCCGGCAGGCTTTCCTCATGGGCAACGGTGCGCCGCAGCGCCTCCTCAAGGCTGGTAATCCCCTGCCGCACTTTGTTGAGGGCCGCCTGGCGCAGCGGAGTCATCCCGTCCTGGGTTGCGACTTTGCGCAGCTGATCTTCGGGAACCTCGGCGCTGATGGCCTTGGCGACATCCTCGGTTATCTCCATCAACTCGAAGAAACCGACCCGGCCCCGATAGCCCAGACCGTTGCAGTCGGGACAGCCGACCGGGCCGTACACCGTCAGGCCCTCGAGATCCTCCTCCTGAAAACCGGCCCGGATCAACTCCTTGGGGTCATGCTCCGCTTCTTTTTTACACTTCTGACAAAGGCGCCGGCCAAGCCGCTGCGACAGGACCATGGTAACTGAAGAGGCGATCATGTACGGCGGCACCCCGATGTCGATAAGACGGCCGATGGTCGCGGCACTGTCGTTGGTGTGCAGCGTCGAAAAAACCAGATGGCCGGTCATCGCCGCTTTGATCGCGATTTCGGCCGTTTCATAGTCGCGGATCTCGCCGACCATGATGATATCGGGATCCTGGCGCAAAAATGCCTTCAGCGCGGCGGCAAAGGTCATCCCCACTTCCTGATGGACGTTGACCTGGTTGATGCCTTTAAAGTTGAATTCGACCGGATCCTCGGCCGTCAGAATTTTGATATCCTCGCTGTTCAGCGAGTTCAACGCCGAATAGAGCGTTACCGTCTTGCCGGAACCGGTCGGCCCGGTCACCAGCAGCAATCCCTGCGGCCGGGACAGACAGCGCCTGAGCATCTCAAAGGTATTCTTTTCGAAACCGAGGTGGGTCAGATCGACATTGAGCGCGCCCTTATCGAGGATACGCATAACCACCGATTCACCGAACAGCGTCGGCAGCGAGGACACGCGAAAATCCACCGACCGGTTCTTGCCCATACGCATCTTGATCCGCCCATCCTGGGGAATGCGCCGTTCGGTAATATCGAGCCCCGAGAGAATCTTGACCCGGGCGACCATCGCGTTTTTGATGGTCAGCGGCAGGTTCATCGATTTATAGAGCGAACCGTCCTTTCGATACCGCACCTGCATGCTGCGCTCATAGGGCTCGATATGGATATCTGAGACGCCCTCCTGCACGGCCTTGACCAAGATACCGTTGACCAGCTTGATGATCGGTGCATCGGAGGCGGCGAATTGATCGAGTCCGGCGTCGTCGTCACCGGTCTCGATCTCAAAGGTGTCGGCAGCTTCGGCGACAATGGCGCCGAAGTCGTCTACTTCGGTGATCGAGATCTCGTCCTGCGCTTCCTCACCGACAAAAAACGTTTTCGCTTCCTCTTCGTTGATGTCGTAGTATTTTCTGTACGCCTCGACGATATCTCTTTCCGTCGAAACGCAGACGGAGAGTTCCTTGCCCAACTCGTCCTGCAATTCTTCGACCGCCGTCGCATCGGACGGTTCGGCCATGGTCACCTGCAGGGTATTGCCCGCCATGCGCAGCGGGAAGGCCATATATTTCTTGGCGAGATCGTAGGAGATCAGCTTGATCGCTTCCGAACTGGGCGGCTCATTTTTTATGACCGCGGCCGGATAGTTGTGGTGCCGGCTGAGAAAATTATAGACCGTGTCTTCGTCGATATATTCGAGCTGGCGAAGAACGGCGCCCATCCGGGCGCCGTTCTTCTGAACTTCTCGCTTGGCGGTCTCAAACTGAGTGGCGGTGATATAGCCCGCCTTGCTCAACAGCTCACCCAGCTTGATTTTTCCGGCGCCCGATCGGTCCTTTACCGTCTTTTTGATGGAGGACTTACGGGTTGCGCTGGTTGCAGATGTCGCCATAAAACACTATATCCGTTGAATTTGGATCAACAACAAGACTCACATCGAGTATACAACACCTGCATCGCCAAATATATCATTTTCTGCGTCCTAGAAAACGCCGGTAACCCGCCCCGACTCAGGATCCACATCAACCCGGCGATACGCCGGATCAGATCCGGTTCCGGGCATCAGGCTGATCGTCCCGGCGACCGGCACGACAAACCCCGCCCCCTTATAGGTCAGGATATCACCGACCGGCAGCGTCCATCCTGTCGGTACGCCCTTCAGTTTCGGATCGTGGGACAGTGACAGATGGGTCTTGACCATACAGGTCCCCATCGTTGCCATATCGGGATCGGCGGCCAGCCGCTTCAATTTCGCCGCCGCATCGGCCGAATAGCTCACGCCGTCGGCCCCGTAAACCTCTTTGGCGATCAATTCGATCCGTTTGTCCAGCGGTGTATCGAGTTCATAAAGGAACTTGAAGTCGTTGGGCTCTTCACAGGCATCAATAACCGCATCGGCAAACTCGACGGCTCCATCCCCGCCTTTTTCCCAATGGCGCGACAGGGCAACCCGGGCACCGGCCGATTCGCAGAGTCGGCGCACAGCCTTGATCTCGTTATCGGTATCGGAATAGAAGGCATTGATGCAGACCACCGGATTGATCCCGGCTTTCTTGACGGTTTCGATATGGTGGAGCAGGTTCTGGGTGCCCGCCTCGACCCAACCGACATTTTCGTTCTGGTATTCCGCCGGCATCGGCTTGCCGGGAACCGGGATCGGCGCGCCGCCGTGACATTTCAGGGCCCGGATGGTGGCAACGACGACCGCGCAATTGGGTTTGTTGCCGGAATAACGGCATTTGAGGTTCCAGAATTTCTCGAAACCGATATCGGCGCCGAAACCGGACTCGGTCACGTTGTAATCGGCAAGTTTCAGACCGACCCGGTCGGCGATGACCGACGACTGGCCGATGGCGATATTGGCAAACGGTCCGGCATGTACCAGTACCGGCTGACCCTCGAGGGTCTGCATCAGGTTCGGGTTGATGGCCTGGACCATCCAGGCGGTCATCGCCCCATCGACCTCGAGATCGGCGGTGGTTATCGGCCGATCCTGCCTGTCGTAGGCAACGACGATTTTGCCGATCCGTTGACGCATATCCGCCAGATCGGTGGCCACCGCCAGGATCGCCATGATTTCTGAAGAAACGGCAATACCGAAGCTGGACTGCATCGTAAATCCGTCGGCCTTGCCGCCGATACCGATGGTAATATTGCGCAGCGCCTGGGCGCAGAAGTCGATAATCCAGCGAAACTCGACTTTTTTCGGGTGGATGTCGAGCCGCTTCAGATTGCGCTGGGCCAATTGTTCGTCGGTATAGTTGGCCTCATGCTGCATCCGGGAGGTCAGGGCGACCATCCCGAGATTGTGGGCGTTCATAATGGCGTTGATATCCCCGGTCAGACCAAGGGAAAACTCGTTGAGCGGTATGCATTGGGCAAGACCGCCGCCGGCCGCGGAGCCCTTGATATTCATGGTCGGGCCGCCCGACGGCTGACGGATGGCGCCGATGACCGATTTATTGCGCTTGCCGAGCCCCTGTACCAGTCCCATGGCCGAGGTCGATTTCCCTTCGCCGAGCGGGGTCGGGGTAATGGCCGTCACATCCACATACTTGCCGTCAGATTTGTTGCCGAGTCGGTCGAGAATCCGGCGATAATCGAGCTTGGCGACATAATGGCCGTACGGCAACAGTTCTTCTTTTTCCAGGCCAAGTTCCTCCCCGATCTGGTACACCGTCTTCATCCTGGTTTCCGCTTCCTGCGCGATTTCCCAATCTGCGTGTTTTGTCGGATCAAGCACCATTGAATACCTCCCTTTCATCATGTAGTTAGAGTTGGTGACGCACTTAAAGAACGGCCTGACAAATGAACCTTATATCTGTTCAGTCTGCCATGTCAAGGAGTTATCATCAGTGAGTTCTGCGGCGGCCCGCCTGGCTATTCATCCAGACGGGCCGCCGCCCGGCGCAGCCGGTTGCTCTCACGGTAAAAACTAGGTGTGCTGCAAAACGGGATAGCGGCGCTGCAGCTCCGCCGCCAACGGAATCATGATCTCCCGCATCGACGGTTCCGCCGCGGGGATCGTACGCAGGCTGAAGATATGTCGCCATTGCAGAAGATTGCAATAGGTGACGATCTCCGTCTTGCAGGAATTGGGCAGGACGGTTCGGGCGGCCTGCGGCGTGCTCGTTTCGAGCAGCTGCAGGTAGATTCGCTCCGTCTCGGCCATGGCTTCACGCCAGAGTTCATACTCGGCCGAATTTTCTTTGAAAAACATCGGCTTGATAAAACTGACCTGGTTGCCGAACTTGTCCTGGCTGTAGCGGCAATAGCGCTGACTCTCCTGCAGAAACGAACAGGGACGATGCCGAACCAGCTCGTGAGTCACGGCCCGATTGACAATGAATGTGACGCCGACATAGCGGTGCCGCAGCAACAACGGCCCGGGCAATAGTTCCACCTCCGGCAGCGCCACTTTTTCAACATCTATGCCATCGATGTCAGTCGCCGTTGCGGTCGAATCGGCAACTCCTTCAAAAAGATAGGGATGGCGTCCGGCAAGAAACCCGACCATGGCCGCAACCAATCGGCTCCGCGATGCGTACCCGGCACACTCACGGAAAGCCCGCACCGAACCGGTCACCAACAACCCGTTGCGGTAGGGATCGATCACTAAATATTTCGGCTGCAGCGCATAGAGCGGCTCGAGTTCCAGGTCGCCGGTCAGCAGCAGCGTCACGACGGCCATTTCCAGTACCGAATTGTGACCGTGGGCGGCAATTTTTTGCACAAAGGGCAAGGCCGAATCGGAACTGATCAACCCTTCGCTCTTGTAGCAGATACGGCCGCAGGCCTCCAGCCGAACGACCAGGGATGCCCGATCCAGTTCATCTTGTATCTGATAGCTGGGTTCAACAATGAGCATGTCAATCTCCCGGCCAGAATGGCGACATCTCTCTGAGTTGCGCGATAATCCGCGGTATCTTGTCGAGGACGAAGTCGATCTCTTTTTCACTATTGTAAACGCTCAGAGAGAAACGGATCGAGCCGTGCGCCGCGGTGAACGGCACCCCCATCGCACGCAGCACGTGGGACGGCTCGAGCGAGCCGGAGGTGCAGGCCGAACCGGACGACGCACAGATTCGATGGCGGTTCATGTGCAGCAGGATCGCTTCCCCTTCGACATATTCAAAGCTGATATTGGTCGTGTTCGGCAGCCGCTCCAGCCGGTGACCATTGAGCAGCGCCCGGGGAACCGAGCTGAGCAAACCGGCTTCCAGCTTGTCGCGAAGCGCCTTGACCCGGCTGTTTTCCTCCGCCATCTTTTCCTGCGCCAATTGACAGGCCCGGCCGAGCCCGACAATCGAGGCGACATTCTCGGTGCCGGCACGCCGGCCGTGCTCCTGGTGACCGCCCGCCAGAAACGGCGCGAAGGGAGTTCCCCGCCGGACGTACAGAATGCCGACCCCCTTCGGGGCGTGCAGCTTATGGCCGGACATCGACAGATAGTCGATATCGAGGGTGGCCAGGTCGATCGGAATCTTCCCGGCGGCCTGCACGGCATCGGTGTGAAAAGCGATACCTCGCTCCTTGGCCAATCGGGCCATATCCTCGATCGGCAGAATGACCCCGGTCTCGTTATTGGCCCACATGATGCTGACCACGGCGGTATCCTCGGTGAGCGCTTCGAGATACTCGTCCATGTCGACCATGCCCTCTTCGTCGACTTTGAGCATGGTGACCCGGTATTTCGTGCCGGTCATCGACCCGATATTCTCGCAGAGGTTTTTGACGGCCGGATGCTCGACCCGGGTCGTTACGATGTGCCGCCGCTCCGGAGCGGCCCGCAGAGCCGACAGGATCGCGGTGGAATCGCTTTCCGTGCCGCAGCTGGTGAAAATGATCTCCTCCGGGTCACAGCCGATAAAGCTCGCCACCTGACTCCGGGCCTTCTTCAAAGCCCCGCCGACCTGTCCGCCAAAGGTATGCATGCTGGACGGATTGCCGTATAGCTCGGTCAGGTAGGGCATCATCGCGTCGAGCACTTCCGGTGCCACCTGCGTCGTCGCATTGTTGTCGAGATAAATCACCTGGTCCTGTAGCTCCTTCATTTGTCCTCCTCCACCACCAGAGAATCGAGCACCTGTTCCCGAAGCTTCTTCTCGACGAAATCCTTGATGGTCGTCTGTGATTTGAAGCAGCTCGTGCATTGCCCGCGCAGGGAAACCGTTACGAGGTCGCCTTCCACATCGATCAGCTCGATATCGCCGCCGTCCATGCGCAGGCCCGGTCTGATTTCCCGCTCGAGCACCTCCTCGATTTTCTTTATTTTCTGCAGCGTGGTCAGGCGCTGGCTCGACTTCTTGAGCGGGACCACCCTGAGCCCGTCGGATACGGTTTTGTTCAACAGCTCCTGCAGGCGTCCCTCGCACTTGCCGCAGCCGCCGCCGGCCTTGGTGAAATTGGTGATCTCTTCCACCGATCGCAGATGGGACTCCTTGATGGCCCGCACGACCTCCAGGTCCGTGACACCGAAGCACTCGCAGACCACTTCACCTTCAGCCTTCGGCAGCGCTACCCCGCGATAATCCGCCAAGGCGGCCTCGAGCGCCTCCCGCCCCATGACCGAACAATGCATTTTTTCCTTGGGCAGGCCGCCGAGATAACCGGCGATGTCCTCATTGGTGATCTTTTCGGCATCGGATATGCTCATCCCCTTGATCATCTCGGTCAACGCCGACGAAGAGGCTATCGCGCTGGCACAGCCGAAGGTTTTGAATTTAGCGTCGACGATCCGCTCGTTTTCGATTTTCAGCGTCAACTTCAAGGCATCGCCGCAGGCCAGCGAACCGACGTCGCCGACGCCGTCGGCGTTATCGATCTCGCCGACGTTACGGGGATTTTCAAAATGCTCAGTGACGGTGTCTGTATAGTCCCACATAAAGGTAGCTCCCGGGTCTGGTGTTCGTCGGGACCGAACGCCCCGTTTTTATCATGGCGGGTGTTTGCTCTATCATCGGCCGCGGCGCCGTCACCCTGCGGCGCCCGCCGGAAGCAGGCGATAGGTCTGGCAGGGCCTCACAACAGGCCGAGTTCGTCGAGCATCCGCCGGGCCGTGGCCACCAGCAGACCGGTGCCGCCCGGCGATCGGGATTCGACATAAAAGCGCACCTTCGGTTCGGTTCCCGACGGCCTGATCATCAACCAGGAATCGTCTTCAAAAATCATTTTCCGGCCATCGATATCGATAACCTCCCGAATCGTCTTATCCTCTTCTCCGACCGCAACACTGCTGCCGACCCGGTATTTCTCCAGCCCTGCCAGAGTCCGGTCGAGTTCGGCGCCGCTGCGGCTGACCGCGACACTGTCCCGGTCCGGATAAAACGCCCCATAGCGCCCCTCGAGCTGCTCCAGCAGTTCGCCGAGATTCTTGCCGCTGTCAAGAACCATCTCAAGGGCCAGCAACAACCCGATATAGGCGTCTTTTTCCGGGGTGTGGCCGATGATGGAAATCCCGTCGGACTCCTCGAAACAGACGAGCGCCGTACCGATTACCGGTTTGAACTCCTTGAAACCGACCTTGGTCTCGAAGACCTGCTCACCGAGTCCCCTGGCCACCGCATTGACCAGGTTCGACGTAGCCACCGTTTTCGCCACCATGCCGCTCAGGCCCTTTCTTTCGTGCAGGAAATGGTAGGACAGTGCCCCGAATTGGTTCATGCCGATCTCGGTCGTGCCGTCGGTGAACCGGATTCGATCACCGTCCGGATCGATGATGGCGCCGATCTTCAAGCGCGCCGAACTGTCGGCCAGTTCGGAGTGGATACCTTGCAGATTCGCCGACGACGGTTCGGGAGCGATACCGCCGAACGTGACATCGGCGGTTCCGCGCAACAGGCGCAGATGGCGGGCGGCCGGCCCGAGCAGCCGCTCGATGTGGAGCCGACTGGCACCATGTACCGCATCGACACCAATAACGAGATCGTCGCGGACCGCGGCGCGGCCAAGCAGCGCTCGGTAGTCGATGGCGTGCACCGCTGCCTGTTCATCGACCAGCTCCTGCCACAGGGAAAACGAATCGAGAGAAACGAGCTCTCCTCGGGAGGGCGTACCCTCTGTTTCAGCCGCGCCGATCCGGGTTATCAGCTCCCGGGCATTGCTCGTGATCTGCCGGGTCAACTCGGCCGCCGCCGGGCCCCCGTCGGCGGCGTTGTATTTGAAACCACCGTATTCCAGCGGGTTGTGAGACGGCGTCAAGTTGACCGAAAAAGCGGCCCGCAACCGGAGCAGAGCCGCGGACAACACACCGGTGGTCGTCTCCCCGCAGAAGTAGACCTTAAAACCGTGGGCCTGCAAGACCTCGGCCACCGCCCGGCCGAGTGTCTCTCCGGCGAACCGGTTGTCATAACCGACCAGGCAGCCGCGCCGGCAGGCATCGGCGTAAGAATCGACGCCGAGGTGATCGGCCAGCGAGCCGTCCTCGTCGAGTTGCCGGTACAGGTCGATGATCGCCATGGTCACGCACCGCACCGAGGCGACGGTAATATCCTTGCCGAGCCGGCCGCGCCAGCCGGATGTACCGAAGGAGATCAGGGTACGCGGCGGCGCCGTGCTGGTAACGATCTCGTCTAAAACAAGACGATACACCGATTCGATCAGCGGCGATACCGCATCACCGAAACGATCACGCAGCGTTAACAACTCCTTGATCAAACCGAAATAGTCGCTCCGATCATGATCCTGCTCGACGATATACTGCTGCATCAAGCGGCGCCAGATGTGCGTCAGGTCCTCAGCTGATGTCATCTCCTCTTCCCCCTATCGACACGGCGATCGGCCCACCCGCCGGCGGTGTGCTCACGCCGGGCGCTGTTGATCCGTGAGCCGTTTCGCCTTGTCGATCAACATAACCGGAATATCATCGATAATTTCATAGAGCAGGCCGCACGGCTCGCAGACCAGGCCGCTTTCATCGGCTTGGAGCTTGACCGGTCCCTTGCACTGCGGGCACGCGAGAATCTCCAATAACTCCTTGTTGATCATCTCTTCCCTCTTTATTGTTCATGCGGTCGATCGATCGCCTCGCCGACCTTGAAACGACACCGTTTTAATCCAGCTACATTGTCTGGACCAAAAAGACCCAACATGTTAGACTCATAATTCTAATGCATAATTCTTCAAAAAGCATGGGAAAGGACAGAACAATGACAAAAACGATCGTATTTGTCGGCGGCGGTCAGATGGCCGAAGCCTTGCTCAAAGGTCTTCTGCAATCCGGTACATATACCGCCGACCAATTCGAGGTGGTCGAGCCGAACGCCGGCAGGCGAACCCACTTGGAATCAGCCTTCCACATCACCACCGCCGTCTCCGTCACCACGACGGTACCGCGAGCGCAGGTCGTCATTCTGGCCGTCAAACCGCAGATCATGGCCGATGTCCTGCACGATCTCAAACCGGTACTGACCAACCAGCTCGTCATCACCGTCGCCGCCGGCCTGTCCCTCTCCTTCTATGCGGCCATTCTCGGCAAGATGGTGCCGGTGGTCCGGGTCATGCCCAACATACCGGCAGTGGTCCAGGAAGGGGCCTCGGCCCTGGCCCGCAACGATCAGGTCGGCAAAGAGGACCTCGCCTTTGCCGCATCGCTCTTCGGCACGGTCGGCAGCACCTCGATCGTCGAAGAAAAGCAGATGGACGCGGTGACCGGCCTCAGTGGCTCGGGCCCGGCCTATGTCTTTGCCTTTATCGAAGCGCTGATCGATGGTGGAGTCAAATCCGGATTCAGCCATCAGGCGGCTACCGAGCTGGCCGTCCAGACCGTGCTCGGCGCCGCCCGCCTCGTGCAGACGACGGGGGAGCATCCTGCCGTACTGCGGAGCCGGGTCTGCTCGCCGGGAGGAACCGCCATCAGCGGTCTGCATGTTCTGGCTCAAAAAGGTTTTCACGGTATTGTCATGGACGCCGTCGAGGCCGCGGTCCAGCGATCCACCCAGCTCGGCCGTTGTTGAGCGGCCGGAGCCGAGACCATGTCCCGCTACCAGCCCAGACCGCCCTACCCGGCCGGACTCGTCGACCGCTCCCGACCCGGCGCCTCAGCGATCCTCCTGTTTGGCGGCTCAGCATGACTCTTCAGATCAGACGGGCGGGCATCATCGCCAAGAAAGATGACCGGCGGGCGGCGGACTACGCCCGGCACCTGCGTCGCTGGCTGGAGCAGCGAGGCATCGAGACGGTGCTCGATGACGTGTCGGCCGATCTTCACCTGCTGATTATTCTCGGCGGAGACGGCACCCTGCTCCATGTCGCCGAGACCGCGGCCCGCCTTGACATTCCGGTGATCGGCATCAACCTCGGCAACCTCGGCTTTCTCACCGAACTGACGCAGGAGGAAAGCGAATCGGCGTTGGCGGCAATCATCAGCGGTTCGGCCGCGATGGAGCGCCGCATGATGCTCAAGGCACGGTTGCTCGAGGCCGATCGGCAGCATGACTATCGACATGCCCTCAACGATATCGTGATCAGCAAGAACGCCATAGACCGTCTGCTCCAGCTGGCAACCAAGGCCGACGGCAACCCGATCACCACCTACCAGGCCGACGGGCTGATCTTTTCCACCCCGACCGGGTCCACAGCCTACAATCTGTCGGCCGGGGGGCCGCTCGTCCATCCGGAACTGGAAACCATCCTGATCACGCCGATCTGCCCGTTCATGCTGAGCAGTCGCCCGACCATCGTGCCGCCGGAGATGACGATCACCTCGGAATTTCTGGCCGACGACCTCGGTTCACGAGCCAAGGTCATCGTCGACGGTCAGCGGGTCTGGGACATGAAGCCGGGCGACATCCTCGAGATCGGCGCCTCTGAATATGCGCTTCGCCTGATCTCATCGACCAAGAGAGATTATTTTTCCATCCTCAGAAACAAATTGAAATGGGGCGGCAGATAGCAGCCTCGCTGCCGGCCGGCTGATGCGGGCGCGGCTTTACCCCGTCACGGCAACAGCCGTCACTTCTGTTTTTTGATCCCGTATTTCTTCATTTTGTACTGCAGCAGGCTTTTGGTAATGCCAAGCCGCTCGGCGGCCCGGGCCTGCACATAACCGGTTTCTTCCAACGCCCGCTTGAGCAATTGTTCTTCAACGGTATACAGCACATCATTGAGCTGAACCGATTCGGGGATCATCTGCAGGATATCGATCTCCCGGGTCCACTGGGCATCCTTGTCAAACGAGACCGATTCCGGCTGGACGTCTTCGGGCTTGATGACAGTGCCGTCACAGAGGATCGCCGCCCGCTCGATGGTATTCTCAAGCTCGCGCACGTTTCCCTCCCAGGGAAGATTGATCAGCAGCCGCAACGCTTCCGGGGAGACTTCCAGCCGGTCGTAACCGAGCTGAGGCGTGTATTTTTCAAGAAATCCGTTGACCAGGATCGGGATGTCGTCCATCCGCTCCCGGAGCGGCGGCAAGGCGAGATGAATGACGTTGAGCCGATAGAACAGATCCTCGCGGAATCGCCCCTGCAACACCTCCTCTTTCAGGTCCTTGGTCGTCGCCCCGATGATCCGGACATCGGCCTGCAGGGTCCTGGTGCCGCCGACCCGCTCGAAGAGCTTTTCCTGCAGCAATCTGAGCAGTTTCGATTGCAGCGTCAGCGGGAATTCGCCGATCTCGTCGAGGAAGATGGTACCCCGGTCGGCCAACTCGAGCCGTCCTTTGCGCATCGCCGCGGCACCGCTGAACGCCCCTTTCTCGTGCCCGAACAATTCGCTCTCCAGCAGATTGTCAGCCAGCGCGGCGCAATTGACGGTAATGAACGGGTACGGCTCCCGCGGACTGTTGAGATGGATCGCCTTGGCCACCAATTCCTTGCCGGTCCCGCTTTCACCGGTAATGAGCACCGAGGCCGGGGTCGGCGCCACCTTCTCGATCAACTCGTAGATCTGGCGCATCCGCGGATTCTTGCCGACTATGCCGGTGAAGCCCGAACGCTGCTTGACCTCCCGCCGCAACCTGGTGTTTTCACGGACCAGGGAATAGAGAGAGATGGCATTGTTGATGGTAACGATCAGCTCATCGTTGGAAAACGGTTTGGCCAGATAGCTGTAGGCGCCGGCCTGCATGGCCGCCACCGCTTTGTCTATTTCGGCATAGGCGGTGATGATGACCACCGGCAGGTCCTTGTTGACGGTTTTGATCTCTTCGAGCAGGGCCATGCCGTCCATGCCGGGCATCTGCATATCGGTCACCACCAGATCGAGATCGACATCCCTGACGATGGCCAGGGCTTCCCTGCCGTCCGGCGCGGTATACACCTCGAAACCTTCGTCACGCAACAGCTCTGAGAGAACGATCAGGTAGTTCGGTTCATCGTCGACGACGAGTATCGTATTGATGGTCATTGGTTGTTGCTTCCCGTGCTCTGCTGTTGGTTGTCTTCCCACCGGTGCTGCAGCCCGGTCAGGATCTCACCGGGAACCCTGAAGCGCGGCCCTCCGGCCATGCACGTCCCCGATCTGATATCGCCATGATAGTCGGAGCCGCCGGTCTCCAGCAATTGAAAACGATCGGCCAGGGCCCGCAATTGCCGTAATTGTTTCCCCTTCTGGGTCGGGTAAAATGTCTCCAGGCCGTCCAGGCCGTGCGCCTTGAGCTGACCGAGCAATCCGGCAAGCTCCTCGTGCGGGATGGCCAGCTGCCCCGGATGAGCCAGTACCGCCATACCGCCGGCTCCGTGGATCAGGGCGCATGCCTGGTCGGCCGGAAAGACATAGCGCGGCACATAGGCGCAGGCACCGTGGCGCAGATACCGGGCAAAAGCCTGGTCAACCGAGTCGACCACCCGTTTGGCGACCAGGAGCCGGGCGATGTGCGGGCGGCCCGTCTGGCCGCCGCCGGCAAACAGGCGCAACTCGTCTTCATCAATCGGCAGCCCGAAACCGGCAAGCGTAGCGACGATTTTCCTGTTCCGCTGGTCGCGAGCTTCCTGAAGCACACTCAAGCCGCTGAGCAGCGCGGGGTTGCGCCAGTCGAAATCATAGGCGAGCAGGTGCAGGTGATAGGCGTGCCAGGACACGCTCAATTCCAGGCCGGAAAGTACGCGAATGCCCTGCCGGCGTCCCGCGGCCAGGGCTTCTCCGGTGCCGCTGACGGTATCGTGATCGGTGATCGACACGAGCACCAGCCCCCGCCCGCCGGCCATTTCAACGAGCTTTGCCGGCGTCATGGTCCCATCCGAATGACTGGAATGAAGATGCAAATCCAGCATGCCGCACCCCGCGTGGCTCCTGTCGTTTTCCCCTCTGACCGCAACAGCGGAACCGGGCTGTCGCTTCGGTCGGCCCGGCAGCAGGCCGGACCAGATCACACCATAACCGCGGATCGCCTCGCTGGCAACGTGCTGACGGCTCACCCTGCCGTAACATATCCGGTCTCGCCGCAATTCGGCCGTTTTTCCTCGAACCGCTATAGTTTTCCTGCAAGCATCCGATAGAGAGACATGAACTGACAATACGCGATAAGGCGGGGCCGGCAACGGCCGAAGCTTCGCCGAATCAGGAGTAACCAGCGGCGACGCCGGCACCTGCCGGACTTCGTCGTCTCGCCACGATGAGGCAGGGCATGATGCAACAGCACCTTATCCTGATCGCGGTCCTGGCCACGCTGGTGGCGACGGGCTGCGGCAGGGTTCCCGAACCGGCACCCTACGTCTATTCCGACCAGCAGAAAATGCAGGCCGGCCACCACTGGGACGTGCTGGCAGCCGATCTGGCGGGTGAGATCAATACCGCGCTGATCCTCGGTGATTATCTGGCCGCGCCGGTTTTTGTCAGGCAAACCTGCGGCGACGAGGACACTCCCTGCCGACCGGCCGAGACATCGGTCTTCGACGAGGCCTTCAGGGATCTGCTGATCACCAACCTGGTCGCTCTCGGTGTGCCGACCAGCGCCACTCCGACCGAGGATACGATTGTCGTGCATTACAAAGCGCAGCCGGTCTACCACCATGCTCAGCGGTTGCGGACCATTCGGCCGGGGTTGCTGACGACGATCTCCGCCGGTATCATCGTGATGCGCAACGCGCCCTGGGAACTGGCAACGATGGCCATGGCCGGCGGCATCGATGCGCTCAACGCGGTCTACAATACCCTCGATCGGTTCGAGGTGGTGATCACCACCTCGATGATCGCCAAGAACAAGTATCTCTACAGAGATACCAGCATCTATTATATCAACACCACCGATTCCTGGCACTACAACACCACGGCCGCACCGACCCGCATCACGCTGAGCACCCCCGGCTCGGCGCCGCCGGGCACCGGGCAACTACCGGGCGCAACCGGTGACGAACCGGGACCGGCAGCCACCGTAGCGCCGGCGGCAACGACCGGAATTTAAGCTGTCCGTCACACCACCGAGGAGAAGCGTTATGCCCCTTGAGTCGAGTTCCAGGACCCGCCCCCAGCGGGTGCACCGGGGTGCGACACTGCTGTCGTCCCTGTTTCTGTCGATGCTGCTGTTGCTGAGCGGCTGCGCCGCGTTCAACGAAACCCGCCTGGAAGACAGCCTCGGCAGGGATGTCGACCTGATAGATTTTGCCAACGAGATCGCCGACGACCTGATCGGCCAGGCCTTTCCGCCATTGTTGCCGCGTCAGCCCAATCTGCCGGTGCTCACCACGACCTTCGTCGACAATAATGAGCTGGAAAAGACCTCTCATTTCGGCAGATTGCTTCAGGAGCACCTGGCGGCCCGCCTGGTCCAGCTCGGCTATACGGTCAAGGAGATCAAACTGCGCCCCGACCTGGTCATCGAGCCGCAATCGGGAGAAACCGTCCTGTCCCGGCACCTGGCCCTGCTCAAAGAGACCCAGCCCGCCCAGGCCATCCTGGTCGGCACCACCTCGATGGCCCAACGGACCCTGTATATCTCCGCCCGCCTGATCAATCCGCAGGACGCCACGATCATTGCGGCCCGTTCTTATCGCCTCTACATGGACAAAAACGTCCTCGCCATGTTCGGCCTGAAGACCGCCGAAGGCAGCGGCGAGTTCATCGACGAACCGCGCGAACCACTGATCAACCAGATTTTTTACTGAACCGCCGACAAGTTTTTTAAATGAAAACCAGCCCCCCGGACTGGTCTCCCCGGACTAGTCTCCCCGGACTGGTCTCCCCGGGCTGATCTCCCCGGGCTGGTCTCCCCGGGCTGGCCGGTTCTGCC
>CAYSSK010000080.1:0-18550 GCA_964433645.1 uncultured Desulfofustis sp.
TCAGTCGGTTTCCGTCCGACAGACTTTTGGCCAGAAATGCGGCGCTTTGGAGATGCTCATTCGTCAACTCACATCTTGCCGTGAATCCGCCGCTGCGTGCTGCCAAGTCCTGGCCAACATCGTCATTGGACGACTTGTTTTGCCTTCTGTTCATCGCTGAAACCATCATGTTGGCTCGTCTGCCCGCCTTTGCGGGTTTCGACATAATGCGCCGCCGCCAGGGCGGCCGTGCATCCGTCCGCGGCGGCGAGCACGATCTGATTGGCGTATTTTTGCCGCAGATCGCCCACTGCGAAAATGCCCGGAATATCAGTCTTGCATTTTTCATCCCTGATGACATAACCGGCGCGGTTGGTCTTTATCCCGGCGGGAACAAGCTGGTTGTTGGGGGCAAAACCGACGAAAATGAAAACGCCCTCTGTTTCAATATTCCGCTGTGCACCGCTTTGCGTGTCCTTCAAGGCACTGTCACGGACACCGTCGTCTCCCCCGTTGATGGGGGTGACGACCGCATTGTATATGATTTCGATCCGTGGTTCCGTGAAAACCCGTTGCTGAAGGATGCGGCTGCCTCGGAACGCGTCCCGGCGATGGATGAGATAGACCTTGCGGGTGATCTTCGACAGGTAAAGAGCATCCTCCAGAGCGGTGTCGCCCCCGCCCACGACTGCGACGGTTTTGTCACGGAAAAAGAAACCATCGTAGGTTGCGCAATAGGACACTTCTTTGCCGAAATTTTCGTCCTCGCCGGGGATGTTCAGTTTGCGGGCCGTGCCGCCGCCAGCCAAAATGACCGCATGGGCTTTGAGCAGCGTACCGTCGGCCAGGCGCACCGCATGATATTCGATCCCGGGCTCTGTGGCGACGGCCTTTTCTCAATCATTTCAAGGCCGTAGTACTTGGCGTGCTGCAGGAATTTACCATACAGGTCGAAGCCGCCTATTTCAATGAAACCCGGATAATTCTCGACTTCCTTGGTGATGGCCACCTGCCCACCGGGGACGCCTCGCTCGATCAAAACGGTTTTGAGCGCCGCCCGCATGGCGTAGATCCCAGCGGTCAAACCGGCTGGACCTCCGCCTAAAATGATCAAATCGTAAATCTGATTATCCCACATTTTTGTTTTCCCCGTTCGGTGCTTGGTCGATAAGAGGCAACCTGAACTGCTCCCTAAACAGCATATAAATGCAAATTTATATGTTGTTTAGAGTCTTGTCAATCTTTTTTAAAATTGGTGGCTGTCGCTTCGGCCGGGAAGGTTTCCATACCGCAACGACCACGTGCCTCCGGCATGCTCTTCAGGCATCCGCCTGACGGTGAGCTCCTCCCGAGCCAAGATCGCTTGGACTGCCTGTTCCACCTTTGGAGGCTCGGCGAGCTTGCCCTCGCGATCTTCGGTCCCCACATAGTTCAGATCGCTGTCGACGGAGAGCCGGGGTACATCGAAGATGAAGAGATTCAAGACTGTGCCGCCTTTGAGTCCCAACTTCCCTTTGAGGAATGGGCGAATTTGCAAGGCGCCCAATAGCCCCAACAAATGGGCGACCTTTTCTAGCACATCCTGTCTGAAGCCTGCCGATGGTCAAGTAGTTGTCTTGTTTTAAACCTGCTTCTTTAACGATCCTACGGGTAACCCATCTTTAATTATGGGTTTCGTGGGTGCGCACCAAAAGCAACCAATCCGACTATCGTCGTTTTTAACCCGTTTTTGGTAGACTTGTCTGCCGCCAATAGTCTGCCCGGCGTTGGGTTCCGGTTGTGCAATCATGTTCCAGAGCCTTGACCACGGTCTGTCCCGGGCAATTTGGGGTGCGCCCATAAGGGTGGAGTAGAGTGTTTCTAGCCAATCTCTAGAAAGCAGGGTCAGAGAAAATGAGTAAATGTGAGTAAATGAGGAGTGAGTAAATGGGGGCATCCATTTATTCTATATTGTTCCTAACAATAAGAGAGCTTCTTTGGATTCGCTGTCGATTGGCGGAGAAAGCGATACAAATATGTATTGACAATGCCGTGGTGTCTGATGTATCAGTGAGTATGAGGGTGTTGTCGAGCCCTTGCTTTTTCCTTTTGTCTCTGCGTTCTCGGGCTGATACACAGCGGGCGACGGAAGGAACAGTTTCTTACAAGGGAGGTTTGGCCGGAGCGGAGTACGGACAGATTTTTCTCCGATCGTCGTCGACAGGTAACCAGGAAAACTAACATCATCTCTCAGAGGAGGTTGATATGGGCAAAATGAAAATGACAACCGAAGAAGCGTTCATCAAAGTTCTGCAGATGCATGGTATCGAGCATGCCTTCGGGATAATCGGCTCGGCCATGATGCCGATTTCAGATCTCTTCCCCCAAGCCGGAATCACCTTCTGGGACTGCGGTCATGAAGGCAATGCCGGCATAATGGCCGACGGGTTCACGCGGGTATCGGGCAAGATGTCGATGATCGTCGCGCAGAATGGGCCCGGGATTACCAACTTCGTTACCCCGGTGAAAACCGCCTATTGGAATCATACCCCGTTGCTGCTGGTGACCCCGCAGGCCGCCAATGCGACCATCGGCCAGGGTGGATTCCAGGAAGTCGAGCAACTCGCCGTTTTCAAGGACATGGTCGCCTACCAGGAAGAAGTGCGCACGCCGGCACGTATTGCCGAAGTGCTCAACCGCGTCATCATGAAGGCCAAGCGGGCTTCGGCACCGGCGCAGATCAACGTGCCCCGAGATTTCTGGACGCAGGTCATCGAAATCGAGTTGCCGGCCATCATCGAATTTGAACGTCCCGGCGGGGGGGATGAAGCCCTGGCTCGCGCCGCGGAATTGCTGTCCAAGGCGAAATTTCCGGTTATTCTCAATGGTGCCGGGGTGGTTATCGGCAATGGCATCAAGGAATCGATGGCCCTGGCCGAGCGCCTCGACGCCCCGGTCTGCTGCGGCTACCAACACAATGACGCGTTTCCGGGCAGTCACCCGTTATTCGCCGGGCCGCTTGGCTACAACGGTTCCAAGGCAGGAATGGAATTGATCGCCAAGGCCGATGTGGTGCTCGCCCTCGGTACGCGACTCAACCCGTTCTCCACGCTGCCGGGTTATGGTATCGACTACTGGCCGAGCGATGCCGCCATCATCCAGGTCGATATGAATCCCGACCGGATCGGTCTTACCAAGCCGGTTACCGTCGGTATCGTCGGTGATGCCAAGAAGGTGGCAAGCGGTATCCTTGGCAGGTTGTCGGATACAGCCGGTGATAACGGCCGTGCCGAGCGTAAGGCGTTGATCGACAAAACCAAGGCGGCTTGGGCTGAAGAGCTGAAAACCCTTGTCCATGAAAACGATGATCCGGGTACCACGTGGAATGAGCGGGCCCGCACCCGTGAACCGGAGAAAATGTCTCCCCGCATGGCCTGGAACGCGATCACGGCAGCGCTGCCGAAAGAAGCCATCATTTCCTCCGATATCGGCAACAATTGCGCCATCGGCAATGCCTACCCGACCTTTGAAGAGGGGCGCAAGTATCTTGCCCCCGGCCTGTTCGGACCATGCGGCTATGGCTTTCCTTCAATTCTCGGAGCCAAGATCGCCCGGCCGGATGTGCCGGTCGTCGGTATGGCCGGAGACGGTGCCTTCGGTATTTCAATGAACGAGATGACCGTTTGTGGCCGCAACAGCTGGCCGCCGATTACCATGCTGATCTTCAGGAATTACCAATGGGGTGCCGAAAAGCGGAATACGACGCTTTGGTATGCCGACAATTTCGTCGGAACCGAACTCGATACCGACGTTTCCTATGCGGCGATTGCCCGCGCCTGCGGCCTCGAAGGGGTTCAGGCTGCGTCGATGGAAGACTTGACGGCCAAACTCAACGCGGCTGTCAAGGCGCAGATGGAAGACGGTACAACGACTTTTATCGAAGTTCTGGTCAATCAGGAACTCGGTGAGCCGTTCCGGCGCGATGCCATGAAAGCGCCGGTATCCGTAGCCGGTATCGATCAGGCGGATATGCGGCCGCAAAAAGGGGCCTAGAAAGAAAGCGATTTGTCTTGAGGCAACACCTGTTCGGCGACCCGTCAGCAGACAGCGGGGCGCCGAACGGGTCGGGACCAAGCGTGCCAATAACAACAAGGGGTGAGTGTCATGGAAAAAATGAAGGTGCTTGAATACGAAACCGAAGAGATTGTGAGAGGTGATAAAGACTTCTTGTGGCACCACCTGAAGCCGCACAAGATTTTTGAGACAGCGGAACAGCTCATCCCGGTCAAGGGCGACGGACTGATGATTACCGACATCAGGGGACGGGAATTTCTCGATGTCACATCGGGGGGGGTCTGGAGCGTGGTCGTCGGCTATGGACGGGAGTCGGTGGCCAGGGTCGTGTACGAGCAGTTGAAGGAAATGCCCTATTTTGCCGGCGCTTTTGGTAATATCCCGGCGATCAAGTTCGCCCAGAAGCTGCTTGAGAAGCTGCCGCGGATGGGAAAGGTCTATTTTTCCAACAGCGGCTCGGAAGCCAACGAAAAGGCGTTTAAACTGCTGCGCCAGGCGTCCCGCATCGTGCCGGAACGCAAAGGGAAGATAAAGATTCTTTACCGTGACCGGGATTATCATGGTACCACCATTGGCGCGATGAGCGCTTCGGGCCAGATCGAGCGGAAGAAAGATTTCGAGCCGCTTGTTGAAGGGTTTGTCGAGTTTCCCCACTGCTGCTGCTACCGGTGCCCGTTCGACAAGTCCTACCCGGGATGCAATATCGAATGTGCCAGGGTTATCGATGATATCATCCAGAAGGAAGGTCCGGAAACGGTGGGGGGGCTGATCGTCGAACCAATCACCGCCGGCGGCGGCATTCTTGCGCCGGTTCCCGAATATTTCCCCATCGTCCAGGAGATCTGCCGGAAACATGACGTGTGGTTGATCATGGACGAGGTCGTCTGTGGTTTCGGCCGCTCCGGGAAATTCTGGGGGCACGAGCATTACGATGTCGACCCCGATATCGTGACCATGGCCAAGGGGCTGGCCAGTTCCTACGAGCCGCTTTCCGCCATGGTGGTCAAACAACACATTTTCGATATGTTCCTCAACGATCCGGCCGATCCCCACAGCCGCCTGAACTTTTTCCGTGATATCAGCACCTATGGCGGGTGTGCCGGGCCGATGGCGGCAGCTCTGGAGACCACGAGGATCATCGAGGAAGAAAATCTGGTGGAGCGTTCCCGGGAAATGGGGACCTACCTGCTCGAGCGGTTGAAAGAACTGCTGGAGTTGCCGATTGTCGGCGATGTGCGCGGTGTCGGACTGTTCTGCGGTGTCGAATTCGTGCGTGATAAAGCCACCAAGGAGCCGGTCTCCGAAGCGGAGATGGCAAAAATCGTCGGCAATGTGTTTGCCCAGAACATCATCGTCGGTCGAACCAACGTCAGTATTACCGGACTCAACACGGTCATGAACTTCGCTCCGTCCCTGATTATTACCAAGGAGCAAATCGATCGGTTGGTCGATGCGGTACGGAAAGCCGCTGAAATGGGCATTTAGACGCTGCGTCAGGAGTGTTCTGAGTTCACCAGAGGAGGTCTCGAAGGCGTTTCAGCCGGCGGACCTCCTGATCCATTTGTCTTAATCTACGTCTACGGAGGCCAACTGTGAAAGTCGGAATATTAAAAGAGATCAAGGTAATGGAGAAGCGGGTATGCATGGTTCCCACCGGTGTCGCCACCATGGTAGCCAACGGCCATCAGGTGCTCGTGGAAACCGGGGCCGGTGTCGGCTCAGGCTTTGAGGATGAAGAGTATCGCGCCGCCGGTGCCACCATCGCCGGGACGCCGGCTGAGGTCTATGGCGCCTGCGACATGGTCATGCACGTCAAAGAGCCGCAACCGTCTGAATATGATTTGATTCGAGAAGATCAGATCGTTTTCACCTACTTGCACCTGGCCGCCGATGAGCAGCAGACACGAGCGTTGATCAAGGCCAAGTCGGTCAACATCGCCTATGAGACCATCGAGAAGAAAAACGGCTCCCTGCCCCTGCTTGTGCCGATGAGCGAGGTTGCCGGCCGGATGGCGACGCAGGTCGGCGCTCGCTGCCTGGAAATGCCCCAGGGTGGCCTCGGGGTATTGCTCGGTGGCGTCAAAGGTGTGGCACCGGCGACGGTGGTGGTTATCGGGGGCGGTGTCGTCGGCTACAATGCGGCTAAAATGGCCTGTGGCCTCGGCGCCATGGTCTACATCCTGGATACCAACCTGGAGCGGCTTGCCTATCTCGATGAGATTATGCCGGCCAATTGTATCCCGGTTATGTCCAACCCGGCGCTTCTGCGTGACTATGTGAGCAAGGCCGATCTGGTTATCGGTGCGGTTCTGATCCCCGGCGCCAAAGCGCCGAAACTGATCACCAGGGATATGCTGGCCGATATGAAAAATGGCTCGGTTATCGTCGACGTGGCTATCGATCAGGGCGGCTGTGCCGAGACTTCGAAGGCCACGACGCACGCGGACCCCACCTTTGTCGTCGATGGTGTGGTTCACTATTGTGTCGCCAACATGCCGGGAGCGGTCGCTCGCACCTCCACCATTGCCCTGACCAATGCCACCCTGCCGTATGCGCTGCAGATAGCCAACAGGGGCTGGAAAAAGGCGATGCAGGAAAATGATGAAATCAAACCGGGAGCGAATGTGATTCGCGGAGCGGTGACCTATCAAGCGGTTGCCGAAGCATTCGGTCTTGATTATACGCCGGTGGATACCTTTCTTGCGTAAGCCATTGGGTGGATAACGACGTCATACTTTCCTGTTTTCTTGACATGTGCTCAGGATCGTTTAGATTGTTTTGACATTGTCAGAGATTGAACAGGAAAGTATGACGTTAACCGATATCCACGGCCCCGTTGATGACAGATACGCTGAATTATTCATCTCTAAGTGAGCTGGTTTACGATTACCTGCGCCGGCAGATGAATGAAGGCGATCTGTTTCCGGGATCGACCATCAATATCGGTGAGATAGCCAATCAGCTCGGGATCAGTAAGACCCCGTTGAGAGACGCCCTTATCCACCTCGAACTCGAGGGGTTCGTGACGATTATTCCCCGCCGGGGCGTGCTGGTCAACAAGCTCACTCTCGAGGATGTCCGGAGCGCTTACGATGCAATCGGTCTGATAGAGGCCTTTATGATCGAAGAGTGCATCGACAAAATCACCCCGGCTCACATCGACCAGCTGGAAACGCTCAACGATGCGATGTTTGCCGACATCAAGGCGAACGATTTTTCTACGTTTTTCAAGACCAATCTGCAGTTCCACAATGTCTATGTGGATATTTCCACCAATGAGCTTCTCAGGAAGTTCATTTTGCCGATAAAGCATCGCCTCTACGACTTTCCCCGGAAAAAGTACAATCCCGAGTGGGAATACAGAAATTGTCTGGAACACCAGACGTTCATCGAATTCCTGAAACAGGGCAACGGTGCGGAAGCCGCGCGGATTTTGAAAGATGTTCATTGGTCGTTTGAGTTTCAGAAGGAATTCATTTACGCTTTCTATGAGGAAAACGGCTTTGGCGGCTAAAGCCCCTGCGCTTTTTTCCCTTTCCTTTTTCTGCTGCCGTCCGGTGCAGCACTCACTGCCATGAAAACACCTGCAACAGATCACGTCGCTGCCGGCGTGGGACTCGTCATATTCGACTGGGCCGGCACAACCGTCGATCATGGGTGCCTTGCGCCGGCAGCCGCTTTCGTCAAGGGATTCCAAAACCACGGCGTGTCGATTACCATGGCTGAGGCCAGGGGTCCGATGGGAATGGAGAAACGGGACCATATCGCGACGCTGGCCACCATCGAGCGGGTGGCCGAGACCTGGCGAGCCGTCCATGGTCGGGCGATCACCGATGGCGATATCGATGAAATCTATCACGCTTTTGTTCCCCTGCTCCTTGAAACACTGCCTAAATATGGCGCGGTTATCGACGGGGTGGCCGAAGCGGTAAAGATCTTGCGCGAACGCGGGGTGAAAATCGGCGCCTCGACCGGATATTTCCAGCAGGCTGCTGATAGTGTTGCCAAAACCGCCGCCGAACAGGGCTATTTCCCGGACGCCTCGATATCCGCTTCGGCGGTGCCTGCCGGCCGGCCGGCGCCATGGATGATTTATCGTGTGATGGAGCGGTTGCAGGTGTACCCCCCGCGGCGGGTGGTCAATGTCGGCGATACCGTCGTCGATATGGAGGCCTCGGTTAATGCCGGAGTCTGGGCGATCGGGGTTTCCCGTACCGGCAATTTATGCGGGCTGTCCCAGTCGGAATGCGGCCGGCTGAAAGATGAAGATCGCGGCACCCTGATGGCGGCGGCGCGGCGCCGCCTGCTGGCGGCGGGTGCTCACTATGTGGTCGAAAGCGTTGCCGGGTTGCCGCCCGTGATCGATGCGATTAACGATCGGCTGCGCCGGGGCGAGTCACCGCAAAAGGGCGGCGCTTTGGCATAGAATAACTGGGGACTCGCCCAAAAAACAGCACGTCCGGCCTCCCTTGAATGGAGGGCCGGACGTGGTTTTTTCAGCAAAAAGAACGAATCAGCTGAGTGGCTTCTTTTTCAGATCGATTTACAGTTCGCCGATGTCCTCGAGGAATTCTGTCCACAGCTCAACACCTTTGGCGTTGCGCTCGGATCGTTCGGCAACCTTCGGCCAGACAGCTTCCACCGAGCGTGCCCGCATCCGCTTGACTTCCTCATCGGAGAGTTGAATAACCTCGCCGCCGGCGTCCTTCAGAATCTGCAGGGCCTCGTTGACACCTTCAAAGTGCAGCCGGCTGGTCTCGAAGTAGACATCCATGAAGATGCTGTCGATCTGGTCCCGCTGCCACTGGTTCAGGGCGTTCCACTTGTCGAGGTTGATGTAGATTTCCTGGTGCTGAGCCGGACACCAGCCGGGCATGATGGCGTAATCGATGACCTCGTGGAAGGACATGTCATCGATTCCGCCGGTATCCCAATAGGTACCGTCGATGGTGCCGAGTTTGATGGCGGTGTAGATGTCGCCGCCGCCCATGGCCACCGGTGCGCCGCCCATTGCCTCATGGAAGAGGGCATGGGGGCCGCCGGCGCGCATTTTCTTGCCGGCCAGGTCTTCGAGTTTGTTCACCGGGAATTTGGTGAACATCGCGTTGGGGCCCTGGCTCGTCCAGCCGACCCAGCGCAGGTTGCGCTCTTTGGCGGCTTCCTGAACCAGCTCACCGATGCGATACTTCGGATCACCCCACATGGCAGCCCAGGCATCACGCCAGTTGTTGGCGCCCATGGCCAGACCGAAAGCGAGCATTCCTTCCGGCATGTCGCCGCCGTAGACCGTGGCCCAGCCGGCGTAGACGTCGATCATGCCGGCAATCGTTGCCCCGAACGCCTCGTCACCGCTGGTGATGGCGCCGGCTGGCTCCAGTTGAAACTTGACGGTTCCCTGGGTGGCTTCCTCGACCGCCTTGATCCACGGTACAACGCCCAGCGGCCAGCCGGCGTCAGACTGGTCGAAACATGGTTGGAACAGCAATGTCGTCACCTTGTCCGGGGGTCCGTAGTCGTCCGCGGCGATTGCAGAACCGGCCATGGCCATGATGCCGCAAGCAGACAGCACGGCCAGCATTTTAATAGACCACTTTTTCATGCGTTTTCCTCCTGTTATGCTTCATTTTGATATTCGGGAGATCAGCTGCCTAACCGATAAGACCGCCTTTTCTCCCCGTGTCCGTCACCCGGTTACTCTGCTTATCAGCTTTTGCAGCGAGCGGCGGATCATACATCCTCGTCCTTGGAAAAGACGATAATAGCGTCACCTTCATCCTCGTCCTTGGAAAAAACAGTGATAATGTCGTTGACCAATTTTTTCAGGACCACGAGCAGCACGATGAATGCCGTTATCGGGATAAGTATTTTGATCGGGTAGAGGGGGAACGGGATACTGGTCGGCGTTACCTGCTTCAATTTCAGCGAGAGCATGCCGGCATCCCAGCCTTTCCAGATTAACACACCGAGGAAAAGAACCGAGATCGGGACGGTGATGATATCGCAGACGGCCTTTTTCTTTTTCGAGAATCGGGCGTAGAACAGATCGAGTTTGACAAAGGTATCATGATTCAAGGCATAGGCGCCCCCCATGCAGGCCATGAGAACCATGGCAACCTGGAGCGTCGTGGCGATCCACAGGGACGGCGAATTGAGGACATATCTGAAAAAGACGTCACTGACGCCGAAGATCATACAGTACAGAACCAGAAGCCAGCCGATCCAGCCCATCCCCTCGCATATCATGTCTATGGTTTTTTCCGTCATATTCCAGAACTTCATGCGTTCCTCCGCCGGACAATAATTTGCTTTCTATTTTTCAGGGGTAACGAACGCGCACCGCTCTGATTGCGGTGGATTGTCCGATTCCCCATTATGTGCATCCGTGTTTTCATCAGCAGATCAGTTCATCAGGCTCGGCAGCCAGACGGCAATCGCCGGGAAAAAGAAAATAAGAGCAAGGCCGATCACCTGGAGAACGATAAAGGGCCCGACGGATTTGTAGACATCCCCCATGGTCACATCCGGCGGCAGGATGCTCTTGATCCAGAAGAGGACGAACCCGAAGGGCGGGGTCAGGTAAGCGATCTGGATGTTTACGATAAACAGGACCCCGAACCAGAGCTTGTCTATGCCCAACTCGTTGATGATCGGGATGAACAGCGGGGTACAGAGCATGATGATCGCCCAGTCGTCCATGAACATGCCAAGCAGCAGAATGATGAACATCATCATCAGCAGGACGCCGTTCTCACCGCCCGGCATGCCCAGAACGAGCGTGGTGACTATTTCCTGGCAGCCCATGGAATTGAAGATGTTCAGAAAAATATTGGCGCCGATCAGAATCCACAACCCCATGCCGGTCAGTTTCAAGGTGGATTCCAACGAGTCTTTTAATATCTGCCACGTCATCTTGCGATAGATGAGGTTGATCACGCAGGCTCCGGCGGCTCCGAAGGCGGCGGCTTCCGACGGCGTGGCAACTCCGCCCCAGATGGTGCCGAGTACAATGAGGATAAGAACGACGAACGGCCAGATATTGAAAACCGATCTGACTTTTTCACGGACGGTGAACTTTTCATCCGCCGGCAGGCCGGGCCCCATGTGCGGTTGAATCTTGCAGCGGATGCCGATGTAGATGATGTAGAAGGAGGCGAGCATCAGGCCGGGAAGAACACCGCCCAGGAACAACCCGCCGATCGACACTTTGGCCAGCAGACCGTAAAAGATGAACGGTACGCTGGGAGGAATCAGGGCGCCAAGGGCGCCGCCGGCGCCGATGGACCCGATGGCGATGGCGCGGTTGTAGTTGTACTTCATCATCGACGGGTAGGCGATCTGTCCCATGGTAATCGTCGCCGGCGGGGTGATGCCGGTGATCGCGGCAAAGATGGTGCAGACAGCGACGGTCCCCATGGCCAGGCCGCCGGCGACGTGGCCGATCAGTTTGTAGACGGCATCGTAGGCGGCTTCGGCGATACCTGAAAAGCGAATAAGACTGCCCATGAAGAGAAAGAGGGGGATGGTGACCAGGACATGATTCCACGGGGTATAGTGAAAGGCACTGGGTATGGCCAACAGCGAGCGAGGCTCGAAGATTATGGCAAAGACAACGGCGATGCCGCCCAGGCCGAGGGCGACGGGGAGCCCGAGAAATAGAACGAAAAACAGACTCAAAAAGTAGAGCGCGGTGATGATTTCGATGCTCACGGTTTCTCCTATCTCGTTTTAGTTCCCCTCATCCGAGGGCTTAGCTCGAAGCGGGCGCGTTCGTTTGTCCCGGATGGCGAGCGAAGGGACGAACACGCTTGATGTCGCTGAAGGGCGTCGGGTGCGCGAGTTCGAATAACCGTGCAATTCATGGCCCGCACCGTATGTGCAGATAACGGAGCGGCACGAGTCCTGCCGGAGAGTTTCGGGCAATGAACGGTTCGATCGGGCGGGTATACGTGCGAGGAGGCGAGAGGCGCAGCTTGAATTACAAGCGGGAGATGGTCTGAGGCAGGTCGGTATCCGCTCTTCTCTGACTGCATCTGCATCTCTCCCCCGTTTTTCAGGTGACGGCAGAACCGGCCGGCATGGAGCGGCCGGTTCTGCATTGGCGTCCTAACAAACGGCAGCATGGTGCTGCGCGTCTTGTACTCAGGGATGGTGAACGACTTCTTGTTCGTGCTGTCCTGCCGTCTTGGGCAACGCTTCCATTGTATAACGGATTGGAGCCATTAGGAAGCAGGAAAACACTTCTTTATACGTGACCGGGCGTTCCAGGGATGCTCACCGACCGTGTCCGGTAATAAGAATCGGTGCCGGGTTTTCCCAAAAAAAATGGAGTGATGCGCAGATCGCCCTTTCGCTCGCCACTTATTGAGCCACGCAACTCCTGACCGCGGCGCTTGCTTTTTTCTCCGTGGAAACGCCGGCCGTTTCACCGGCGACGTATGTTCCTGACGGTGGCGCAACGCGGATGGTGGCCACTTTGTTCTGGGTGAAAAAGTCGATCCCGTCCTTGCCCTGGACTTTGTTGGTGCCCAGGTGAGAATCCTTGATGCCGCCGAACGGCAGGTACGGATGGGGCGCACAGATGCCGACATTGACACCGACCATGCCGACATTGGCTTCGGCGATGAATTGATCGGTGTAATATTGATTCTGCGTGAAAATGCAGGCGCCGTTGCCGAACGGCTGGGCCCGGATGATCTCCAGGACATCATCGAGATCGCGGATTTTCATGACCGAAACGACCGGGCCGAAGATCTCTTCTTTGGCGATGGTGCGGCACGGAGTGACTCCCTCGAAAATGGTCGGACCGACGAAATAGCCGTTCTTGTTCTTGGCCGGTACGTCAGGGTTGCGGCCGTCAAGGACCAGATTGGATCCTTCCTTGATACCGATCTCGATATACTGCTCGATATTTTTCTTGGCCTGCGCGGAGATGACCGGGCCCATGTAGACATCGGGGTCGAGGGCGTCGCCGGTTTTGATGGCCTTGGCGGCACCAATCATTTTTTCCAGCAAGGAGTCGTAAATTTCCGGGACGACGGCCACGATGGAGCCGGCGAGGCAACGCTGGCCGGCCGAGCCGAAACACGAGTGGATGAAGTTATCGATGAAGATATCCGCTTGCGCGTCTTCCATGACGGCCAGGATGTTCTTGGCGCCGCCGAGCAGCATGCTCCGCTTGCCGCCTCGTCCGCAGGCCTCCGCCATCTTTTTGGCGGTCGGGGTCGAGCCGACCAGGCAGACGCCGCTCATCTTCGGATGTTCATACCAGGAGCCGGGAACGGAGCGGTTGCCATAGACGATGTTCACCACTCCTTTCGGCAGCCCGACAGCTTGGAACAACTCGCCGATTTTCTGCATGAACAGCGGCGACTGAGTGGACGGTTTGAAGATAAAGGTATTGCCGGCGCCGATGGCAAAGGGAACGAACCAGGCAAAGACGAGAGCCGGAAAATTGAACGGGGCCACGCCGCCGAAGACACCAAGCGGTTCCTTGATGATGCGACCGGAAATATTGGTGGAGATGCCGTTCAGCGTGTCACCTTGCATCAGCGCCGGGGCGGTGCAGGCCATTTCGAAGATTTCTACGATCCTGCGAACTTCGCCGCGGGCTTCACTGACGTGTTTGGCCTGGTCGATGGCAATAATAACGGCCAGTTCTTCCTCGTGATCGATGATGGCCTGGCGCAGATTGTAAAGATAGGCCATTCGCTTGGCAAGGGGGAGTTTGCGCCAGGGATCGTAGGCGCCGTAAGCCGAATCGATGGCTTCCAGGGACGTTTTTTCAGAGGTCAGCGGCACCGCACTGATCTGCTCTCCCGTTGATGGATTATACACCGGCACCATTTCGACACCGGTTTCTGCCACCCATTCTCCGTGAATAAAATTCTTGACCGGGTTGTTCAGTTTGATTTCAGACATGGTTCACGCTCCTTGGCTCGATTCCGTGGGGCTGGATGGGTTCGTCGGGATACTTTCCCGCAGATGTTGACAAGGTGTACAGCAAAACAGACGCGAGACGCGGTGAGATGCGCGAGAGAAGGGGGCTGACATAGGTTCCTCGTAACATGGCGAAGTCCTACGGAAGTCTCTGGGTCTGTCAAGTTTGTGGTGGCCCTTATGGCTAATGTTTGATATATCAGACACCAGGTTGGGTGTCAAGATTTTTCTGAGGACATTGTGGTACAGCATGTGGGGGGCACGCCCCTGTTTGCGTGTCTTTTTAGTGCTTTTATTACAAGCAGTTAACGACTTCCCCGCGGATGTCTGGGATTTCGTTGAATGGTTGTGGTAACATAAGGGATCCGCAACAACTCCTGATCCTTTGAACTCTCATAAACAAACCGCGAGGTGAACCGATGACCCAGACCAATGCAGCGTTGCAGAACAAGCGCTCTTCCTTTATCGCCAAGGGCGTTTCCAGTGCTACCGGTATCTACGTCTCCCATGCCCGGGGAGCGGTAATCGTCGATGTGGAAGGCCGGGAATATCTCGATTTCGCCGGCGGTATTGCGGTCATGAATGTCGGCCATTCCCATCCTAAAGTTGTCAAGGCAATCAAGGACCAGGCCGAGAAATTCACCCACACCTGTTTCATGGTTTCTCCCTATGCCTCGTCGGTCAGGCTGGCGGAAAAATTGTGCACCACCGTGCCGGGGGACACCCCCAAAGCCGCCATGTTTGTCAACAGCGGTGCGGAGGCGGTTGAAAACGCGGTGAAGATCGCCCGCTACTACACCAAGCGACCGGCCATCATCACCTTTGATAATGGATTTCACGGCCGGACGCTGCTTGGAATGACGCTGACGTCGAAATTGAAACCCTACAAACTCGGTCTCGGTCCGTTTGCGCCCGAGGTGTACCGGATGCCGTTCGCCAATTGTTATCGATGCCCGTTCAACCGGGAATACCCCGCGTGTGAAGTGGTCTGTGCCGATCATCTGGAATATTTCTTCATCAACCATGTGGCGGCCGAGCAGACGGCAGCCATTATTTTCGAGCCGATCCAGGGCGAGGGCGGTTTCATCACTCCGCCGCCGGAGTATTTTCGAAAACTGGAGGCGATTTGTCGAAAGCACGGGATATTGCTGATCGCCGATGAGATCCAGAGCGGTATCGGCCGAACCGGGCATATGTTCGCCATGGAGTATTACGGGGTGGAGGCGGATCTCACGACGACGGCCAAAAGCCTGGCCGCCGGCATGCCGCTCAGTGCCGTTGTCGGCAAGAAAGAGATTATGGACGCCGTTCACCCGTCGGGGATCGGCGGCACCTATGGCGGCAATCCGGTTGCCTGCGAGGCCGCGCTGGCGGTATTCGATATCTTTGAGTCGGAAAACCTGCTGGCCAAGGCCACATCACTCGGCGAGACATTGCGGAGCAGGTTTCTGGCCCTGCAGGAACGCTATGACCTGATCGGGGACGTGCGCGGCCTCGGGCCGATGATCGCCATGGAACTGGTCAAGGACCGGCGGAGCAAAGCTCCGGCGGCGGAAGAGACGAAAGCGCTTGTCTCGCATTGCTTCGAGCACGGGCTGATTATCCTCGCCTGTGGTACCTATGGTAATGTCCTGCGCTTTCTGATGCCGCTCGTGATCACCGATGATCAGTTGGAGAAGGGGCTGGCTATCATAGAAAAGGGATTTGCCGCAATCAACGGATAACGATTAGTGACTGTTCGGGCTGCGTGCCGATCACAGCCGGTCCGAGCGATCCGGATGAGCTGCCGGAAACCGGGCGCTGCGGCAGGGCGCCATACCGTCATTGCAGGAGGACAATCATGCACGGCTATTATCATCGTATTCTGACCATCGATCTCGATAACCGGAAGGCTACCATTGAACAGGTGCCGGACAGCACGTTCGATGTGCACCTGGGAGGGAAAGGTCTGGCGACCCATCTTCTGCTGGAGCGGAACCCGGCAGGCGTCGATCCGCTGGCCCCGGAAAATCACCTGATTTTCGCCACGGGGGTCTTTTGCGGTGGGAGACTGTGGGGCGGCAGCCGTTACGGGGTGTTTACCAAGTCACCACTCACCGGATTCTTCAGCGAATCCTACTCCGGCGGCAAAGTTCCCGAGGCCATCGATGCCACCGGGTTCGATGCGATCATTCTGGTCGGCAAGGCGGATCGACCGACGGTGCTGGCCGTTCATCCGGACGGTGCGGATTTCCATGATGCCGGCGATATCTGGGGAATGGAGACGTTTGCCGCCGAGGAGGCGGTAAAACAATACGCCCCGAACCGCGAAGGCTTCGGCCGGCCCGGCGCCGTGGTCATCGGGCCGGCCGGCGAGGCACTGGTGAAATATGCCATCATCGCCAACGACAAATGGCGATGTGCCGGTCGAACCGGGGTGGGGGCGGTACTCGGCGCCAAGCTCGTCAAAGGCGTCGTGTTTCAGGGCGATCGGCGGCGCAGCTATGGTGATCCCGACGGTATAGCCGAGTATGCCAAGGCGTTCAGCAAGGCCAACTTCGAGCACCCCGGCGTCAAGGCGTACCGGGCCATGGGCACGACGATGATGGTAGGCCTGATGAACCATGCCGGCGCCTTTCCGGCCAAGTATTGGAGCCAGGGGTCATGCGAGCACTGGGAGCAGATCAACGGGGAGACGTTTCATCAGGAACATGAGGTCAAACCCCATGCCTGCGCCAAATGCTTCATGGCCTGCGGGCGTCTCGCCAAAATCTCCAAAGGGCGCCACGCCGGACTGGAGCTGGAGGGACCGGAGTACGAGACGATCTTCTCTTTTGGTGGATTGTGCATGATCAAGGAGATGGAAGAGGTCGCCTACCTCAACGATCTCTGCGACCGGCTCGGCATGGACACCATCACCGCCGGCAACCTCTGCGCGTTGGTCATGGAGGCGCGGCAGCGCGGCCGAATCGACTACCGGATCGAATACGGCAATGCCGACCAGACGGCCGAGCTGGTCGAGGCGATCGCGGCCCGCCAGGGAATCGGCGACACGCTGGCCGACGGGATCATAGCCACCGCTCAGGCGTTTGCCCTTGAGGATCTGGCCATTCATGTGAAAGGCCTGGAGCCGGCCGGATATGACCCGCGTAAACTGAAAGGGATGGGCCTGACGTTCGCTACGGCGCCCCGCGGCGCCTGTCATCTGCGGACGACATTCTACAAGCCTGAGTTGTCGGGGCTCATTGCCCCCGAGCAAATCGACGGCAAAGCGGAAATGCTCATCGATTACGAGAACCGGCTCAATATCTTCGACACGCTGGTGCTCTGCCGCTTTTACCGGGATCTTTACAGCTGGGAGGAATTGGAGCATACCATGCAATTGATCACCGGTCAGCCGTACCCCAAAAGCGTCCTGGCCGAGAGAGCGGCCCATATCACCGACATGACCAGGCGATTCAATATCCGTGAGGGGTTGACCGCCCGGGACGATCGACTGCCGGAACGGTTGCACAAGGAGGCGCTGCCCGAGGGCGGCGCCTTGACGGCTCTCGAGATGGAGCAGATGCTGCGGGATTACTACCGAATCAGAGGGTGGGACGAAGCCGGAGTGCCCCGTTCGACAGGCGGGGCATGACAGAAAAGACAAGGAGGACAGGATGGAACGGATGAAACTTGGCTGGATCGGCACCGGCGTGATGGGCAACGCCATGTGCGGACACCTGATTGATGCCGGTCATCAACTCAGCGTCTACAACAGAACGAAAAGCAAGGCCGACAATCTGGTCGCCAAAGGCGCCGTATGGTGCGCCTCGCCCCATGAAGTTGCGCACAACAGTGATCTCGTCTTCTCCATCGTCGGTTTTCCGCCCGACGTTCAGAGCGTGCTGCTCGGCGAGCACGGGGTTTTGGCCGGGGCCCGGCCCGGGATGGTCATGATCGACATGACCACTTCGAGCCCGGAGCTGGCCAGGACCGTGTCCGAGGCGGCGGGCAAGCGGTCGGTGGCGGCCCTTGATGCACCGGTGTCGGGGGGTGATGTCGGCGCCCGGGAGGCAACGCTGGCGATCATGGTCGGTGGCGAGCGGGATGCTTTCGAGCGGGTCAAACCGCTCTTCGAGATCATGGGCGGGAACATCTCGTATATGGGCGGTGCCGGAACCGGCCAGCACACCAAGATGTGCAACCAGATCCTGGTCGCGGGGACGATGATCGGTACGGTCGAATCCTTGCTCTACGCGCAGCGGATGGGCATGGACCCTGACGCGGTGATCGACGTGATCGGCCAGGGGGCGGCCCGTTCATGGATCATCAATAACCTCGGGCGCCGGATCGCCGGCGGCGATTTCAAGCCGGGCTTTTACATCAAGCATTTTGTCAAGGACATGGGCATCGCCCTGGCCGAGGCGCAGCGCATGAACCTCAGCCTGCCCGGGCTGGCGCTGGTCAACCAGTTCTATATCGTCGCCCAGGCAATGGGTCATGAAGACCTCGGCACCCAGGGACTCTACCGGGTGCTGGCCAGGATCAACAACATGGAAGAGGCCGCAAAGCCCGCTTGAAACGGTGAAGCCGGGCAATCGTTCCCTGAGTGCTGTCGCGG
>CAYSSK010000081.1:0-18081 GCA_964433645.1 uncultured Desulfofustis sp.
GTCGGGGGTCTCCATCTGCATTATGCGGCCGTCTTCGCCAAAGGTAACCAGATAGAGTCCGTGCCAGACATAGGTTGGCGAATCGATACGGCTATCCTGGCCGGCACGAATCGAAAACTCGCCCACGGGCAAAAGGAACTTGCCGGTTTCCTGCCAGCGCACCGAGGCCACCTCGATGCTGTCTCGGCCGGCGAAGGCAAAACAGAAATAGCGTTGGACGGGCTCGGGCAGGTCATGGTAGCGCTCCGGTGACAGCGAAATAAGTTCGGTGTGGGCTACGTTGTCAACATAGACACGAACAAGTCGTTGATGTTGTACAGCACTGACCAAAAATCCAGCAGAGCCGACCCCAATACCAGCAAGCAGCAGAACAGCCAGAGTGATCACGATTATTCGGGTGCGGGTGCGCATAAGAGTGCCTCCAAGTCTATTTGATCTATTTGCGAACCGTACCGTACAGTACGGTTAAGCGTTACGATATTCTCAACCTGCTGTCAACAGAAAAGTGAGCGTATGCTTCCTCTGTCACGATAGATTTCCTGTAGTCAAAATCTACAGGCTCTATTCTCGACCAGATGTCCACATAACGCGAACATCTGCGGCTTGTCCGCAGAATGTATTGGTTGAAGTCTAGTATATCGTCCCCTAGATATTGTATCGTTGGGAGAACTTCAATGTTTCGACATTATAAAAGAAAAATTACTCTTCCTTCATTATAGTTATTGTTCTCTTATCGAGGCATGATCGTAAAAAATGGTTCATGGGTTTCTGTTGACCTGTCTGATAAAATTCCAACATGAGATTATTAAATTCCAATTGGCGTTTCGCAGGAAGATTGATGATTGGGTATCCTTCGTTTAGCAAGAGTCCATTCATCATAAACCGTCCCATGCGTTTGTTGACATCATAAAAGAATTGGCTTCTTGCCATGGTGAGAAAAACATGGATGGCTCGGTCGTAAATGTCAACAATTTGCGGTATCTCATCGATGAGAGACTCAAATAATATCGGAAGATCCTTGGAACTCGGTGGTATATAATCGGTTCCGGCAATAGTAACAGACCCGGTGCGAAATTTGCCCCAGGCAAGTGCTTCGTTTTTACCGGCTATTGCGTGCAATTCACAAGCCTTCTGAGCAGATATGGAGAAATCCCCTTGCTCTATCCATCGAAAGAGAGTGCGCCAGGCATTTGCCTGATTCAAGGCTATTTCTTGATCGGTAACCTTATGTCCTCCGACAGTTATACCATCCAGCAACGTCTGAATTTCCGGCAGGGTGAATGGTATACCTTCAAGATTTACCGCATCGTAGACTAGTTCAGAGAGTTGACGTTTTGCCAACATTAATGACCGCTCTTTATTGGGTGGCATATGCCATTCTGTATCTTGTGTCACTCGCATTTCTCCTTAAAGCGTTAGTTATTTGGTGACCCCAAGGGGACACGAAGCCCTGTTCCCGGCGTGAGAGGAGCAGCTGAAAGTCGCCAGGATGAATCCACTGTGTTTATTTTACGTCAAAATTTGTTCGAAGAAATTTAAAGAAAGTCGAAAAGGTCAAAATAAAAACCACTACCAACCCACACAGCGATGTGAACGTTCAGCATAACCGGCTGGTAAAAGCTGCAAGGCGCAGCGACGCAGCTTTTGCCAGTACGAGCTAATGCTGTTGTCGGTCCGTGTATTCCGCCCAAGGTTTGATCTTATTAAGTAATGGACCAAGCGTTTGCTCGGCAACTTCCGTATCGTAGGCAGCTTGAGCACGTAACCAATACCCATGGGACAGACCAAAAAATCGGCATAATCGCAAGTCCGTATCAGCTGTTATTGAACGTTTCCCTAAAACAATCTCACTGATACGCTGGGCAGGAACGTTAATTTCTTTCGCTAAGCGATATTGGCTAATCCCCATAGGTTTCAGAAATTCCTCCAAAAGAATTTCACCCGGAGTAATGGGTTCATGTTTTTTCATGATGGCCTCCTCAGTGGTAATCAACTATTTCCACATTCTCAGCACCGGCATCCGTCCACCGGAAATAGACCCGCCACTGATCGTTGATGCGAATGCTGTATTGACCAGAACGATCGCCTTTGAGTGCTTCAAGATGGTTGTCAGGTGGAACCCTTAAATCATCAAGCCGATTGGCGATTTCGAGTTGTCTTAGCTTACGCCTTGCAATTTTAGCAATATTTTCGATTCGTTTGACATGATTGCCTTTTGCCAGCTCCTCGGTGAATGCACATTTAAACGATCTAATCATATAGCGCACAGTAACGCAAGGCGTGATTAACGTCAAGCGTGACTATGGAAGGGCGTGGGCCAACGTCAAAGCTCACTGGCGGGGATGGAGCGCAGCAGAATCCCCGTCCAGTGCAGTGCCTTGTTCGCCTTTCTATCCCAACTTTTTTGCAATATACACCCCGGAACTAACGTGAGACTTGTACGTTTCGTAGAGGTCAATTTCGTATTGCTCTGCGGCCACTATTTCGCGTGCTTCTTCGATATTTCCGTTTCGGCGCAGGAAGTCCCCGAACCTGGCCTGCAAGGGGCGGTAGTACTGGTCCAACCAGCAATGTTCCGGTAACACGAAGTACCCGACTGGCGAAAATCCGTGTTTTTCCAGAACCCTGATCTTCGCCGAAGCCACATCGATTTCGGGATACTCGCTATCCCAGTGTCTCTGGAGTTTCGCTGGTCGGGAGTCCGTGAGCCATGTGATCTCGGAAGCAACCAATAGACCACCCGCTTTCAGGAATCGTCGCCACTCCGCTACGCCCTTTTCAAATCCAATGTTATAGATTGCCCCCTCGGACCAGATGACATCTAATTCCTCGTCGAGGAAAGGCAGGTTGTCCATGGAGCATGCAAGCGTTGAGATCCTGTCTGCAACCCCGGCATTTTCTGCTCTTTCATTCAGCACGTCCAGGAAGTCCTGAAGAAAGTCCACCGCCGTGAGCTGGGCATTCAAGAGTCGGGAAAGCAGGAGGGCGGATGCCCCGGTGCCGCACCCGATATCCGCAACCTTCAGCGGTGCAGCCCGGTCGATCGTGGCCAAGTTAAGCGCCTGTTCCGTCTCGGCATCCCCACCCGGCCCCTGCCGATGGCCATCCTTGTGGAGGTCGATTAGGAGTTTGTAGTCATCCACAGTCATATCCATTTTCATTGAGAGGCGTTCAGCATAACCGGCTGGAAAAAGCTGCATAGCGAAGCGGCGCAGCTTTTTCCAGTCCGAGTTCATGCTGTTGTTCGCGTCCAATATGCAGATATTGGAAAAATATCTTTGAATTTTTCATGTTTCGTCGTATATTATTTGTATTGCAAGTGTCAATACAATATTAGGAGTTAATTATGGCAAAGACAGCAACCATTCAAACACGTGTTGATCCAACGGTAAAGCACAACGCTCAAATCATATTAAAAAAATTGAATCTTTCGATGTCAGAGGCTATTTCAATGTACCTATCTCAAATAACTTTACATAATGGAATTCCATTTGAATTAAAACTGCCCAACGACGTCACCTCTAAAGTATTAAAGGATTCTGAAACTGGAAATGATCTGCATAAAGTTGATTCTGTTAAAGATTTATTTCAGGAACTTGATAGTTGAATATTCATTACACAATTCAATTTAAAAAAGATTACAAAAAGGTCAAGAAACAAAACAAAGACCTTTCAAAATTGAGAACCGTTATCGAAAAACTATCTTCAGGAAAATTGTTGGAACCAATCTATCGCGACCATCCCCTTTCCGGAAACTGGAAAAATCATCGGGATTGTCATATTGAACCCGACTGGATTTTAATCTACCGAATCACAGCCGAAGACTTATACCTCGAAAGAACTGGATCTCACTCTGATCTATTCAATATGTAAAAAAACGGCCTGCTTGAGCCGGTCCGTTTTCTGCTGGTATTCCTGTCCCTGCGCCACATCCGTGCAGTGCATTGAAGACTGATCCTTTTTCACCTCGTTCCTGTGAAAATTGATCAGTCTCTCGTTCTGATAAAAAATATTTTTCAACACGGAGACATCACAATGCCGGGTCGACCTTTGTCTCACTCTCATTGACACAGAGGGCTGACCTTTCCCGATTCTGAGTGGTTCATGAAGCTCTTGCTTCTCAGGGTCACGAGATCAACGTATGGCTGCCCGCACGTCGATAACAATATCCTGACAGGAATCAGTATCGGCAAAGGGATCATTGCTGCACGGCTCTATGACAAGCCTTTTGAGATCCGCAAAAAATCTGAGGTTTTTGGCGTCGGGCCACATTAACTAGCTGAATATATGTTATTGTTGTACAAAAAATGAGTTTTTCGGTATCGATAGCGTCCTTTTCGCCTTCAAAACTGACGTTATAGAATCTACCCTGCAGAGCAATATTCTCGTTTTTGACCGCCAAATGAGTAATATCGAGAGCAAAATGGCCGCTTTTTAGTACTGTAATAGCGCTATTTCATGAACATGCCGTGGCCCGACCCCATCTTCCCATCTTCCCATATCTTCCCATCTCCTCGTCTCTACCACCATCTTCACATCTTCCCTCATCTTCCCTGTGCGGACCCGCATGCCATGGTGGTGTGGCGAGGGGGGGGAGGAAGGCCCGCCCTTACCCGATTACCCATTTATTTTTTCTTTAAATATGATTTAAGATCTCTGTAATAGTTCTCATGTGGACCAAGCATGATGAGTTCAAGGTCTTCACCTAAAAAACGGTATGATAAAAGGTACGGCACTCCTTGGATTTTGAACTTGTAAATAAAAAGCCCCTTCAAATCGCCTCTTTTTTCCACACCAATTTGAGGGTCAGAGATAATGTCTTTTACAGCAGCGTCTAAATATTGCTTTTGTTTTGCTTTTAATTTCTTTACTTTTTTGGCGAAAGAACTTGATTGGTAGACTTTCATAGGATTTCAATCGAATTGGTACTCTTCTCTTTCGCCTTGATTTAATTCTTCGATGCCTATCAGTATTTCTTTGATAAGGTCGTAGGTTAGGTCAGGGTTCTCCTCCGCGCACTTGCCGATTCTGGCCCAGTGTTCTATTTGACCAGTTAATGATCGGTGATCTATTTTGCTGAATTTACGTGCATCATTTAACAGCTTTTCTGATATTCTTACTGCTGTGGGCATTATGCTACCTCCATATTCTTTGGCTTTCATTCATTCTAACTAGAAACGTAGCAATAGGCAACGTAATGATTCGTTTTGTCCTTGTTCTGCCCCAACATCATCAAAAGCGTTGTCAAGACGGGTGCATAGATGATCCCACTGGATTTTTCCGATGGTCTATGACCACGCTCACGATGGATAGCTGAATGTGCTGAGGGAGGAAAACAATCAAGCAACAAGGTACGGTGCAGGTTATGCTGAAAGTTGTCAGTAAGTCTCTCGCCCGGCTATTTCGTACTTCAGTCCTGAAGTTGCAGCAGAATATGGGGACTTCGCAGCAGAGAAGAGGTAAATTGCCGTCACTGAGCCCGTACCTGTAACCAACAACTGGTGACCTGTGACCGGCAGTGATCAGGACACCTGCTCTCCCTTGCAATCAAGATGAAGAAGACCAAAACTGGAAATCGCCCCGAAAAGAAGACACCGAAAACCGACAAAGTGACGGTTGAGCACAATGGTCCGTTGCTCACCAGCCTCATTGAGGCCTTCCCGCAGAAGAGCCGTAGTTTGTTGAAAGCCGTGTTGCGAGATCAACAGGTCCTGGTCGACGATCAAGCGGTAACGCAGTTCGATCATATGCTCAAGGCGGGTCAAACCCTTGAAGTTCTCTGGGAGAAGACGTCTCCCAGGCATCGGCCGCATGGTCTCAAAATCGTTTTTGAGGATGAGGACCTGATCGTGGTCGAGAAACCGGCCGGGCTCCTGACGGTCGCTACAGACAAGGAAAAGCGCAAAACCGCCTATGCCCTCTTGAGCGATTATGTGAAAGCGGAAAATCCGGACAATAAAATTTTTATCGTCCACCGAATCGACCGGGAGACTTCCGGCCTCCTGCTTTTTGCCAAAAATGAGGCAATCAAGCACAAGATCCAGGAGACCTGGGGCTCGACCATCAAAGAACGTATCTATGTGGCGGTAGTTGAAGGAGTGGTCCAGCGGGAAGGGGGGACCATCACTTCCTTTTTAAACGAGAGCAAGGCCTTTATCGTCTATTCTTCGCAGAATCCCAAAAACGGCCAGAAAGCCGTGACCCATTATACGACGCTGAAGATCGGCAAGGATTACTCTCTGCTGGAGATCCAGCTTGAAACCGGGAGAAAACACCAGATTCGTGTCCACATGCAGGATATCGGGCACCCGGTGGTCGGCGATACCAAATACGGTTCCCGACAAAAACCGCTCGGCCGGCTCGGCCTGCACGCCCGGGTACTCGTCTTCACCCATCCTGCAACAGGCAGACTGTGCAGATTCGATACCGGTATCCCGCCAAAATTCCACCGACTTTTTCCCCGTGAGTAGGGATCCAGCACCTCGACGAGGCATATCTGACCGAGGTACAGGAACTGGATGGTTGTTATGTCCTGAAAACCGACCTGCTTGCCAAACACGCCCCGATGGAAATTGTCCATGATCGTTACAAAGATCTGATCCAGGTTGAACAGGCGTTTAGGACCTGCAAGACCGGCCACCTGGAGGTTCGTCCAATCTATGTGCGCAAGGAGTCGCGCACCAGAGGTCATGTTGGCGTATCTGGTCCGACGGAAACTGGCGAAGGCCTGGCGGGATCTGGATATGACGGTCGAAGAAGGCCTAAAAAAGCTGTCGACCTTGTGCGCGATGGAGCATGAAATCAACGGCCGCCAAACCGGCGGCATGCTCAGCATACCGCAACCACGGCCGAGCTTGGCCCGGTTATTCTCAGCGCTGGCGATTACCCCGCCCAGTGCTCTGCCCCGCCATGGCGGCCGTGTAGGCAGCAGAATGAAGCTGATCGACAGGAGAAAAGCGAAATAAATTCGATTCTTTGGGTGCCAACTGTGGCTGTCCTATATGTGGAACTTCCGTTGGAATTGCAGTTTTAAGAGACAAAAAAACGGGTGGTTAGATGCAATCTAACTACCCGTTTTTATTGACTTGGTGACCCCAAGGGGACTCGAACCCCTGTTCCCGGCGTGAGAGGCCGGTGTCCTAGGCCACTAGACGATGGGGCCGTCTGGGCGAGACCAAACCTATTACCTAAACGACGGGTGAATGTCAAGTGATTGTTGGCTATCGGCCGAAGCGTCGGGTGATCTCCCGGAGGTGGTCGGCCAGTTTTTCGGTCAGAAATTCCGGGCCGCAGCGCCAGCGCCAGTTGCCTTCCGGGACGCCCGGTGTGTTCATCCGGCAATCACTGCCGAAACCGAGCAGATCCTGCAGCGGGGTGATGGCCAGGGCGGCCGTCGATGACAGCGCGAGGTAGAGGAAATCCTCGTGGATCGGGCTGTCGTCGTGCATCCGCCGGTTGGCATAGCGTTTGGTGAAGTGCCGGTCGGTGTCGCTGAGCCTCTCGGAGAGAAACCAGCCGAGGGTGGTGTCATTATCGTGCGTACCGGTGTAGACCACGCAATTGGGCGTAGCGAAATTGTACGGCAAAAACGGGTTGTGCGGATTGGAGTCAAAGGCGAACTGGAGCACCTTCATGCCGGGAAAACCGAGCTGGTCGCGCAGCTTGATGACCGCCGGCGTGATATCGCCGAGGTCTTCGGCGATGATGTTCAACGGGCCGAGCGCTGTCTGCATGGCATCGAAAAAGTCAGCTCCCGGTCCCGGTTCCCAGGTGCCGTTCAGCGCCGTTTCCTCTTCGGCAGGTACCGCCCAATAGGATTCAAAAGCGCGGAAATGATCGATGCGGACGACATCGACCAGACTGAAGACGCTGCGCAGCCGCGACTGCCACCACCCAAGCAGGTTCCGACGGACGGCGGGTTTTTTGCTGTGCCAGCGATAGAGCGGGTTGCCCCAGCGTTGCCCGGTGGTGCTGAAATAATCGGGGGGGACGCCGGCAACGCGCTCGGGCTGAAGCGTTTTGTCATCGAGTTCGAAGACGTCTCGATTGGCCCAGACGCCGGCACTGTCGAAGCCGATATAGATGGGGATGTCGCCGATGAGGCGGATCTTTTTCTCCGCCGCCCGTTTTCTCAGCGTCTCCCATTGCGAAAAGAAGAGGTATTGCTCGAAACGATAATAATCGATGCGCTGCCGGTAACGTTCACGCGCTGTGGCGACGGCTGCCGGTTTCCGGCGAGCCAGCGGTTTGGGCCAGTTGAACCAGGGAGCCCCGCCGTGCGCCTCTTTCAGCGCCATGAACAGCGCATAGGTGTCCAGCCAGTCGCTGTGCTCGGATTGTTCGGCAAACTGCGCCAGGCGGTCCTTACGGCGCGAGGTCAGCTGGGCAAACGCGGCTTCCAGCAGCTTCTTTTTGCAGGCGTCGACGCGATGATAATCGACCAGATACGGTGAAAAATCGGGGGTCGCGGCGAGCTGATTTTTTTTTATATACCCGTCTTCATAGAGTGATTGCGGAGAGATGAGCAGCGGAGATCCGGCCCGGGCGGAGGTGCTCATGTACGGTGAGCTGTCGAAGACCAGACTGGTCGGGCAGGTCGGCAGGATCTGCCAATAGCGCTGACCGGCCGCGGCCAGATAGTCGATAAAGGCGAGGGCTCCGGGGCCGATATCGCCGATGCCGAAGGGGCTCGGCAACGAGGTCAGGTGAGCCAGGATGCCGCTGGCCCGCTCATGGTGCGGAAACGAGGGTGTCGCGTCGGGTTTGTTTGGTGTCTTCATCATCTGTTGTTCCTCTGGTAGTGACATCGTGTCGGTGTTTTCCACCGGCAGAAAAAAACAGTGGTCAGCTTGTTTCTGGCGTTATCGGTGCTATAATGTGGGCACAGGATACAAATGACCGGTCGCCGAATCAAGTGTTCCCAGCAGTGGGTTTGCCCATCGTGAGACGGGGCCGGGAAAGCGTCATGGATCTTGCGTTTTGTTAATAGTAATGTATAATATGCTGTTTGTGTCGTTTTCTGGAAAATATGCATGGGGCCGCTGAGCCGCTTGCATTTTTTTTGTTATGTCATACCGATAGTGCGAATTTTTGACGGCCCTTCGCAAGAGCGGTTTTTTTGTTGCCGCGCAGTCGACAGGGGATGAGCGATGAGGGACTGTTTTTGAGTCTACACGCTTTTGAGAGCCCGTCACGTTACGTTAATCTGCCATATATCGTGCTGCGATGGTCTGTTGTGGCGCGGGTCCATGCGCGAGTTATCCTTCAAACCGAGTAATGGAGATAATTCACCGGTGCTTTCCGAACTCAAAGAAAACCTGCTCAAAGCGGGAAAAACAGAAGGTTGTATCAGCTTCGACGACCTCAACGATCTGTTGCCCGAAGATATCAAAGATCCTCGTGATATCGAGAAGATCTTCAACTTTCTCGGAGATCACAACATTGAGATCGTCACCGAGGAAAAATCGGGCGAGAAGCGAACGCTGTCCGGTGAGATCTGGGAGAAGAAAGACGACGACGACGGCGATCTGCATGACGAAGAACCGGCCCTCGGTCTTTCCGAAGACGACGAGCACGACGCGGAGGAAACGACGACCACCTACCTGCGGGAGATGGGGCGTTTCGACCTGCTGACTCCGGAGGAGGAGGCCAAGTACAGCAAGACCATCCGCCAGGGGTTCGAGTCGATCATCAAGGCCATCCGGGAAGATCTGTCGGGTTCCAAGGAGATTGATGTGCTGCGGGAGCGCATCGATCTCTGGGAAAAACGCGACCCGACGTTGAAGCCGAAGAAGCAGCAGCTCAATTTCATGCGCTACAACGTCTGCAGTGCCGCCAAAAAATATCCCGAAACCCGTGAGCTGTTCGAGCTGCAGGCGAAAATGGAGGCCTACAGCCGCTCCATCGAGGTGGCGAAAGACACGATGATTCGGGCCAACCTGCGCCTGGTCGTCTCCATCGCCAAACGCTATATGCACCAGGGCCTGACGCTGGCCGACCTGATCCAGGAAGGCAACCTCGGCCTGATGCGCGCCGTCTTTCGCTTCGACTACACCAAGGGCAACAAGTTCTCCACCTATGCCAGCTGGTGGATTCGCCAGGCGATCACCCGGGCCATTCTCGACAAGACGAGAACCATTCGATTGCCGGTTCATTTTCTCGAACTCCGCAGCCAGTTCTTCAAGGCCTTCTACGCCCTCTACAAGGAATTGGGCCGCGAACCGACGCCGCTGGAGATCTCCAAGGCCACCAGTCTGCCGATGGACAAGATCCTCTCCATCCTCGAGGCGTCCCGTGAACCGATTTCCCTGGAAACGCCGGTCGGCGACGACGATTCGACCCTGGGCGACTTCCTGGAAAACCAGGAATCACAATCGCCGTACGAGGCGGTGCAGACCAGGGAGCTGGCCGGCCGGGTCAAGGAGATCCTGTCGACCCTGTCGGAGCGGGAGGAAAAGATCATCCGGTTGCGCTTTGGTATCGGTGAAAAGGCCGAGTATACGCTGGAGGAGATCGGCAAACGCTTCAACGTGTCCCGGGAACGAATCAGGCAGATCGAGAAGAAGGCGCTCAACCGGTTGCGCCACTCGAGCCGGCGAGAGAAATTGAAGTATTTCATCGATTGATCCTTGTTTCCTTAAAACTTCGCTGAAAGCCGGTTCCCGGTAACCGGCTTTTTTTATTGCCGTGAAAGATCGAATAGCACAGGCCGGCCTGGCCGGCATCCATGACAAGGTGATCGCCGGGCAGCGGTTGGACGGTGACGATGCCCTCCGGCTCTATCGCTGCGACGACATCCTGGCCGTCGGCTACCTGGCCAATTTGGTCCGGGAGCGTATCAACGGCGATCGCGCTCATTTCATCTACAACCAGCACATCAATTATTCCAATATCTGTACCAATCTCTGCTCCTTTTGCGCTTTTGGCCGGCGCCAGGGAGATGCGCTCGCGTACGAGATGAGTGTCGACGAGGTCAAGGACAAGGTGCGGGAGCGTCTCGACGAACCGATCGTCGAGATCCACATGGTCGGCGGCATCCATCCGGATCTGCCGTTCGAGTATTACCTGGAGCTGCTCCGCGGCATCAAGCAGGTACGACCCGAGGTCCACATCCAGGCCTTCACCTGTGTCGAGATCGCCCATCTGGCAGAGCTGTACGGGCGATCGCCGGAGCAGACGCTGACAGCGCTGCGCCAGGCCGGCCTCGGCTCGCTGCCCGGCGGCGGCGCCGAAGTGTTCAGCCCCCGCATCCGGGAGCAGACCTGCAAGGATAAGCTGTCCGGCGAAAACTGGCTCGAAATCGCCAAAACGGCGCATCGCCAGGGGTTGTTTTCCAACGCGACGATGCTCTACGGCCATCTGGAAACCCTCGAGGAACGGGTCGAACACCTGCTGGCACTGCGTGGTGCCCAGGACGAAACAGGCGGTTTTCTGGCCTTTATCCCGCTCGCCTTCCACCCCCGCAACACGGCGCTCAGCGCGCTGAGCGGGCCGACCGGCATCGATGATCTGAAAAGCGTCGCCGTGGCCCGGCTGGTGCTCGATAATTTCCCGCACATCAAGGCCTATTGGGTGATGATCGGGCCGAAGCTGGCCCAGCTGGCCCTGTCGTTTGGCGCCGACGATATGGACGGCACCGTGAAGGAGGAGGTGATCACCCACATGGCCGGTGCGGAAACCGAGCAGGCCATCGGCAGTACGACGCTGATCGAACTCATCCGCGAGGCCGGCCGGCTGCCGGTCGAACGCACCACGCTCTACGAGACCATCGCCGTGCACGGCGGAAAATAATAAGTGATGAACTGCCCGGAGATCCTTGCGGCAAGTGGTGCCGGCCGGCGGCTTTCCGACGACGAGTTCCTGGTTCTCGCCGGCGAGGCGGGCCTGTACGATCTCGCCTGGTGTGCCGATGAAATCAGGCGGCGGCTGCATCCCGACAACGTCGTCAGCTACGTGATCGACCGCAATGTCAACTACACCGACATCTGCATCTCGGCTTGCAGTTTCTGCGCCTACTTCAAGGCACCGGAGCGTGGTGACGGGATGGTGCTGAGCCGGGCCGAACTGCTGGCCAAAATCGAGGAAACCAGGGAACTGGGCGGCACCCAGATTCTGCTGCAGGGCGGGCTGCATCCGGACCTGCCGCTCAGCTGGTACGAGGACATGGTGGCCGCGATCAAGGCAACCGGCATTCATCTGCACGGTTTTTCGCCGCCGGAGATCGTCCATTTTGCCGAGCTGGCCGATCTGTCGATCGGCGAGGTGATCGGGCGGTTGATCGCCGCCGGCCTTGATTCGATACCCGGCGGCGGCGCCGAGATTCTCAGCGATCGGGTGCGCCGGCGGATCGCCCCGCGCAAGTGCAGCGCCGACCAGTGGCTGACGGTGATGGAAGAGGCCCACCGCCAGGGACTGCGGACGACGGCGACGATGATGTTCGGCCATATCGAGACCATCGAGGAGCGGCTCGAGCACCTGCGCCGGCTGCGCCGGCTGCAGGACCGGACCGGCGGCTTCACCGCCTTTATCCCGTGGCCGTTTCAGCCGGATCACACGGTTCTGGGGCGGCAGCAACGCTGCTCGACCAGCGGCCTGGCGTATTTGCGCATGCTTGCCCTGTCCCGCATCTATCTCGACAACATAGCTAATATCCAGGCCTCCTGGGTCACCCAGGGACCGAAAATCGCTCAACTTTCATTGTTTTTCGGGGCTAACGATTTCGGCAGCACGATGATCGAGGAAAACGTGGTCGCTGCCGCCGGCATCAGTTTTCGGCTCTCCGAACAACAAATCCGGCGGCTGGTCGGCGATGCCGGTTTTATCCCCCGCCAGCGTTACATGGACTACCGCCTCGTCGATGACGAGGGGGGAGGACACTGATGGACAGCACAGAGGCGACGGTTCGGATCGGCATGGTGGCCTATATCAATACCGCGCCGATCCATACCATCTGGCAGGAGCGGCAGTATCCGGCCCACTGGCAGATGATCGAGGATCATCCGGCGGCGCTCAACCAGCGGCTGGCCGCCGGCGATATCGACCTTGGTTTCTGTTCCTCGCATGAATACGGGCTCAGGCCCGAGCGGTACCGGATTCTCGGAGATCTGTCGATCAGTGCCAACGGACCGGTCGGGTCGGTCTTTCTCTTTTCACGGGTCAAACCGGAGAAGCTGGCGGGCGAAACGGTGCTGCTGTCCGCCCAGTCCAAGACCTCGGTGTGCCTGGTGCGGATCGTGCTGGAACAATTTTACCGGGTCCAGCCAATCTATTGCTGCGGCGAGGTGGCCGCGGCCCGGCAACTGGGGGCCAAGGGGATTCTGGCCATCGGTGATGACGCGCTGCGCTTGAAATTGGCAGGATCGTATCAATATTGTGTGGATCTCGGCGAGGCGTGGCAGCAGCAAACCGGTTTGCCGTTCGTCTTTGCCGTCTGTGCGGTGCGCGACGAGTTCTGCCGCCGCCAGCCGGAACTGGTCACCCGCGTCCACCGGGCGCTCGTGGACTGCCGGGACGAGGGGCTGCGGCACCTCGACAGAATCTGCCGGCTGGCGGCGCCGCGCATCCCGATGCCGGTGGACGGCTGCTTTTCCTACCTGCAGGCGATACAGTATGATCTCGACGAGGCCAAGCAGCGGGCGCTGGCGACTTTTTATCGGGCCCTGGTCGGTTTCGGCGAGGCGTCCGAGGCGGCCCTGCCGCTCAAGATTCACCCGTTGCACCATGATATCGGCGGAGTCCGCGATGATAAATAACAAAGATCGGCCAGCGAGGCATCCATGAGCGGGCCGGGCAAGATTCTCGTGGCCGTTACCGGTGCGTCCGGGATGCTCTACCTCAGAGCGTTTCTCGATCAGTGCGGTCGGCATCCGGACCTGGAGGTGCACGGCATCTGCTCGGAATCCGGCGCCAAGGTACTGCGGCTCGAGGAGGGAGTGGCGCCGCCTGAACTGGCGGCCGTCTCGCACTGGTTTAGTGCCGATGACTTTACCGCGCCGCCGGCGTCCGGGTCCAGCGATTATCAGGCGATGATCGTACTGCCCTGTTCGATGGGTACGCTGTCGGCCATTGCCTCGGGGTTGTCGATCAATCTGATCCATCGCAGCGCCGACGTGATGCTCAAGGAGCGCCGTCGCCTGGTCCTGGCGGTACGGGAAACGCCGCTGAACCGGAACCACCTGAAAAACATGTTGGCGGCCCATGATGCCGGCGCGGTGATCTGCCCGCCGATGCCCAGTTTTTATCTCAAACCGGTCGATCTTGCCGAGGCGGCGCAGTTTTACGCCTGGCGAGTGCTGGATCAGATCGGTATCGAGGTGACCGACCGGCGACGCTGGGGTGACTGAACGCCGTGTGGAAGAAACTCGCCATCCTGCTGGAGATGATCAAGTTCAAGCTGACCGTCTTCGCACTGCCGTTCGCCTTTACCGGAGCTTTTCTTGCGGCCCGCGGCCTGCCCGAGCTACCGGTTTTTTTCTGGATTGTCGTCGCGATGGTCGGGGCCCGTACCTGCGCCATGGGGTTCAATCGAATCGTCGATCGCCGCTTTGATGCCGCTAATCCACGAACCGCCGAACGGGCCATCCCGGCCGGTCAGGTCAGGCTCGGCGAAGCCTGGCTGTTGGTGCTGGCCGCCGGCGGCCTGTTCTTTTTCGCCTGCTGGCAGCTCAATACCCTGACGCTGCAGCTGGCTCCGCCCGCCCTTGGCCTGACGCTGCTCTATTCGTTGACCAAACGGTTTACCGCGCTGTGCCACCTGCTCCTCGGGGTGGCGTTGTCGATGGCGCCCCTTGGCGGCTGGGTCGCGGTGGCCGGTTCGCTGGCCGGCTATCCCTGGGCGCTGTCGCTCGGTGTCATTTTCTGGGTGGCCGGATTCGATACCGTGTACGCCTGTCTCGATGCCGATTTCGACCGCCGGAGCGGGCTTTACTCGCTGCCGTCGCGCCTGGGCAGGCGCAACGCGTTTCGGCTGGCCGGACTGTTTCATCTGCTGGCTTTCGTGTTCTTTGCCCTGGTCGGGTGGCAGCAACAGCTCAATATCTGGTATTTCGTCGGTCTGGTGGTGACCGCCGGCGCTCTTTTCTACCAGCACCTGATTGTCAGCCCCGCCGATCTGTCGCGCATCCACGCCTCGTTTTTCTCGATGAACGGCTTGATCTCCATCGTCATTTTCTGCGCCACCTGGCTGGCGCTGGTCACCGGCTGAAGGTGAGGATGATGAAAGCCGGGCCGGCCTGCATCCTTGGCATTTTGCTCTTCGTCGCCGGCTGGCTGTCTGTCGCAGCGGCGGGGCAGGAAAATCGGCAAAGCATGGTGCCGCCCGACATCGCTCCCGGCAGGATCGATCCAACATTACTGGCAACCGCCTATCGCGGCGGCGAGCGCTTGCGCTTCGATGTCTCCTACACCGGCGGACTCAAACTCGGTGAGCTGCATATCGAGGTGACCCGGCTCGATGAGCGGCCGGACAGCTACCGGATCCATGCCCGGGTGACCACCGACAACGGTTTGTTCTCGGCGCTGTACCCGATTGAGGACGTGCACGTCACCAAGGTCTCCGGACCGCAGCGTCTGCCCTATTATTACGAAGTCTGGCAGCAGGAAGGCTTCAATTACGAAGCCCACCGGGTTACCAAATACGACCAGCGGCGCGGCAGGATTGCCTACTGGCACAACGAGAAGCCGGCGGAAATTTTTGAGGTGGGCAGCGATATCCAGAACGAGTTCTCCTCGTTTTTCGTCAGTCGCGTCATGGAGCTGATCCCCGGTCGTCCCTTTGTCGTCTCGACCTTTGCCGACTACCGGCGAAACGAGGTGGTGGTCATGGTCCGGGCCCGGGAGCAGGTGGTAGAAACGCTGTTTGGCCCCGCCGAGACGGTGGTGGTCGAACCGATCATGGAATTCAGCGGCCTGTACGACAAGCGAGGAGATACGGTAATCTGGTATACCGACGACCGGTGCCGGGTACCCGTTCTGGTCAACTCCAAGTTGCTCATCGGTTCGCTGACCGCCCGTCTCGTCGCCTACCACAACCCGGCCTGTGCCGATTATCATGGCCGGGTGGCCGAGAAGTACCGAGATGAGTATGGCGCGCATGAACCCCAGAAAAACTGAATATTTTTTCCCGCAAGGAGGAACACGCTATGACAGAGGCAGTATTGACCACGGATTTCCCCGGGCTCACCCTCGTGCATCGAGGCAAGGTGCGGGACATGTACGCCATCGACGGCCATGACGAGCTGCTCCTGATGGTGGCCACCGACCGGATTTCCGCCTACGATGTCGTTATGGACGATCCGGTGCCCGGCAAGGGCTCGGTGTTGACCGAACTCTCTTTATTCTGGTTCGACCTGCTCGGCGACATCGTCGAGAATCACCTGGTCAGCGCCGACCCGGCCCAGTACCCGGCGGCCTGCCGGCCGTATGCCCACGTATTGGCCGGCCGTTCGATGCTGGTCAAAAAAACCAAGCCGCTGCCGGTGGAGTGCATCGTGCGCGGTTATATCTCCGGCTCGTTCTGGAGTGCCTACAAGAAAGAGACCACGGTGTGCGGATTTGTGCTGCCGCCCGGTATGCAGGAGTCGGACCGGTTTGTCGAGCCGCTCTTTACCCCGTCGACCAAGGCCGAAATCGGTGATCATGACGAGAATATTTCCCTGGAGCAGCTGAAAGAGATCGTCGGCCCGGCCCGCGCCGAGGAGATTGCCGACATCAGTGTCCGCCTGTACCGGAAAGCGGCGGATTACGCGCTGACCAAGGGCATTATCATCGCCGATACCAAGTTTGAACTCGGGGAAATAGACGGCCGCCTGATCCTTATCGACGAAGTGCTCACCCCCGATTCGTCGAGGTTCTGGCCGCTGGACGAATACCGTCCGGGACAAGGGCAGCCGAGTTTTGACAAACAATTCCTCCGCGATTATCTCAGCTCGCTTGATTGGGACAAAACGCCGCCGCCGCCGTCGCTGCCCGGGGAGATCGTCGACAAGACCCGGCGTCGCTACGAGGAGGCACTGGCCAGGATAACCGGCTGCTGAACGGCGCGCCAGCGCACGGGCCCGACAGGGGGCGAAACGATTGACCCTCGTGTCGGGACGGAGACGCTCAGGCTGATTCGATGCAGGAGCGCAGGGTGTCTTCCAGGTTCGGGGAGAGGAAACGGTAGCCGTGTGCTGACAAGACCTGCGGGGCTACCCTGGCGCTGGAGAGGATCAGTTCGTCGGCCATCTGGCCAAAGACGGCTTTGGCAACGAAGGCCGGCATCTTCATCACCGTCGGTCGACCGAGCACTCTGCCCAGCGTTTTCGTGAACTCCCGGTTGGTGACCGCTGCCGGCGCCACCATATTGACCGGACCGCTGATATCGTCGTGCTCCAGCAGGAAGAGTAACATCCGCACCAGATCGTCGATACCGATCCAGCTTACGTATTGCTCGCCGCTGCCGACAATGCCGGCGACACCGAGTCTGAACGAGGGCAGCATCGTCGGCAGGGTGCCGCCATTGCCGCTGAGCACCATGCCGATCCGGCCGTTGATCACGCGAATCCCGGCCTGCCGGGCCGACTCGGTCGCACCTTCCCAGGCGCGACAGACCTCGGCGACGAAATTGCTGCCGCTGGTACTCGTTTCCGTGAGTAGCTCGTCACCCCGGTTGCCGTAGTAGCCGGTGGCCGAGGCCGAAAGCAACAGCCGCGGTTTGACCGGCAGGCCGGCGCAGAAGGTGGCCAACTCCGTCGTACCGGTGACCCTGCTCTCCATGATGCGCTTTTTTTTTTGAGCGGTCCAGCGGCCGGAGGCAATATTGTCGCCGGCCAGGTGGATTACCGCATCGAAGCTCGGCACGCCTTGCCCGTCGGTGATCCGGGCAAGGTTCCAGAAGCCCTGGTCGGCACTGCTTCGATTGCGCTGCAGGCTGAAAAAAGAGTGGCCGGCGGCGAAGAGAAATTCGGCCAAGGCACTGCCCACCAGACCGGAGATCCCGGTCATCAGAATATTCATTTTCCCCCCTTGGTTATACCCCTTTGACCGATGGTCACAACGAACAATGAAAATCGGCACCGTGGTCGTATGGGCTGGTTGATCCTC
>CAYSSK010000082.1:0-2993 GCA_964433645.1 uncultured Desulfofustis sp.
AGCCGATCAGGCCGCAGCGCAGCAGCCGGAGGGAGGATCAACCAGCCCATCCGACCACGATGGTGATTTTCATTGTTCGTTGTGACCTTCAGTCATGGGGGTTATATAAACTGCCACCAGCAACGATAACGAGCAGGATCGGCAGCACAGGTCGCACGTCTGTCAACCCGCCTCGACGGCGGCCTCCTTGCCGGCCGTCGCGTAGGCCATGGCCAGTATTTTCAGCGGCGGCAGGGAATCGCGGGCCGTCCCCTGGTAGATCTGCATGCCGCAGGCGCCGCAGCCGGTGACCACCTGATCGACCCGGGAGTCGTTGATTTCATCGAAGAGCCGCTGGCCGATCTTCATCGACAGCTCGTAATTCTTCGCTTTCAACCCATAGGTCCCGCCCATGCCGCAACACTTGTCGCTGTAGGTCTCCACCTCGACACCGGGAACCAGCCGCATCAACTCCACCGGCTCGGTAGTGACGCCGAGGCTGCGCAGATGACAGGGCGCGTGATACCCCAGCTTCATGTCGAGCCTGCCGAAATCGGTGCGCAACGCCCCCTTTTCATGCAGATCCATCAGATAGCGATGGATATCGACACAGGCCCCCGCCACGAGCCGGGCGTCCTCGGTCTCGAGAATGCGCGGGTATTCGTTTTTTACGGCCAGCGCGCAACTCGGCTCGCTGAAGATGATCGGCAGACCGCGGGCCGCATACTCTTTCAGGGCGGCTATGTTGAACTCGATATCGCCGAGCACCTGGTCCTGCCCGCCACCACTGATGCGGGCGATGCCGCAACACTTCAGCTCCGGCATGATGACCCGGATACCGTTATGCTCGAGCACCTCGATCACCGCCAACCCCTCGCCTTCCGGATCGTTGTAGTTGGCGAAACAGCCGAGGAAGAACACCGCCTCCCGGCTGCCGACCGGCTGCGGTCGCGATTTCATCATCTTACGCAGGGTCTGGTGTTTAAACGGGGGCAGGTGCCGTTTGGCATCCATGCCGAGAACCTTCTCCAGGCCCCAGCGAACCGGGCCGAGCGAGGTGGCGAAGTTGGCCAGCGGCGCCATCAAGCTGCCCTGTTTACAGAGCAGGCTGGTATCGGTGAGCACCCGGTTGGTCAACCCTTCCCCCCGGCGCCGCACGTAATCGGCCCGCGCCGCCATGGCCAGCCACGGTACATCGACCCCGGATGGACATTCGGTCAGGCAGCGCTTGCAGTTGATACAGGAGTCCATCACTTCCTTGAACTCGGGTTCCGCAAGAATCGACGGGTCGAGCTTGCCCGACGTCAGTTCCCGCAGCAGCGTGATCTTGCCGCGCCCCTTGGTCCACTCCTGCAGGCTGGAGCTGGCAATCGGACAATACGAGCGGCATTTTGCGCAGCCCGAACAGTTCTCGATCTGATCCTGGTTGACCAGTTTGTCAAACGAACTGCCGGTCTTGACCAGCGCGAAATCCGGGCCGAACTTCAGGTCATGGCCGAGGGCGTTGTCATCGCCGGAGATGATCACTCCGGGGTTCATCAGGCCGTCCGGATCAAAAATCGCCTTGATCTCCTTCATCGCGTCATAGAGATGCGGATATTGCCGCTGGACATAATAGCTGCGCAGCCGGCCATCGGCATGCTCGCCGCTCACCGTCCCCTTCAAGCTGAGAACCAGCTCGCAGACCGCTTCCGACAGCTCCAGCATGGTCTTCACGTCATCGGCCCGGCGCAGGTCGAGAATCGCCATGGTATGCAGGTTGCCGTCACCCGCGTGACCGTAGATCGCCGCCTTGACCTGGAAACGATCGAACAGCCGGCGCAGGCCGCTGATATATTCGGGCAACCGGCTGACATGAACGGCGGCATCCTCGATAAAGGCGATCGGCCGCCGCGGCCCTTTCATCCGGTTGAGGATCGGCCCGGAAATCCCGCGCACCTTGGTAAAGGTCTTCATATCGGCAGCGTTACGTGCCTGCAGGACCTGGACCGCCAATTGGTTGTCCTCGATGAGCCGTTTGGTGACCCGGGCGAATTTCTGCTGCAGCTCTTCATCGGAGTCTTCCTGGAACTCGATAAATAATGAAGCTTCAGTGTTCTCGGGGAAATACTGGGCCAACTCCGGGCGCTGCTCGCGGGCCAGGTCGAGAATATGTTTTTCCATGATCTCGACCATGGACGGTCCCTCTTCGAGGATCTGCTGGGTCGCTTCGCCGACCTTGCCGAGATCGTCGAAGTAGACGAAACCGCTCAGGGCCTTCTGCGGGATCGGCGAGAGCGCCAGCGTCGCCTCGGAGACGATGGCCAGCGTGCCTTCCGAGCCGACGAGCAGCGGGGTCAGGTTAAATGAATCGCCGTCGAAGAGGTCCCAGACATGATAGCCGCAGGAATTTTTGCTGGTAAACGGCCGCTCCTCTTCGAGATACGGTTCATAGCGCTTGATAATCTCGGGCACCGCGGTGCGGACGGCTGCCGCCAGGCCGGTCGCGGCGGTCTCCGCCGGGTCGTTCCCGATATTGTGCTGTGACCCGGTGCGCATGACCTCGCCATCGGCGAGCACCAACTCCAACTCCCGGACATGGGCCCGGGTCGTGCCGTACTTGACGCCATGCGGACCACTGGAATTGTTGGCGATCATGCCGCCCAGCGTCGCCGAGTCGATGGTCGACGGATCGATCGGGAAATAGAGCCCGTGCTTCTTCAATTGCCGGTTCAGATCGGCCAGCACAATGCCCGGCTCGACCCGAACCCATTGCTCCTGCACGTTGATCTCCAGCAACCGGTTGAGGTTCTTGCTGAAGTCGATCAGGATCCCGGCGCCGAGTTCGTTGCCGGCCCGGCTGGTGCCGCCGCCGCGCGGGGTCAGCGGGATCTTATGGGCGCCGGCAAACCTGATCGTCTCGATGATGTCCTGCCGATTTTTCGGCTGAACGATGGCCAGCGGCTTGATGCGAAACAACGACGCCCCGCTGCTGTAGATCGACCGGCTCAGCTCGTTGTCCAGGACATCCCCGG